>CAZZNX010000003.1:59569-85597 GCA_964655795.1 uncultured Leifsonia sp. | reverse complement strand
CTGCCTCGCGGCGGCCGGCGTCGACGTGGGTGCGGTGGCGAGCGCAGGCGTTGCAGCGGGGGCTGCGGCCGGCGCGGCGACGCGGGCTGCGGGCGGAGCGGCGACAGGCTGCTCAGCTGCGGCATCCGTCACACCGACACGACGCTCGAGGCGCTCAACACGGGCAAGCGCACCGCGTTCGGACTCGTCACTGGAGGGCACAAGAGCGCGTGCGATCATCAGCTCGAGGTGGAGCCGCGGCGAGGTCGCGCCCGTCATCTCGGTGAGGGCGGCGTTCACGATGTCCGCGGTGCGCGAGAGCTCGGCCTGCCCGTAGCGGTTGGCCTGAGCGCCCATGGCGTCGAGCTCATCCTGCGGGACACCACGCAGCACCGACGCGGCGGCGGCCGGCGAGCTGGCCCCGACCACGATCAGGTCGCGGAGGCGTTCGAGCAGGTCCTCGACGAAACGGCGCGGGTCCTGTCCGGTCTGGATGACGCGGTCGACGGCCTCGAACGCTCCCCCGGCGTTGCGCGCGCCGATGGCGTCGATGACCTCGTCGAGCAGGGCACCGTGGGTGTAGCCGAGCAGCGCGACGGCCCGCTCATAGTCGACGGATGCCGCCTCGGAACCGGCCATCAGCTGGTCGAGCAGCGAGAGCGTGTCGCGCGGTGAACCGCCGCCGGCGCGCACGACGAGCGGGAGCACGCCGGGAGCGACCGTCACGCCTTCGGCCTCGCAGAGCGTCTGCACGTATTCGAGCATCGGCCCCGGCGGCACCAGCCGGAACGGATAGTGGTGGGTGCGGGAGCGGATCGTGCCGATGACCTTCTCCGGCTCGGTCGTCGCGAAGATGAACTTGACGTGCTCCGGCGGTTCTTCGACGATCTTGAGCAGCGCGTTGAAGCCGCTCGAGGTCACCATGTGCGCCTCATCCATGATGAAGATCTTGTAGCGGTCGCGGGCCGGCGCGAAGATCGCGCGCTCACGCAGATCGCGGGCGTCGTCGACGCCACCGTGGCTGGCCGCATCGATCTCGACGACGTCGAGTGATCCGCCGCCGTCACGGGCGAGTTCGACGCAGCTCGGGCACACGCCGCACGGGGTGTCGGTCGGGCCCTCTGCACAGTTCAGGCAGCGCGCCAGGATGCGGGCAGACGTCGTCTTGCCGCAGCCGCGCGGGCCGCTGAAGAGGTAGGCGTGATTGACACGGTTGGTGCGCAGGGCCGTCATCAACGGATCGGTCACCTGCGACTGACCGATCATCTCGGCAAAGTTTTCTGGCCGGTATCGGCGATAGAGAGCGGTGACCACCCTGCAATGCTACTTGCCTACACTGACACCGGGCTCGGTACCGAGCGCCGGCACATTCTCGCCCTCCGCGCCGCCCGCAGCGGATGCCGGCCGCCCCGCGTCACCGAGCCCGCGCCAGCTCCGCCCGAACAGCGGCGTCAGCGTTGCGACCGCATACACGCCGGCCGCTCCGAGCAGCGTCGGGCCGAGCCCGAACGCCGCGATCGACGCACCGCCGAGGAAGGCGCCGATCGGCATCGCCGCCGAGACGCCGGCGCTCATCGCCCCGAAGACACGGGCCCGCATCGGCTCGGGGATCAGGCCGAACAGGGCGGTCGACATCATCGGATTGATCCCGCCTGCGGCCAGCCCCGAGAAGGCCAGGACCGCCAACAGCACGGGCAACGGCACGTCGAATGCCATCGCCAGGTAGGGCGGAACACCGGCGAGCACGAAGAAGAGCACGAACAGGCCGCGGCCGGACGCCCGATGGCCCACGGCCGCGAACAGCACGGCGCCGAGCAGCGCCCCACCGGCGAAGCAGGCCACCATGAAGCCGAGCGCCGAGGCAGAGCCGAGGCGTTCCGCGGCGTAGACCGGGAACAGCACGGTGAGCCCGGCCGTGTCGGTGGCGTTGGTCACCATGACGAGCACCACGATCCCCCGCAGCAGCGCGTTCGACCACAGCCAGCGCAGGCCGTCGGCGAATCCGCGCCAGTAGCCGGCGCCGCTTTCGGCCGGCTGCTCGGCCCCGGATGCCGCCGGCCGCGGCATCCGCGGAATGAACACCGCGATCAGCAGCGCCGACACGGCGAAGGTCGCGGCGTTCACGTAGAGCGCGCCCGGAGCACCGAGAACGCCGATCAGCACGCCGGCCACCGCTGCACCCACCATCGACGCGCTGCGCTGCACGGCCGACTGCGCGCCGGCCGCGCGCGCCAGCGGGGTGCCGGCCCGGGTGGCGAGCTCGGGCAGCATGACCGTCTTGGCGGTGTCGCCAGGGGTGTCGAGGAGTCCGCTGAGGAAGATGAGGAGCAGGAGCACGCCGAAGTGCAGGGTGCCCGTCGCCGCCAGGATCGGCAGCGCCAGGATCGTCACCCCGCTCGCGAGGTCGGCGACGATGCTTGAGACGCGGTAGCCGACCCGGTCGATCAGCGCTCCGCCGAGCGCACCGCCGATGACGACGGGCACGGTGGCGAAGACGCCGGCGACGCCGGTCGCCAGCGCGGAGCCGGTGTCGGAGAACACATAAAGAGGTACGGCGATCGCCGTGATGGCGTTGCCTGCACGGGAGACGAAGGCGGCGGCCAGCAGGCCGAGCAGCGGCAGCCGCCCGGCCAGGCTGCGCTCAGGCTCGCGGGAAGGCATGGTAGATCCACCGGACGGCCCGTGCTCCGTCGCGGGAGGCGTCGCTCGCGGCCTCCCACTTGCGGCTGAGCGCGCCGAGTTCTGCGGTCAGCTCGGCCAGCTGCGGCGCGGTCAAATAGGCGAAGGAGTCGGAGCTGTTCGACGCGGCCACCCACTCGCGGTCCAGTGTCGGCTCGGCGTCGAGGGCGGCGAGGAGCTCCCCCATGTACGACTGCAGAATCACCTGCTGCAGGGCGCGGGCCGCCCCGTACTGCTCGGGGTCGGCGCGCAGCTCCGCCGGTTCGAAGCTGGTGTGGCTGTGCGCGGCACGCCACCAGCGTTCCCGCCCGTCACGCGCGCGTTCCGGCGCCTCGACGACGAAGCCGAATTTCGCCAGGGTCGCGAGGTGGTAACTCACCGTGCCCGGCGCCTCGTCGACGAGATCGGCAAGCTGGCCGACCGAGTGGGCGCCGTCGGCGCGCAGGATGCCGAGCAATTGCAGTCGCAGCGGGTGCGCAAGGGCGCGCAGCGACTTCGGGTCACGCAGCCCCTCTGCCGGCCTGGCCGGCGCGGCTTCGTGAGCGGCGCCGGAGTCTGCTCGGTTTGCCCGTGTCTGTTTCGAGTCGTCGTCCATACGGCAACGATAGTTCCACAAGAACTCTTGTGCAAGTGTTCTTGCGGGAATTCAATGGAGCTGGCAATCGAAGCTCGGCGACCGCCGAGGCTGAGATGCAATACTGCACGCTGGTCAGGTTCTGGGGACGGGGATGCCATGGTGGGCAAGCGGTTGAGGATGCCGGCGATGCTGGTGGCGGCCGTCGCCGTCGTGGCGACGCTGTCCGGATGCGGGCTCCTCTTTCCACCCGATCCGCCCTCCTCGGTCCGGGGCGCGCTCGATGAGGCCGTGGCGGCGATCCGCGAGCTCGACGGGGTTGGTTCCGCATCGTGGACGGCCTCCGCGGACTGGAAGGACGGTGGCCCGCTCTCGAAACCGGACGCGTGGTCGGCGCGAATCACCGTCGCTGTGTCCCCCGAGCGGTCTGACCTCGAAACACTCGCCGTCGACGTCGCCGACGAGCTGGCATCCGCCAGTGGCACCGTGAAAACCGTCGGCACGATGCGGTTGCGCGCCGATCGGAACGGCCCGGCCGCGGTGCTCGAGTTCGCCGGCAATGACTCCCCCGAAACCCCCGCAGACCTCGCGGCCGCCGCGGAGCTGCTGCGGTCGGTCGGGGGCGCACGCTCGGTCTTCGTCGCTCTGGGCTCGCAGCCGGCGAGCGTGAGCATCGACGCGTCCGCAGACTGGGCGGAGACGGCTGCCGAACTGCGCCGCCTGCCCGGCTTCGGGAGCGGCGCTCTCGCGTCCGTCGCCATCGACGGCGGCGACGCATCTTCTGGCCGGGTCAGCCGGATCATGGTCGATGCACTGACACCGAGCGCGGCCCTCATCCCGGTGCTCAGCGAGCTGGCCGGGCGGGCGGACGTCATCAGCTTTCGCGAAGGGCACGCCCGCAGCACCGGAGTGCCGGGCAGCGTGCGCCCGCATCTCAGCATCGAGGTGCGCGATCGGGAGGCCGTTGCGCGCTTCAGCGACATCCTCACAGCGATCGATGGCGCGCTCCTCGTCGACGGCCGCCCGCGCCCATCGTTCGCCGTCTACGCGATCACGGGCGCGGCGTCGACGGAACACCGCGGCTTCCTCGGGCTGCCGCTCGGCTCGGCCGAGCCGGACGATCTGGTCGAGCTCGGCATCGACGCGGCCACGCCGGAGGAACTCGCTGCGCGGTCCGCAGATCCGCTCATCGTCCTGACCCCCGACAGGGCCGCCGAGCGGCTGGAAGCGGATCGCCAGGCGACGGTGGCGCTGCTCGCGGATGCCGGTGACCTCGCCGGAATCCGCGGGGCCGACACGGTGTCGACCGCCGGCTGCGAGGTCGGCGTCGGCGAGCAGCAGCTGGGCTCGGTCGTGATCCCGGTATTCGAGATTGCGGACAGTGCGGATGACGGCTTCGACGCGATCACGGCGTCGTGGCTCGCCGCGGGGTTCTCGGCCTCGGACCGCGCGATGGGGACCGATTTCTACACCTCCGGCGACGCCCTGGCGGGTGGTGTGGCGACGCTGGCCATCCACGGAGGCGTCGATGGGATCACGATCCACACCACCTCGACGTGCGTCGTCTCTCGCTAGAGAACGAGCGACTCCACTTGGCGGGCGATCTCGAGCTCCTCGTTGGTCGGGATCACCATGACCGTGACCCGGGCTCCGGCCGGCGAGATCACCCGCGCGGCACGCGAGGAGAGCTCGTTCCGGTCGTTGTCGATCTCGATGCCCAAATGCGACAGGCCGGCGAGGGCGCGGCGCCGCAGCAGGGCATTGTTCTCGCCGATCCCCGCGGTGAAGACGAGCGCGTCGAGGCCGCCGAGTTGGGCGAAGTAGGCGCCGATGTAGTGGCGGATGCGGTGGCGCCAGACCTGCAGGGCGAGCTCTGCCTCCTCGTTGCCGTTGATGGCGGCATCCTGCACATCACGCATGTCACCCATGCCGGTGAGTCCGAGCAGGCCGCTCTGCTTGTTGAGCAGCGTGTCGAGCTCGGAGATGCTCATGCCGGCCGCCCGGTTGAGGTGCACGAGCACGGCCGGGTCGATGTCGCCGGAGCGCGTGCCCATGACGAGGCCCTGCAGCGGGGTGAGGCCCATCGACGTGTCGACCGACTTGCCGCCGTCGACGGCCGTGACGGACGCCCCATTGCCGAGGTGGAGGATGATGCTGCGCACGGCGCCGAGCGGCTTTCCGAGCATGATCGCGGCCTGCTCGGAGACGTACTTGTGCGAGGTGCCGTGGAAGCCGTAGCGGCGCACCTTGTACGCCCTGGCGATGTCCTTGTCGATCGCGTAGGTGTACGCGGCCGGCGCCATGCTCTGGTGGAACGCCGTGTCGAAGACGGCAACGTGCGGAACCTGGGGCAACGCCTTCTTGGCGGCGCGGATGCCGAGCAGGTTCGCCGGATTGTGCAGCGGGGCCAGCCGCGAGAGCGCGTCGATCTCGCGCTCGACCTCTGCGGTGATGAGGGTCGGGCCGTCGAACTCGCTGCCGCCGTGCACGACGCGGTGCCCGACCGCGACGAGGTCGTCGACCTCGCCGAGCTTGGCGAGCACGACACTCATGCCCTCGGAGTGGTCGGCGATGAAGGAGTCCGGCTCGCCGATCCGCTCGATGAGCCCGCTGAGGCGCGACTCCCCGGTCTTCAGGTCGATCAGCTGGTACTTGAGCGAGGACGAGCCCGAGTTGACGACGAAGACGGAGCTCATGTGGTGGCCGCCTGAATCGCGGTGATGGCGACGGTGTTGACGATGTCTTGCACGAGTGCTCCCCTGGAGAGGTCGTTGATCGGCTTGTTGAGCCCCTGCAGAACGGGGCCCATGGCGACGGCACCGGCGCTGCGCTGCACCGCCTTGTATGTGTTGTTGCCCGTGTTGAGGTCGGGGAAGATGAACACCGTCGCGCGGCCGGCCACCGTCGAGCCCGGCAGCTTGGACGCGGCGACCGCGGCATCCGCCGCGGCGTCGTACTGGATCGGACCCTCGACCGGCAGCGCCGGGCGGCGCTCACGCACGAGCAGCGTCGCCTCGCGCACCTTCTCCACGTCGGCGCCGGCCCCGGATTCGCCGGTGGAGTACGAGAGCATGGCGACACGCGGGTCAATGCCGAACTGGGCGGCGGTCTCGGCGGAGGAGACGGCGATGTCGGCGAGCTGGGTCGCGGTCGGGTCGGGGATGACGGCGCAGTCGCCGTAGACGAGAACGCGGTCGGCCAGCGACATCAGGAACACGCTGGAGACGACGGACACGTCCGGCGGGGTCTTGATGATCTCGAATGCCGGGCGGATGGTGTGCGCCGTGGTGTGCGCAGCACCAGAGACCATGCCGTCGGCGAGCCCCATGTGCACCATCATCGTGCCGAAGTACGAGACGTCGGTGACGGTGTCGCGCGCCTGGTCGATCGAGATGCCCTTGTGCGAACGCAGCCGGGCGTACTCCTCGGCGAACTTGAAGCGCAGCACGTCGTCGAACGGGCTCACGATCTCGGCCGTCGAGATGTCGAGGCCGAGTTCGATGGCACGCGAGCGCACCTCGAACGGCTCGCCGAGAATCGTCAGCCTGGCGATGCCACGGGACAGCACGGTGGCCGCGGCGCGGAGCACGCGGTCGTCGCTGCCCTCCGGCAGCACGATGTGGCGCTTGGCCGCGCGGGCCCGCTCGATCAGCCCGTACTCGAACATGAGCGGGGTGACGGCGGCGGAGCGGCTGAGGTTGAGGAGGCCGAGCAGCGCCTCCGCGTCCACGTGCTTCTCGAACAGCCCGAGTGCGGTGTCGCGCTTGCGGCTGGAGTCGGCCGCCAGACGGCCGCGGGTGCGGGTGATGCGCAGCGCGGTGTCGTAGCTGCCGAGCTGGGTGCTGATGATCGGCAGCGGCGAGCGCACGCCGTTGAGGAGGCGTTGGATCGGCTCCGGCAACTCGAATCCACCGTTCAGCACGATTCCCGCGAGGCTGGGGAAGGTTCCGGATGCGTTGGCCAGCAGCACCGCGAGGAGCACCTCCGTTCGGTCGGCCGGAACGACGACGACGGCGCCCTCGAGCAGACGCGGCAGCACGTTGACCATCGACATCGCGGCCACGACGACGGCGAGCGCCTCCCGGCTGAGCAGCTCCGGGTCTCCGGCGAGCAGGCTTCCGTCTGTGGCGTCCATGATGCTCTGCATGGTCGGTGCGACCAGCACGGCGTCCTCGGGAATCGCCCAGACCGGTGTCGACTCCACCTGCTGCTCCGTGCTGTCCGAGCCGTGGGCGTGCAGCGCCCCGAATGCCCCCAACGCCGTTCGCACGGCCGCAATCGTCTCGGGCAGCTGGTCAGGGTCGGCCCGGTTGACGACGATCGCGAGCAGCGAGGCATGGGCGCTCCGCAGCTCGGCGAGCGCCATCTCGGCCAGGTCGCCGAGCTCGGCCGCTGTGCGCGGATCGGACTGCCCCAGTCGCTCGCCCTGCACCTGCGCCGTGCGCCCGCCGAGCGCCAGGAGCACGGGGGCACCGAGGTTTGCGGCGATGCGGGCGTTGTAGCTGAGCTCGGTTGGACTGCCGACATCCGTGTAGTCGGAGCCGACGATGACGACGGCGTCGCTGGCGGCCTCGACGGCCTTGTAGCGCTCGACGATGCGGCCGAGCGCGGCATCCGGATCGCTGTGGACGTCGTCGTAGGTCACGCCGATGCACTTGTCATAGGGAAGGTCGGCCGTCGCCGATTCGAGCAGCAGGTTCAGCACATAGTCGGGTTCAACCGTGGAGCGCGCGATGGGCCGGAACACCGCGATTCGCGCGGCCGTGTGGGTGAGCGTCTCCAGCACGCCGAGCGCGATGGTGGACTTGCCGGTGTTCCCCTCGACGGAGGAGATGTAGATGCTGTGTGCCATGACCTGAGATTCGTTCGCCGCGAGTGGTGACCGACTCGGGCTCCTGCGCGATCGGCCACTGTCTACTCTGCCACGAATGCGGAGGCGCCGAGGGGCGTCAGCGGGCCCGGATCCGCTCGATCAGCGGCTGCGTGCGGTAGGGCATCATGTGTTTCATCGCCAGCACAGTCGAGGTGCGCTCGATGCCGGCGGTGCTCAGCACGAGGTCCGCGACGCGGTACAGGTCATCCGCGTCGGCGGCGGCCACCCTGATCAGCAGGTCCCAGTCTCCGGAGACGCCGAACACCTCGACCACCTCGGGGATCCTGGCGAGGCTCTCCGGCAGCTGCGAGAGCTTCTGCTGCGTGACGTGCGCGAAGATGAACGCCGTCAGGGGCAGGCCGACGGATGCTGGATCCACCCGGCGCAGCGGGTCAGCGAGCACCTCGGACTCCAGCCGGTTCAACCTGCTGTGCACCGTGCTGCGCGCCAGTCCCGTCGTCTCGGCGAGCGCCAGCAGCAGCGCGGCATCCGTCGGATCGATCACGCGATCAGTCATTGTGTCGGGCTCCGCTCCTCTGAATGGCACCACGTTGCGACATTCTGACTGAAATATAGCGCAGCTGTTGTTCAAAGTGGATGATCATCGGACGATTGACACTGCAATTCTGTGCAGCAGACGAAGGAGTCACCGTGTCAGTCATCCTCAGCCCCGCGATCCCCCCGGCCAGTGCGCCGCTCGCCCAGAGAGATGCGCTGCTCGGCGCGGTCGAGCAGCGCGTGCTCTGGCTGTCGACGGCAAGCATCCACCACGCCAACCACGTGCGCCCGAATCCGCTCGGCCTGAAGGTCGGCGGCCACCAGGCCTCCTGCGCCTCGATGGTGACGATCATGACGCAACTCTGGTTCGAGCAGCTCCGCGCAGAGGACAGGGTCTCGGTCAAGCCGCACGCCTCCCCCGTGCTGCACGCGATCAACGCGCTGCTCGGCGAACTCGACCCGATGGCGTTGGCCGGGCTGCGCGAGTTCGGCGGACTGCAGAGCTACCCCAGCCGCACCAAGGATCCCGACCCCGTCGACTACTCCACGGGTTCCGTCGGCCTCGGCGCCACCGCCCCGCTCTGGGGCGCGATCGCCCGCCGCTACGTCGATGATCACGGCGGCCGGGCGGGAACCGGCCGGCAGTACGCCCTGATCGGCGACGCCGAACTCGACGAGGGTGCGATCTGGGAGGCCATGGGCGACCCGGCCGTCGCGCACCTCGGCGAACTGGTGTGGATCGTCGACTTCAACCGGCAGTCGCTCGACCGTGTGGTGCCGGCCGTCAGCGTGACGAAGCTCTCCGCCATGTTCGAGGCAGCCGGCTGGCAGGTGCTCGTGGCCAAGTACGGCCGGCTGCTCGACGGGCTCTTCGCACGGCCTGGCGGCGAGCGCCTGCGGGCACGCATCGACACCATGACGAACCCCGAATACCAGCGCCTGCTGCGCAGCTCCGACGAGCAGCTGGTTGATCGGATCTGCGCCGACAGTTGGCAGGATCTGCGCGCGCTGCTCGCCGACGTCGGCCCCGCCGAGCTGCGGGCGGCGGTCGGCAATCTGGGCGGGCACGACCACGACACACTGCGCCAGGCCTTCGCCGCCATCGACGATGAGCGGCCGACCGTGATCTTCGCGTACACCGTCAAGGGCAGGAACCTGCCGATGGAGGGTCACCCGCAGAACCACTCCGCGCAGCTCAGCCCCGCCCAGTTCGAGCAGTACGCGGCATCCGTCGGCATGGATCCGCTCCAGCCGTTTCAGCTCTTCGCAGCGGACACGGCCGAGGGCCGGCTCGCGGCCGAGCGCTCAGCGCTGCTGCGCCGCGAACCGGTGCCGGCAGCCGGAGCCTTCACCCCGCCGAGTGACCTCGGCTGGCTGCCGCGCGGCACCAGCACCACCCAGGCGGCGCTCGGCCGCACCCTGCTCGACCTCACCAGGCGGGCGCCGGCCATCGCGGAACGCGTGGTCACGGTGAGCCCGGATGTCAGTTCGAGCACGAACCTCGGCGGCTGGGTGAACAAGGCCAAGGTGTGGTCGGCTGCCCCCTCTCGGGACTGGTTCGACGACGATCCGGAGACGATCCTGCACTGGGAGGAGAGCGCACAGGGCCGGCACATCGAACTCGGCATCGCCGAGACGAACCTCGTCGGCCTGCTCGGGGAGCTGGGCGCGACGTGGAGCCGCTGGGGCTTCCCGCTGATCCCGATCGGCGTCGTCTACGACCCGTTCATCGCCAGGGCGCTGGAGCCGTGGACCTTCGGCATGTACGCCGGCGGCCAGTCGATCCTGGTCGGCACGCCATCCGGGGTCACGCTGGCCGCAGAGGGCGGCGCCCACCAGTCGCTGCTCACCCCGGCCATCGGGCTGCAGCAGCCCGGGCTGCTGAGCTACGAGCCGGCCTTCGCGCTCGAGGTGGAGTGGATGCTGCTGGAGTGCATCCGGCGTCTCGGCGTGCCCGATGGCACCTCCGCCTACCTCCGCCTCTCGACCCGCCCGGTGCAACAGGATCTGGCCGCGGTTCCCGCGCTGCCGGAGGCGAGGGAACTCCGCCGGCGTCAGGTGCTCGCCGGTGGATACCTGTTGCGATCCCCGAACACTGATCAGCGGCCCCAGGCCACGATCGCGGCGATGGGCGCCCTCGTCCCTGAGGCCATCGCCGCCAGGGACACCCTGGCCGAGGCGGGGGTGCACGTCGACGTCGTCTGCGTCACCAACGCCGGGCTCCTCTTCGAGGCGCTGCAGGCCAGGACGGGCCAGGGCACCGCGAACGGCGCGGATGCCGGCGAGTGGATCCTCCGCGACATCCTGCCGGTGCACCGGGCCGCACCGCTCGTCACCGTGCTCGACGGCCACCCGCACACCCTGTCGTTCCTGGCCGGCGTGAACGGGGTGCCCTCCGCCCACCTGGGCGTCTCGAAGCTCGGCCAATCGGGTGATCTGGAGAGCGTGTACCGCTACCACGGCATCGATGCGGCATCCATCGTCCGGGCCGTGCTGCGCGGCATCGCCCAGAGCTGACTACCAGGGCTCGCTACCCAGGCCGACGCCCAACGCGAAACTGGCCGCCACCCCGAGGGGTGGCGGCCAGTTCGTGTCCGGTGCCGGAGTCAGCCCTTGACTGCCCCGGCGGTGAGACCCTGCACGATGTAGCGGCTGGCGAAGGCGAACAACACCATGGTCGGCACGATCGTGAGCACGGCGGCGGCCGACATCGAACCCCAGTCGATCGTGAAGCTGGAGATGAAGCCGTTCAGCGCGGTCGGGATCGTCTTGTTCTCGTCCTTGTTCATCAACGTGACCGAGAGGAACAGCTCGTTCCAGCAGTTCACGAAGTTGAAGATGAACGCCGCGATGATGCCCGGCTTCATCACGGGGACGATGACGCGGAACAGCGCGCCGAAGCGCGAGCACCCGTCGATCATCGCGGCCTCTTCGAGGGCATCCGGGATGTTCGCGAAGAAGCCGCGCAACATGATCGTGCTGAACGGGATGCAGACAGCCACGTAGATGAGCATCAGGCCGAAGCGGTTGTCGACGAGTTTCAGCTGCACCATCATCAGGTAGAGCGGCCCGAGTGCGATGAACGCCGGGATCATCTGCGTCACCAGGAAGGCCATCAGCACGGCCGTCTTCGTTCGGAACTCGAAGCGCGCCAACACATAGGCGGAGAGCATCGCGATGAGCGTCGCGATGGTGGCGGCGACGGTCGAGATGAGCAGGCTGTTCACGACGTAGGTCGCGAAGTTCGACTTCTCGAACAACGAGACGTAGTTCTCGAGCGAGAACTCCTCCGGCCAGTACGTCAGCGGGTAGCTGAAGATCGCGCCAGGGGTCTTGAACGAGGTGATCAGGATCCAGTAGAGCGGGAACAGCGAGATGACCAGCCACAGCCCGAGGAAGGCGATTCTGACGGTCTTCGCCGCCGGTAGTTCTCGGTTGATCATGACCGTGCCCCCTTCTTCTCACGAATGGCCATCAGGTAGAACGCGGAGAACACCAGCAGGATCACCATGACGATGAGGCCGAGGGCCGAGGCCTGCCCGTAGTCGCCGCGCTGGGTGATCGAGATCATCCAGGTGGTGATGATGTGTGTCTGGTTGGCCGGTCCGCCGCCGGTCATCGCCCAGATGATGTCGGGGAAGTTGAAGATCCAGATCACCCGGAGCAGCACGGTCAGGGCCAGCGTCGTGCTGATGTACGGAATGGTGATGCTGAACAGGGTCCGAACCTTGCCGGATCCATCCAGCGCCGCCGCCTCGTAGACCTCGTCCGGCACCGATTGCAGCGCGGCGAGGATCATGATGGCGAAGAAGGTGACGCCGTACCAGGTGTTGGCGATGATCACGGCCGTCATTGCCGTTCCGGGTTCCGCGAGCCACGGGATCGCCGTGTCGATCAGCCCGGCCTTCATCAGCAGGTCGTTGATCACGCCGAACTCACCGTTGAACATCCAGCGGAACAGGATGCCGATGAGGAATCCGGAGATCGCCCACGGGAAGAAGATGAGGGCCTGGTAGACGCCACGGAACACGAACTTGCGCCGCAGCCAGAGCGCAAGCGCGAAGCCGATGATGAACTGCGGGATGATCGAGGCAACAACCCAGAGGACCGAGTTGCCCAGGATCACATAGAAGTTGGGGTCGGCGAAGATCTTCTGGAAGTTGCCCAGCCCGACCCAGTCGGTGTTCGACAGATCGTTCAGGTTCCAGTTGCGGAATGCCATCTGCGAGCCGGCGAGCATCGGGTAGTAGGTGAACACGGCCACGAAGATGATCGCCGGCAGCATGAACGCGAGGATGACCAGCCCGCGCCGCGTGCTGAACGCGCGGCGGCGGGTGGACTTGTGCGGGGCCGCGCTGGGGGCGCCCGCCCGTGTGAACGGGCGCCCTGTCGCGGTCGTCGTTGGACCGGGCATGGTGGTTTTTACTCAGCAGCCCACTTCTCGGTCCAGTAGGAGTCCCAACTGGCGAGAAGTTCCTCGTTCGTCATCTGTCCGATCAGCACCTGCTGCAGTTCGGAGTCGGCCTTGTCTGCCCACTCGGTGAACCACGGGACGCCGCGCGGCTGCTCGGCGGTGATGTACACCTCCGGGTTCTCGTTCATGAAGAGGTAGCTCTCCCACGCACCGGTCTTGTAGAACGGGTCGTCTGCTGCTCCGGTGAGGATCGGGACCAGGCTGTTCGACTGGGTGAACTCGATCGACGCGTCGCCGGAGTTGAGGAACTGGATCAGCTTGGCCGCTTCGGCCTTGTGCTCGCTGGCCTCCGCGGTTCCCCAGCCTGCCGTCGCCAGCGGCTGGATGGCCTTGCCGCCGGGACCGACGAGCATCGGCGCGGTCGTCCACTGCTCCGGCGTGATGGCCTTCGACTCGTTGACTGCGGCGATGACCTCGGGGTCCTGCAGCAGGAAGCCGGTCGAGCCGTTCGTGAATCCTTCGACCATCTCGGGGTAGCCCCACGCGACGGATGACGGCGGCGAGGCCTGCTCGAACAGCGTGATGTACGTGTCCATGGCCTCGAGCGCCTCCGGTGCGGAGAAGATCGTGTCGCCGTTCTTCAGCTGGTAGGCGTTGTCGACGTCGATGTCACCGGCGACGTAGGCCGAGATGGCGAGCACGGCGTTGGTGTAGCCGTTCTTGCCGCCGCGGAAGGCGTAGCCGTACTGGTTGGCGGCCGGGTCCTGGATGGCCGTGGCCTGCTCGACGAGGTCGTCCCAGCTGACCGGGGCGCCGTCGAAGCCGGCATCCTCGACCATGTCCGTGCGGTAGAACAGGCTGATGCCGTAGAAGCCGTACGGCACGAAGTACATCTTGCCGCCAGCGGTCGCAACGCTCTGGGCGTTGCTGGTGAGCGAGTCCCAGCCTTCCCAGCCGTCGAACTCCGTCGTCATGTCGCTGAGCCAGCCGTTGGCCGAGAACGGACCGACGGTCAGGTCGCGCACCTCGAGCACGTCGACGCCGGAGCCGGACTGCAGCATCTGCTGGATCTTCTGGTCCGCCTGGTCGGTCGGCGGTGAGATCAGCTCGACGCTGATGTCGGGGTTCTGCGCTTCAAACTCGCCGATGAGTTTGTCGAGCAGTTCGGTGCGTGCGGGGCTTGTCAGGCTCTCGACCATCTGGAGCGTGACCTGTCCGTCGCCGGCGGGGGCTGAGCAGCCGCTGAGCGCAAGAGTAGTCACCAGGCCGAGGCCCAGACCGGCAAGAAGTTTCCGTTTCGTCATGTCTCCTCGTTTCGTTGTGCGTGCTGTGGTCCGTGATGTGTGCAAGGGGGGTGGACGCGTGAGCTCAGCGCTCGCGTGCCCAATCGCAGAGCGTCGGAACCATGCGCTCTACGAAGTCTTCGAAGTCGGCTGCCGTGTTGTAGACGTGCGTGGAGAGTCGGAAGTATCCGACCCCGCCGAAACTGGTGAATGCGCCCTCGACGTTGAACTCGCTGACGACCCTGTTGCGCAGGGCGTCGGCGGACGGGTGCGACTCCGCCAGCCCGTCCGGCAGGCGCACGAGACGGAGCGCACTGACCGGGGAACCGACATCGACACGGTGGTCGAGTCCCGTGCGCTCCGCGAACGCGGTGGTCACGAGGTCCTCGGCGTAGTCGGCGAGTTCGGTCATGTACCGGCGGGCAGCACCCCACCCCCAGGTGTCCTCGATGAAACCGGTCGAGGTCGGCGCGGCCAGGTAGCTCGTGAGGTCGAGTGTGCCCTGGGTGTCGAAACGCTCGGGGAACTCGAGCGGTGCACCCCACGAGTCGACCAGCGGGTAGAGCTCCCTGCTCAGTTCCGTTGGCGCGAGGAGCACCGCGGTGCCGCGCGGTGCGCAGGCGAACTTGTGCAGGTTGCCGATCCAGAAGTCGCAGTCGACACCATCGAGCGGGTTGTCGTAGAGGCCGGGAACGTGCGCGCCGTCGACGAGCGTGACGATGCCACGGGCCCTGGCGGATGTCGCGATCTCGGCGACGGGCATGAACCGGGCCGTCGCGGAGGTGATGTGGTCGATCACGATGAGCCGGGTCTTGTCCGAGCAGACCGCCATGACGGCGTCGTGTGCCTCTGCCGGTGTCGCATCCAGCGGAACGTGCGCGGTGCGCACGGTGCCGCCGTAGCGGCGCGCCATGCGTTCCGCCCCCATCGTGACGGCGCCGTAGCCGTGGTCGGTGACCACGATCTCCGCCCCGTGCTCCATGGGCAGGCTCGAGTAGACCACGGTGGCTCCGGCGCTGGCGTTGGGAACGATCGCCGTGTGCTCGGCCGGCGCGCCGACGAAGGCGGCGATCTCGCGCCGCACAGCTCCGATGCGCTCCGGCAGGAAGGAGAACCAGGCAACGGGGTCGGCGTCCATCTCGGCGCGCAGTTCGTTCTGACGCTCCTGGGCGACGCGGGGCACTGCGCCGAAGGAGCCGTGGTTGATGTGCAGCGCGCTGTCGGAGAGCGTCCATGCCTCGGCGGCAGGCGCGCCGCTCGGCAGCGTGAGCGGGCTCGGGGCAAGCGCGGCGGTGAGCCTGCTTGGCGCGTTCGTCGAGGTCATCGTGGTGTCACATCCTTGTGTGTTGCGAGAGTTGATTCGCCCCGTTGTCGGCGCCCCTCCACAAGTTATTAGATGACTTGAGGCTAAACACCGATCAACCGCGGGCTAACTGGAGCATATACATGAAGTCGTCAGATAACTACCCACTCATCAGATCACTTTCTGGCCCTATGCTGTTCGAAACGCAACATGTCAGCGGCCCAACGCACCATTCGCACAAGGAGGCGCATCATCAGCGCTATCGACAACGCCTTCCACGGCTTGCGGCAGATGATCGCCTCGGGCGAGCTGCAGCCAGGCCAGCAGTTCCCCTCTGAGTCGCAGCTCTGCGATCGTCTCCAGGTCTCCCGCGGCTCCCTGCGTGAGGCGGTGAGGATGCTGGGCGCACTCGGCGTGATCGAGTCACGGCACGGGTCAGGCACCTACGTGTCGGCGTTGGAACCGGCAAACATCATCGGCGCGCTCGGGCTCACCGTCGGGCTGATGCCGCTCGAGGGGCTGATCGACATGTTCGAGTCGCGGCGCGTGCTCGAATCCCACGCGACCGCCCAGGCCGCAGCGAACATGACGGATGCCGCGGCCGTCGAACTCAGTGCGATCCTCGACGCGCTCGAGCAGACGAGCGATCAGGAACGCGCATCCGATCTCGACTCTCAATTCCACGAACGCGTCACCGCCCTCGCCCAGAATGCGACGATCGCCGTGCTTCTGCAGGTGTTCCGCTCGCGCTCCCGCTCATATCAGCTCTTCGACCTGCCGGCCGGACCGGAGATCAAGGCTCAAAGCGATCACTCACACCGCGAGATCCTCGCCGCGCTGATCGCGCGCGACCCCGCGAACGCCGCGACGGCGGCCGCAACGCACGTGCTGCAGACCGAGCGGTGGGCGCGCGAGCACAGGCCTGCCGTGAAGCCCGGCCCCGCACTCGCCGGCTGAGCCCCTTCACGAAGCCGAGCCCTTCAACGAAGCCGGGCCCCTTAACGAAAAGGACCCCTCGCGCACCCGCCAGAGCCCGGTTACCCTTGCTACGTTTCCGTCCTGGGGGAGTTGGCCTGGATGACGCCACGCGAGGAGTCGTTGATTAGTTTACCGTGTCGCGGGAGTGCTCGCGTCCACCTCGCAGCGGAGGTGGTGGCACGAAGCACCCTTTCGATCAGATAAGATTCTCTGAGTTGCTTTCTTTCGAGAGAGTTTCTGGAGAATTCGCCTAGTGGCCTATGGCGCACGCTTGGAAAGCGTGTTGGGTGCAAGCCCTCGGGGGTTCGAATCCCCCATTCTCCGCCAATCAAAATCGGCCCTGACCATCTAGATGGTCAGGGCCGATTCTGTTTCCACGACAATCTTCACCGTTCTGCCCGGAAGAATTCGTCCCCGAAGGTAGCCGGGCGTAACCCGGGTGGTGCGCTCCGCGCCAATCCGGAATACGCTCGGGTGTATGCGCTGGGGATCTCGGGCGCATGCACGGGGGGAATGCAATGAATCGAGCGCGCGCCGATGAAGCCGGGAGCGAGGTTTTTCGTCCGCGTGAGCAGGTGTTCACGCAGTCGATGCTCGCGGCGGCCGCACTTCTGGTCCCCGTGTTCGCCGTGCTCTACTGGCTCACGATTCCGAGCGGCACCTGGCTGCTCATCGTCGTCGCGAAGGTGCTCGTTGTCGGCATCCTCGTCTACCTCGGCTCGGTCTTCTATCGGACATCGGTCAGGGTCTCTCCGACGGGTGTGCGCGAGACCGGTTTCGCCGGTCCGCGCCGCTACATCCCACGCGAGGAGGTCGAGTACGTTCTGTTCGTGTCGTTCTACCGCGGGCACACCCTCGATACCGAGAACCACCTCTTCATCGTCGGCCACGACGGCGACACGCTTCTGCGCATGCGCGGCCGCTACTGGACGACCGACGATATGCGCAGGGTGATCGAGGTGCTCGGCGCACCAGCGACAATCATCGACGAACCGCAGTCGATCAACGACTTCATGCGCGAGAACGCGTCCTTGCTGTACTGGCACGAGCGTCGCGCGGGCTTCGCCCGCCGCTGACCGCATGACGATGGCCACAGACGCCCCACCGGGTCTTGCCCCGGACACCGCAGACAGCGCGCGGCTGCTCGCTCTGCTCGATCGCTGGCAACTCCTGGCGGATGGTCCGGCGTTCGCGACCGCGAGCAGCCTGCTGCAGCCGGTGCTCTGCGATGTCGGCGATGCCCGGCTCCCGGCCATGCTCAAGCTCGCCTTGGCGTCGGCAGGCGATGAGGAGCGTGCAGGCTTCGCGCTCCAACGCTGGTGGGACGGCCGCGGGGCGGCGGAGGTCTATCGCCACGACGACGACGCCGTGCTGCTGGAGCGCGCGAGGGGTCGCCGCTCGCTGACGGCGATGTCGCTCGGCCCGTCCGCCGCCGACGACGACCACGCGCTGCGCCTGCTCTGCCGCGCCGTTGCACGCCTGCACGCGCCGCGCACGAGCCCGCCGCCACCGCTCGTTCCGCTCGATTCCTGGTTCGGCGCGTTGTTCGAGCACGCCGATGACCTCGGTGGCAGCTACCTGCGCGGCGCCGATCTGGCGGCCGAGCTGCTCGACGAACAGATCGAGGCGGTGCCGCTGCACGGCGACATCCATCATGACAACGTGCTCGACTTCGACCGTCGCGGCTGGCTTGCGATCGATCCCAAGGGGCTGCTCGGCGCTGCCGGGTTCGACTACGCCAACATGCTCTGCAACCCGTCGCGCCCGCAGGCGGCGGATCAGCAGCGACTGCGGCGGCGCGTGCAGACGGTGTCGCTGGCATCCGGCATCGACGCCGATCGCCTGCTGCGCTGGACCGTCGCATGGACGGCCCTGTCGGCCACCTGGTTCGCGACGGCCGACGGCGCCGGATCGGCCGACGCCGTGGCCACGGTGGCCATCGGCGATGCGGCGACGCGGATCCTGCTGGACAGCTCGGTCTAGAGCACGGTCTAGAGCTCGGCCGCCGTCGAGATGCCGACGCGGGGAGCCTGCTCACTTCCCGACGGCAGCGGGCGGAAGCCCAGGCGCGCGTAGAACGCCGCTGCTGCGCTGTTGCGCGCTTCGTAGCCGAGGTGTACGCCGGGCACCTCCAGCGCGCGCAGTTGCGCGAGCAGCGTCGCGATCAGCGTGCGCCCGAGGCCGCGGCCCTGCGTCTCCGGCAGCAGGTTGATGTGCAGGTGGGCCGGGAACGCCGCGAGTTCGTCGGCCGGCGGCTCCACCGGGTGCAGACCTGCGGTGACGACCGAGCGTTCTGTGGCACTGACGGCGGGCGCCGGTGCGCCGTTCGGTGCATAGCGCTCAGCGAAGCGCGGCCGCCAGTGCTCCTCGTACCAGCGCACGAACTCGTGAGTGTCGGCGGCGGCGATGATGTAGCCGAGCACCCGCTCAGACGCGCCAGAGCCATCGACGACGAGCGTTGCAAGCTCCGGCGCGTACTCCAGATAGGGGCCGGCGTAGACGTCGGGCATCAGATCGTCGCTGCTGTACTGGCCTGTGGCGTCAGCTCCGGCATCCGCCGTGCGCACGCAGATCTCATAGACGGCGTCGCGGTCGGCTGGTCGGTATGGGCGCAGTTCGAGCATGCGTCCATTCTCGCGCGCCGCCGGCTGCCCACCCGCTAGCGGCGCTTGCGGGTGCCGAAGATTCCGCCGATCACCGCCGTGAGCACCGACTTCGTCGTGCTGGATCCCAGCACCTCTTCCAGCACCGTCTTCTGCTTCTTCGTCGAGCGCGCCGTGCCGGAGGTCTGCTTCATCAGCCGGTCGTACTCCGCCTGTGCCTTCTTCTCGGCCTTGGCCCTGTCCGCTTCGATGCTCCTCTGCATCTTCTCGTACTCGGCGTCGGCCGCCGCCTTGTCGACCGCCTGCTGGGCGGCGTCTGCCTTCGCCGCGGCATCCGCGAGCGCGCGGGTGAGCATCTCCCTGGCCGAGTCGCGGTCGAGGGCGGTGCCGTACTTCGCGAGCAGTGGGGATGCCGCGACGGCGGCGTCGATGGCGGCATCCGGCGACGGCGACATCGAGCCTTGCGGTGCGCGCAGGCGTGTCCACGCGACGGGGCTCGGTGCGCCCTTCTCGTTCATCACCGTGACGATGGCCTCGCCGGTGCCGAGCATCGTCAGCGTCTCCTCGAGGTCGTAGCCCGAGGTGGGGTAGGTCGACACGGTCGCCCGCAGTGCCTTCGCGTCATCCGGCGTGAACGCCCGCAGCTGGTGCTGCACCCGCGAGCCCAGCTGCGCCAGCACGTCACCTGGCACGTCCTTCGGGGTCTGCGTCACGAAGAAGATGCCGACGCCCTTGGATCGGATGAGTCGCACCGTCTGGGTGATCTGGGAGAGGAAGTCCTTCGACGCATCGGCGAAGAGCAGGTGCGCCTCGTCGAAGAAGAAGACGAGCTTGGGCTTGTCGAGGTCTCCGACCTCCGGCAGGTCGTTGAACAGGTCGGCCAGCAGCCACATCAGGAACGTCGAGTAGAGGGCCGGCTTGTCTTGCACGCCGGGAACCTCGAGCAGGCTGATGATGCCGCGACCGTCGGCTGCGGTGCGCAGGAACTCGGCCGTGTCGATCTCCGGTTCACCGAAGAAGACGTCGGCGCCCTGGTCGGCGAAGGTGATGAGTTCGCGCAGGATGACGCCGACGGTCGCGCTGGAGAGCCCACCGAGCTCTTTCAGCTCACCCTTGCCGTCGTCGCTGATCAGGTAGGCGAGCACCGCGCGCAGATCGGTGAGGTCGAGCAGCGGCAGCCCGGACTTCTCCGCGTAGTGGAAGACGAGGCCGAGGCTCGACTCCTGGGTGTCGTTGAGGCCGAGCACCTTGCTCAGCAGGATGGGGCCGAAGCCGGCGATCGTGGCGCGGATCGGCACGCCCTTGCCGACGCCACCGAGCGAGAAATACTCGACGGGGAAGCTGTCCGGGGTCCAGTCCTGCCCGATCCCCTCCGTGCGGGCGAGCAGTTTGGGGTTGCCCTCCCCCGGGGTCGCGATGCCGGAGAGGTCGCCTTTGATGTCGGCGGCGAACACCGCGACGCCGTTGTCGGAGAGCTGCTCGGCGAGCAGCTGCAGGGTGCGGGTCTTTCCGGTTCCCGTCGCCCCGGCGACGAGCCCGTGCCGGTTGGTCATGGCCAGCGGGATCCGCACCTGCACACCGGGAACTGCATCGCCGTTCACGAGCGCACCCATCTCGAGGGCGGCACCTTCGAATGAGTAACCCGCTCGAATGGTTTCGAGCTGTTCGGCGTCGAGCGGGCCGGACACCACCCCTCCGCTGGTTGAGCCCGCCCCGTTGGTTGAGCTTGTCGAAACCACAGGGGCGGCGGCCTCGGCAGCGGCGGCCTCGGCAGCGGCGAGCGCGGCGGCCGCGGCGTCCTGTGCCTTCTTGATGGCCTCCTCGGCCTGCGCCTGCAGCACCTTCGCTGCTTCGGCGGCGGCGGCCGCGGCGTTCTGAGCGGTTGTGACGGCGTCGTCTGTCATGGCGACAGCCTAATTGGAGGGGGTGCGCTCTTCGAGACCCCAGGGCTGGCCGTAGCCGCCCTCGTCGATTGGGCGCGCCATCAGCTCGAGGAACGGGGCGGCGTCGAAGGCCTCCGGCCCGAGCACTCCACTGCCGGCCCACACGCCGGTGGCCAGCAGCTCCAGCGCGATCACCGGGTTCATGGCCGTCTGCCAGACCACGCACTGGGCGTCGTACTCGCGCATCGTCCACTCGTTGTCGCTCACGTGATAGAGGTAGACCTCGCGCGGCTCACCGCCCGGTCCGGTGCCCGTCACCCACACGCCGGCACAGGTCTTGCCCGTCATCCGCGGGCCGATCGAGGCAGGGTCGGGCAGCGAGGCGGCCACGACATCGCGCGGGGCGACCTCGACGGGGCCCCGGATGCCGGATGCGTCTGCCCCGCGCACGCGCAGCGGCGTCGTCGAGTCGAGCCCGAGCAGGTGCAGCGTCTTCAGCACGCCGATGAACTCGGCGCCGAGGCCGTACTTGAAGGTGACACGCTTGGCCGCGAGCCAGCGCGGCATCAGCAGCACCTCCTCGTGCTCGACGTTGACGCACTCGACCGGGCCGATGCCCTCCGGGAACACGAAGACCTCTGGCTCGGAGAACGGCGGCGTGGTGAACCAGCCCTCCTCCTTCTGCCAGATGACGGGCGGGTTCAGGCACTCCTCGATCGTGGTCCAGATGGAGAACGACGGCGCGAAGATCTCAGTGCCCTCGTCGTCCCGCACGACGAGGTTGGCGCCGTCGCGGGTGCCGAGTTCGTCGATCTCGCTGAACAGGTGGTCGCTGGCGTAGCGAGCGAAGACATCGCTGAGACCGGGTTCGACGCCCATGCCGACGAGGGCGAGTTGGCCGGCCTGCTCCCAGTCGGGGTTCTGCGCGAACTGGTCGTCGCCGAGTTTGACGCCAGTGCGCCGGTGCGGGTCGCTCGGGTGGGGCTCGCTGAGGCTCATCGCCATGTCGAGATAGTGTGCTCCGGCGGCGAGCGCCCCGGCGAAGATGGTCGGCACGAACTTCGGTTCGACGGCGTTCATCACGTGCGTGATGCGGTGCTCACGGGCCAGGGATTCGACGGCGTACGGGTCGGAGGCATCGATCTGCTCGGCGACGAAGCGCGCGGCGACATCCACTCCCTGCCGCGCGGCGATCGAGGCGATCGTGCGCTCGGCTCTGGACTCGTCGTAGTCGCTCACCACGATCACCTCGTAGAAGGTGCGCCCGGCCGCGATCTTGGCGATGGCGTCGCCCACTCCCCCTGCGCCGATCAGAAGCACCCGCATACCGCTTGAGACCACACTGTCTTCGCTCATGCTCCGACGCTAGTACCTCGCTCGGACAGATATCCAGCAAGCGTCGTAAAACCCGCCGGGTGCCGCTAGAGCAGCACCCGGCGCAGATAGTCATTGTGGAAGACACCCTGTGGGTCGTACTCGGCGGCGAGCGCAACGAAGTCGGCGTGGCGCGGGTAGAGCGGCGCGATCGCGGCCGTCGTCTGGGTGAACAGCTTGCCCCAGTGCGGGCGGGCGGAGAACGGTGCGAGCGCCGCCTCGATCACGGGCAGCAGCGCCTCGACCTCGCTCTGTCGCTGCAACCACGTGAAGTGGATGCCGAGGGTGTCGCGCTGGTACGCCGCGCTCAGCCAGAGCTCGTCGGCGGCGACGGTGCGCAGCTCGCAGATCTGCAGCAGGGGCCGGATGCGGTCGCCGAGCGCGCGCAGCGCCGTGATCGCCTCTGCCGCGTGCTGGCGCGGAATCAGGTACTCGCTCTGCAGCTCCGCGCCATTGCTCGGCGTGAAGGCCAGCCGGAAGTGCGGCAGCCGCTCGAACCAGGCCCCGGGCACACCGAGCTGCTCCGTGCAGCTCTCGGCCGAGATGCCGGGCAGCGGATGCCGTGGCTCGAGCGCGGCGTGGGCGCCGGCCGCGATCAGGGCGTCCGGCTGTGCGCTCTGCCCGGAATCGTCCGCTCGCCGCTTCACCCAGATCTGGTCTGGGCCATCGCTGTTCCAGCGCGTGAACACGCTCACGCTGTAGCCGGCGCCGGTGATCGCGCCGACATCCGCGAGCAGCGCCGACCAGCTCAGTCCTTCGTACACGGTCTGCGCGATCGCGAAGGCCGGCTCAACGGCGAGGGTGACGCGCGTGACGATTCCGAGCGCCCCGAGGCCGACGACGGCGCCCGCGAACCCGGCGTCGCCGTGGCTCAGCGTGCGCGTGGAACCCGTGCCGTCGACGAATTCCAGTTCGCGTACGGCGGTCGCGAGCGAGCCGACCGCGTCGCCGGAGCCGTGCGTGCCGGTGGCGATCGCACCGCCGACAGAGATGTGCGGCAGCGAGGCCAGGTTCGACAACGCGAGCCCGCGCTCATCCAGGGCGAGCGCGAGCTCGCCGTAGCGGATGCCGGCCCCGACCGTGACGGTGCCGGCCCGCCCCGCTGCGGCCTCTGCGGCCTCTGCGTCGCAGCTGACCTCCCCGGCGAGCAGGCGGGTGGAGATCAGCACGCCCGCACTGTCGGCGATGTCAGTGAAGGAGTGCCGGCTGCCGAGCGCGCGCACGCCGACCCCGCGGGCCGCCGCGCCCGCGACCAGTCGCTGCACCTCGGCGACATCGCGCGGCTCGTGCACGGCCTCGGCCGAATAGCGGAGGTTGCCCGCCCAGTTCTGTTCGGTGCCCATGGCGTCGATTCTCCTGTCTTTGCTCTCGCGCAGCGAACCGGATGCCGCAGCGCAGTGGCGGCGGCATCCGGATCCGATCCGTCTAGCCCAGTTCGATGGCGGTCCACGACACGGCGGGCAGCGTCACCGTGATGGTGCCATCGCCGACAACGGCCGAGTCGTTGGCGGTGAGGCCGACGCGCTCCGGGTCCTCCAGCGTGTTCGTGGCGTACACGTCGTCGTCGGAGAGGGTCTGCGCGTCGAGCACCGCCACCGCGCCGAGGGCGGAGATGTCGATCGTGACGGTGATCGGCTCGCTCTGGCTGCGGTTCACGAGGAAGACGGCCGAACGGCCCGTCTCGGCGTCGTGCGTTGCCACGGCATCGACGAGCGCCGCCTCGCCGTAGACCTCTGTCGTGTACGTCTCGGACTCGAGCTTGACCTCGAGCGCCTGCCCCTGGGCGAGGCGTGAGGTCAGTGCGAACGGGAAGAAGGTGGTCTGGCGCCAGGCCGGCCCACCCGGCTCTGTCATGATCGGCGCGATCACGTTGACCAGCTGCGCGAGCGACGCGCTGGTGACCCGGTCGGCGTGCTTGAGCAGCGAGATCATCAGGTTGCCGAACACGACGGCGTCGGCCACCGAGTAGACGTCCTCGAGGATGCGCGGCGCGACCGGCCAGTTGTCGACGCCCTCGATCTTGTCGACCTGGTGGTAGCGGTCGAGGTACCAGACATTCCACTCGTCGAAGGAGATGTTGATGGTCTTGTCACTGCCCTTGACGGCCTTGACGTGGTCGGCCGTCGCGACGACGGAGTCGATGAAGTGGTCCATGTTCACCGCGGATGCGAGGAAGCTGCCGAGGTCGCCGTTCTTCTCCTCGTAGTAGGCGTGGCAGGAGATGTAGTCGACGTCGTCGTAGCTGTGGCTCAGCACGACGCGTTCCCACTCGCCGAAGGTCGGCATCTGGGCGCTCGATGAGCCGCACACGACGAGCTCGAGCGATGGGTCGATCTGGCGCATCGCCTTCGCGGTCTGCGAGGCGAGCTTGCCGTAGTCATCGGCGGAGCGGTGGCCGAGCTGCCACGGGCCGTCCATCTCGTTGCCGAGGCACCACATCTTCACGCCGAAGGCATCGGTCTTGCCGTTGGCCGCACGCTCGTCGGCGCGGGCGGTGCCGGAGGCGATGTTGCTGTACTCCAGCAGGTCGAGCGCCTCCAGCGTGCCACGGGTGCCGAGGTTCACGGCCAGCATGAGTTCGCTGTCGACCTTGTCCAGCCACGAGGAGAACTCGTGCAACCCGACCTCGTTCGTCTCGGTGGAGTGCCAGGCGAGGTCGAGGCGGCGGGGGCGCTCGGCCTTCGGGCCGACGCTGTCCTCCCAACGGAAACCGGAGACGAAGTTGCCGCCGGGGTAGCGGATGGCCGAGACGCCGAGCTCCTTGACCAGCTCGATGACGTCCTGGCGGAAGCCCTCTGAATCGGCCGACTCGTGGCCCGGCTCGTAGATGCCGTCGTAGACACAGCGTCCGAGGTGCTCAACGAAGGAGCCGAACAGGCGGCGGTTGATGGCACCGACCGTGAAGTGCGGGTCGATGGTGATGCGTGCGGTAGACATAGCGATCTTTCTGTGGTGAGTACGAGCTCTGGAGAGTACGAGGTTGTGGGTTCCGGATGCCGCAGGCGACGGCATCCGGCATGAGACGGTGCGGCGCTACTTGACGCTGCCGAGCGAGAGGCCGCCCTGCCAGTAACGCTGCAGGAAGAGGAAGGAGAGCACGAGCGGGATGATCGAGACGAAGGCGCCCGTCGTGATCAGGTTCCACACCTGTTCGCCGCCGGCTCCGGCGTTGGAGAGTGCAGTCCAGCCGTTCAGACCGACCGTGACCGGCAGCAGCTGCGGGTCGCTCAGCACGGCCAGCGGCAGGAAGAAGTTGTTCCAGGTTCCGACGACCGAGAGCAGCAGCACTGTCACGAGGGCGGGCTTCAACAGTGGCAGCGCCACCTGGAGGAAGATCCGCAACTCACCGGCGCCGTCGACGCGGGCGGCATCGAGCATCTCGTCCGGAACGGCGTCCTGGGTGTAGATGCGCATGAGGTAGACGCCGAACGGGCTGAGCAGGGATGGCAGGATGACGGCCCAGATCGTGTTGATCAGCCCGGCCTGGCTGAGCAGCATGAAGGTGGGGATGACGAGGGCCGTCACCGGGATCATCACGGAGCCGAGCAGCAGGGCGAAGAATGCGTTGCGCCCGATGAAACGGAACT
>CAZZNX010000003.1:0-59559 GCA_964655795.1 uncultured Leifsonia sp. | reverse complement strand
CCGTAGCCGGCCATGACGGAGAGCACCGTCGCGCCGAGTCCGCCGGCGAAGGCGTAGAGGAAGGAGTTGCCGAGCCAGCGCCAGTAGATGCCGCCCTGGCGTTCGAACAGCCCGGCGATGTTGTCGAAGAAGGCGAGGTTGTCATCGAACCAGAGCGCACCGCCGGAACCGGTGAACAGGCCCGCGTTGTCTTTGGTGGCCGCGACGAGCAGCCACCAGAGCGGGGTGATGAAGTAGATCACCAGGATGACGAGGAAGACGTGCGAGCCGATGCGGCGTCCGCCGTTGCGGCCCGCCTCCGATCGCTTGCTGCGTGCGCGCTGCTGCGCCTTGCTCGGAGTCGACGTCGGCTGCACGAGCAGTGCTGTCTCTGTTGTGAGCGCCATTACTTGAGTCCGCTCTGCTTGCGGGTGAAAAAGAGGAAGATGTACGAGCCGATGAACACGATGATGCCGAGCGCGAACGCGATGGCCGAGGCGTAGTTGAACTGGCTGTACGAGAACGCGAGCGTGTACGCGTACATGTTCGGCGTGTACGAGACGGGGATCGCGCCCTGGGCGACGCTTCGAAGCACCTGCGGCTCCGTGAAGAACTGCAGCGTTCCGATCAGGGCGAAGATCAACACCATGACCATCGACGAACTGATCATCGGAACCTTGATGCGCGTGGCTGTCTGCCAGCCGTTGGCCCCGTCGATGCGGGCGGCCTCGTAGATGGACGGGTCGACGCCCCGCAGCGCCGAGTAGATGATGATCATGTAGTAGCCGGACCACTGCCACGTGACGATGTTGACCAGGCTGCCGAAGATGGCGCTCTGGGCGAGGAAGTCGGGTGCTGCCAGCCCGAACAGTGCGAAGAAATCGGTGGCGGGGCCGAAGCGCGGGCTGTAGAGGAAGCCCCACATGAGTGCGCCGATGACGACGGGGATGGCGTAGGGCACGAAGATCATCAACCGAGAGAACTTCGAGAGCCAACTCGTGAGGTTGTCGAGCACGAGGGCGGCGACCAGTGCGACGAGCATCTGGATCGGGATCATGATGAACGCGAATGCGGCCACCCTGCCGAGGCCCTCGAGGAAGATCGGGTCGGTGAATGCCTTCACGTAGTTCGCGAACCAGGTGAACTGCGTTCCCGTCGCCAGCGTCGATGTCTGCAGGCTCATCCAGAACGCGTACATCAACGGCACGATCAGGAAGCCGATGAAGATCAGCGCGAAGGGTGCGACGAAGAACCAGCCCCAGCGTTGCCGCTTGCGGTCGATCCTGCTGCCGCCGCGGAGCGGGGCGGAGCGACGGCGGATGCCCGGCGCCGTCTCCGCGTGCAGGGTGTTAGTGCTCATGACTGTCGTCTCTCTGCTCTGAAAGGGTCTGCCGTTCCGGCCCGCCCGCGGTGGGCGGGCCGGAACGCGGTGGTGCGTGCACTGCTACTTGACGGTGAAGCCCTGTTCGCCGGCGTACTTCACAAGGCTGTCCTGCAGGTCATCGAGCGCCTGCGAGGCGTCCTTCTCCCCCTGGACCATGGCGAACTGCTGTTCGGTCAGCTGATCGAACGCGTAGTTCTGGAACGGGCTGAAGGTGAAGCCGCCGTAGCCGGCCGCCGCCTCGAGGAAGACATCCTTGTTGATCTGCTGGCCGCCGAAGAACGGGTACTCGAGCTCAGCGAAGTAGTCGGATTCAAGGATCGACGTGTAGGTCGGGAACAACGCCGCCTTCTCGATGCCGATCTTCCAGGCCTCGTCGCTGCCGAAAATTTCGGTGGCGACGACGGCCGCGGCCGCCTTGTCCTTGGCCTGACTGGTCACGGCGAACGTCGAGCCGCCCCAGTTCACCTGGACGGGCGCAGCGGCGTCCCACTGCGGCAGCGGTGCGACGCGCCACTCGGCGGTCGAGTCGGCGTCGGAGAGCCCCTGCAGGTAACCGGGGCCCCAGGCCGCTGCGAGGTAGACGGCGTAGGTGCCGTCGACCAGGCTCGTGTTGTAGTCGGCGGTGAACGCGTCATCCGTGGTCACGAGGCCGGCGTCGACGAGTTCCTCCCAGTAGGAGAGCACCTTCTTCGAGCCGTCGTCGTTGACGTCAATGCTGATGTCGGTCGGCGTGGCCGAGTCGTAGACGAAGGGCACCGAACCGGCCTGGGCGAACAGTGCCTGGTTGAACGCGCGCCCGTTGGTCGGGAAGTTGACCAGGACACCGTCGGAGCCGGCGTCCTTGAGCTGCTGCGCCGCCGCCGCGAACTCGTCCCACGTGGTCGGCGTCGCGATGCCGTACTGGTCGAAGATGTCCTTGCGGTACAGCATGCCCATCGGGCCGCTGTCGACGGGGATCGCGTAGACGGCGTCGCCGCTGGTCACATCGCTCCACGCACCCTCGGTGTAGTCGCCCTTGACGTCGGCTGCGCCGAACTCGGCGAGGTCGACGAGTGCGTCGCGGATCGTGAAGCTGGAGAGCACCTCCGATTCGAGCATGATCACGTCGGGGGCACCGGAGCCGGCCTCGATGGCCGTGGAGAACTTCGTGTACTCGTCGTTGCCCTGACCGGCGTTCGTCCAGCAGATCTGCACGTCATCGTGGGTGTTGTTGAACAGGTCGACGACCTCCTCGAATGCGGGGTACCAGGCCCACACGCTGACCTGGGTTGCCTCGGTGTTGACGATCTTGTTGGTGCAGGACGCGCCGGCGCTTGAGCCGCTGTCTGCGGTCGGTGCGCAGCCTGTCAGCGCGGCCGCGGCCACGGCGACGACGCCGGCCGTGGCAAGAATCTTGAACTTCATGGTGGGGCTTTTCCTCTCGCGGTGATGGGACACCGTTGTCTGATTGCGATTGCGGACGGGTACCCGGTCAGCGACGAATGGCTGTCGGGAGCGTGCAGCGAGGGAGCACCGGGGAAACGCAGGATGTGGGCTGCTGAGCCGTCATCGTGAATCCTCCTCGATCCAATTTCGCCCGGTGGCCGTGAGGCGTTCCGGTTGTTACAACGTTGTAAAGTAAACGTTGTAAAGAACATGATGCAGACTCATCGCACGCATGTCAAGCCGCCGGCCGTGTTGATCGGCCGATCATGATTCGGCGCTCAGGAGATGGCGGTGGACTCTCGCTCGACGATGGAGAAATCCGCCAGATACTCCATCGGCGTGGCACCCGGCTGCGCGCCCTGGATGCGATCGAGCAGCACACGCACGGCGGTCTCGGCGATCTCAGTGCGCCCGGGGTCGACCGTCGTGAGCGTCGGCAGCGAGTAGCGCGCTTCGTCCAGATCGTCGAAGCCGATCACGGCGACATCGTGTGGAACGCGCAGCCCCGCCTCCTGCAGCACGCGCATCGCGCCGAGCGCGAGTGTGTCGTTGAGCCCGAAGACCGCGTCGAACTGCGCCCCGGTGGCCAGCAGTTCCCGCATCGCCGTCGCCCCGTTCGAGCGGTGCCAGAGTGTGGTGTTCACGATGATGTCCGGGTCGAGCGGGATGCCGGCCGCCTCGAGCGCCTCCCCGTACCCGCGCAGGCGGAGTCCAGCCGACCCGATGACCTCACCCTCGTGTGCGCCGATGACGGCGATGCGTCGCCGCCCGGTGGCGATGAGGTGCTCCGTCGCCGCGCGGGCCGCCTCCACGTTGCGCATCGTCACGTGGTCGACGGGCCCGCCGAAGATGCGCTCACCGAGCAGCACGAGCGGGTACGGCACGTTCAGCGCGTCGGCGTCGTCGTTGCTCATGCCGAGCGGGCTGAACAGCACCCCGTCGGAGAACTGGATGCGCGGACTGCTGAGCACCTCGAGCTCGCGGGCCCTGTCCCCGTTCGTCTGCTCGATCTGCACCACCTGACCGTGCCGCTCGGCCGCCTTGATCACGGCGTCGGCAAGCTCGGCGAAGTAACTCAGACTGAACTCGGGCACGACGAGGCCGATCACGCCGGAACGACCGGATCGCAGGCTCCTGGCCGAGAGGTTCGGCCGGTAGCCGAGCTCATCGATCGCGAGCCGCACCTTCTCCCGGGTGGCCGGGCGGATGTGTTCGAAGTTGTTGATGACGTTCGAGACGGTCTTGATCGACACGCCGGCGACGCGGGCGACGTCGTGCAACGTCACGGCCATGATCACTCCCGTCCTGCCGCGGTCCGCCCGGTGCGGTGCAGCATGAGTGGTGCGCCGAGCCCGGTGCACCGTCGAGTGAACACTACAACGTTGTAAGCGGCGTCACGGGACGCACGACTCGTCGCTCAGGCCGTGCCGTCGCGGCTGGACTCGAGCGCTCTCGCGGCGCCCAGGCGTTCCGCCTCGAGCCAGTGCGCAGTGAATGCCCACAGCACCAGGACGACCCCGGCCCCGATGAGTGCACCGCCGATGGTGTCACTCAGCCAGTGTGCGCCGAGCAGGGTGCGGCTCCACGCCATGAGCGCCACGTAGGCGGCGCCGGCGATCCACACCCACAGTCGGGGAATGAGCACGCCGAATGTGACGGCGATGGCTGCGGCGTTCGCGGTGTGCCCGGACGGGAAGGAACCGAAGTCGGAGTGCACGAGGATCTCCTCCGGTCGCGCCCGGCCGAAGAGGTTCTTGAGCACCTGCACGCCGAGGGTGCTGGCAAGCGCAGCCGCGAGCGAGAACAGCGCCGCCCATGGTCGACGGAGCGCCACGAAGAGCCCGGCGATCCCGAGCGGCACGACGAGGATCGCGACCGTGCCGCCGCCGATGAAGTTCAGGAACAGCGCGAGGCCCTCGGTGAACGGGGTCCGGCTGTTGAGCATGAGCTGCAGCCAGGCGGCATCCACGGCGAGCGGCTCGCCGTCGTTGCGGAGCGTGATGGCGGCACCGATGGCCGTGGCGAGCACAATCGCAACGAGACCGGCGATCAGCGGGCCACGGAGGACGGTGCGGTGGCGGCTGGGGCTCTCGGCTGTCATGCGCCAACGCTATCGTGAGCGCCCCCGCCGCCCGCCGACTCAGGCCGCGAGTGCCGGAACCCTGCTCGGCCGCACGATGAACCAGAGCGCAACGATCGAGACGAGGGCTGTGACGCTCATCACGGCGCCCATCGGCGCCGCGGTCGACACACCGAGCATGCCGACGACGGGCGAGATGATCCCGGCCAGGCCGAAGTTCACCGCACCGAGCAACGAGGCGGCGGTTCCAGCCTCCTGGCCGTGCCCGTTCAGGGCGATCACCTGCACGCAGGGGAAGCTGAAGCCGCACATGGTGATGAAGAACCACAGCGGGATGACGGTGCCCCAGAGACCGGCGCCGGTCAGATCGAGCACCATGATCGAGATGCCCAGGATGAGCATCATTCCCGTGGTGATCGTGAGGATCCACTGCGGACCGATCACGGTGCGCATCAGGTACGAGCTCGTCTGCACGCCGATGATGACGCCGATGGAGTTGGCGGCGAAGAGCAGGCCGTACTGCTGCGCCGTGAAGCCGTATGTGCCCTGGAACAGGAACGTCGATGAGGAGAGGTAGGAGAACAGGCCGGTGAATGTCATGCCGCCGACGATCGCAATGCCGACGAAGGTGCGGTCGGAGAGCACGGTCTTGAAGCGCTGGAGCACCGTCTTCTCACCCGATGCGAGCCGTGCGCTCTTCGGCCGGGTCTCGACGATCCACAGCGAAACGGCCACGATGACGACGGCGCCGTAGGCGGCGAGCACCCAGAAGATTCCGCGCCAGTCCATCACGAGCAGCAGCTGCGAGCCGATGACGGGCGCGAGCACCGGAGCGAGGCCGTTGACCAGGGCGAGGCGGGAGAGCATCTTGACCAGCGGCTTGCCGCCGAAGAGGTCGCGCACCATGGCCATGGCCACGACACCGCCGGCCGCGGCGCCGAAGCCCTGCAGCAGACGGAAGCCACCGAGCACGAAGATGTCGGAGGCCATCGCAGCACCGACACAGGCGAGGACGTGCACGAGCGTCGCCAGGATGAGCGGCATCCTGCGCCCGACCTTGTCGCTCCACGGGCCGACGATGAGCTGACCGAGGCCGAAGCCGATCATCGTTCCGGTGAGCGTCAGCTGCACGGCGGCCGGCGAGACGCCGAGTTCGCTCTCGAGCACGGGGAACGCCGGCAGGTAGAGGTCGATGGTGAAGGGCCCGAGCGCGGTGAGCGCTCCGAGGATCAGCACGTAGACGAGCCGCTGACGCGAGGAGAGCGCGTCGCCCGGGTGGGCGTGCTGAATCGTGCGGATGGATGCGGTGTCGTCGGGGCGGATGACGGGGATGCCTGCGGTGCTGGTCACGGAAATCCTTGAAGCTGAACGGTGGGCGTGGCAGAGCGCCCCATAACTGCCCTCCGGTCGGCGGCAGCGAGAGTCTGTTCCAGCAGGGTCGAGTGGGCAGCGGCATTCGGGCCTGACCGCTGAATCGAATCGATTCGATGCTGGCAACTTCGCAATGCTACCGGATGCCGCGGGCGAGCGCGAGGAGGCCCAGATCCCATCGAATATGTTGTGCTTGACTGCATATCTATTCCGACGTATATTCATCACGTCCAGATTTCTTTCGACGCAGTTGTCGAAACTTTCGAAAGGTTCAATGATGAACAGACGCAGCACACGTCTCGTCGCGCTGGCTACAGCGGCAGGCCTCGCGGTGGCCGCGCTCAGCGGTTGCAGCACCGGCGACACCAATGCCGCCGCCGGCGACGACGTGACTCTCACGTGGTGGCACAACGGAACGGGCGAGCCCCTCAACGGTTTCTGGCAGGACGTGGCGACGGAGTTCGAGGAGGCACACCCGAACGTCACGATCGAGGTCACCGCCGTGCAGAACGAGGAGCTGAAGACCAAGGTCGCCGTGGCCCTGCAGTCGAACAACCCGCCTGACCTGTTCCAGCAGTGGGGCGGCGGCCAGATGAACGACCAGGTCGCGGCGGGCAAGCTGCTCGATGTGAGCGACGACGTTGCTGACGAACTCGCGCTCATCGGTGGCTCCGCCGCCGGCTGGCAGGTCGACGGCAAGACGTACGGCCTTCCCTTCTCCATGGGCATCTCCGGCTTCTGGTACAACAAGGCGCTGTTCGAGCAGGCCGGGATCACCGAGGCTCCGAGCACCGTCGACGAACTCAACGACGCGGTCGACAAGCTCAAGACCGCGGGCATCACGCCCATCGTCGTCGGCGCGAAAGACAAGTGGCCGGCCGCGCACTACTGGTACTGGCTCGCGCTGCGCAGCTGCGGTCAGGATGGCCTGCAGGATGCCGCCAAGGACCTGGTCTTCGACGATGAGTGCTTCACCGAAGCCGGCGAGGAGCTGCAGTCGTTCATTGACACCGAGCCCTTCCAGGAGGGCTTCCTCGGAACATCTGCGCAGCAGGGTGCGACGAGCTCTGCCGGACTGCTCGCGAACGGGAACGCCGCAATGGAGCTGATGGGGCATTGGCAGCCCGGCGTCATGGGCGGCCTGACCGAAGACGGCAAGGGGCTCGGCGACGACCTCGGCTGGTTCCCGTTCCCCGCAGTCACGGGGGCAGACGGCGCGGCCGACGCCATGCTCGGAGGCGGCGACGGCTACTCCTGCTCCGCTTCCGCTCCGCCCGAGTGCGTCGAACTGCTCAAGTACATCTCGAGCGTCGACGTCCAGACCCGTTTCGCTGAGACCGGCGCGGGCCTCCCGGTGACCGCTGGTTCCGAGAGCGGCGTCACCGATCCGAACATGGTCGCGCTGCTCGAGGCACGCAACGACGCCAGCTACGTGCAGCTCTGGCTCGACATCGCATACGGGAACAACGTGGGTGGGGCGCTCAACGACGCCGTCGCCAACATGTTCGCCGGCCAGGGAAGCGCCGAGGACATCGTCACCGCGATGAACGACGCCGCCGCGCAGCAGTAGGGATCCACTCGTGAGCTCGAACCAGTTCGTCCGCCACGCGGACAACGATCAGAGCGGCCTGCCCGCCGGTCGCGCTTCGGCGCGGCCGGCGCCCGGTCGCGCCGGAGTCCTTCCGGATGCCCCGTTCGACCGGGATGCCGACGGCATCCAGCACAGGCGCCGCAACAGGTGGCGCGGCCGGGCGGAGATCGCACTCTTCGCCGGTCCAGCCCTCATCGTCTACCTGCTGTTCGTCATGGTGCCCGTCGGCCTTGCCGGGTACTACGGCTTCTTCAAGTGGAACGGCATCGGCCCGCTCACCGACTTCGTCGGTCTGGACAACTACGTCCGTGCTCTCAGCGACCCCGTGTTCATCGGCGCGATCGGGCACAACTTCTTCTTCGTCATCGCCTCGCTCCTGGTTCAAGGGCCGATCGCGATCGGAATCGCCCTCTTGCTCAACCGCCCGATGCGCGGCCGTTCATTCTTCCGAGTGCTGGTGTTCGTTCCCTACGTGCTCTCCGAGGTCATCGCGGGAGTCGCCTGGCTCCTGCTCCTGCAGCCGAGCGGTCCTTTCGATGCGCTGCTCACGACTCTCGGACTCGGCGATGCCGTGCAGCTCTGGCTCGGCGACCCGTCGGTTGTGCTCTGGACGATGCTCGCCGTCATCAGCTGGAAGTACATCGGCTTCGCGATCATCCTCTTCCTGGCCGGCCTCCAAGGCGTGCCGGAAGAGCTCGCGGAGGCCGCCCAGATCGACGGCGCATCCTGGTGGCAGATCCAACGCCACATCACGATCCCACTGCTCGGACCGACCATCCGAATCTGGGCGTTCCTGTCGATCATCGGCTCACTCCAGCTCTTCGACCTGGTGTGGATCATGACGGGTGGCGGCCCGGCCAACGCGACGTCGACCATGGCGACGTACATGATCAACTTCGGCTTCACCCGCTCGCAGTACGGCTATGGAAGCGCCGTCGCCGTGATCCTCTTCATCATTTCCTTCGCCATCGCCATCGTGTACCAGCGCTTCGTGCTCCGCCGCGACACAGAGGGCGCCCTCACGAGAAGGGTTGGCTGACATGGCCACCATCACTCTGCCATCCGGCCCTGCCCCCGTGCGCGTGCCGGCCGGGCGACGCTTCGACTGGGGCCAGCCATTCGTCTATCTCGTCGCCCTCATCTGCATCGGGATCACCGTCGTTCCGATCGCCTACGTGATCCTCGGTGGCTTCCGCACCACCGGGCAGCTCGCCGCCCGGCCGAACGGACTGCCCGATCCCTGGGTGTTCGACAACTACGCCGCGGTTCTCTCCTCGCCGTCGTTCTGGACGCAGGTAGGTAACAGCACCATCGCCGCTCTGGTGACGACCATCGGCGTCGTGCTCCTCGGCGTCATGGCTGCCTTCGTCATCGCCAGGTACGAGTTCCGTGGACGGGGACTGATCTACACGCTGTTCACGGCCGGCCTGCTCTTCCCCCTTTCTGTCGCGATCCTGCCGCTCTACCTGTTGCTGCAGAACCTGGGGCTGCTCGGCTCCATCATCGGCGTCATCATCCCGCAGATCGCGTTCGCCCTCCCGACGACCATCGTGATCCTGGTGCCGTTCCTTCGCGCGATCCCTGAGGAACTCGAGGACGCGGCATCCATCGACGGAAGCAGCCGTGTCGGCTTCTTCTGGCGCATCCTGCTGCCCCTCTCCAGCCCCGGTCTCGTGACGGTCGGAGTGCTCGCCTTCGTCGGCAGCTGGAACGGCTACCTCCTCCCCCTGCTCGTTCTGAACGACCCGGCCGCGTACACGCTGCCGCTCGGAGTGCAGGCCTTCTCGACCCAGTACTCACAGAACACAGCGCTGGTTCTCGCATTCACCTCGCTGGCCATGTTGCCAGCACTCATTTTCTTCACCCTCGCAGAACGCCGCATCGTCGGCGGCCTCAGCGGCGCAGTCAAAGGATGACCATGAACTCGATCCCCGCAACACAGACCACGGCGACGGAGCGGTGGCACGACACCTCGCTGCCCGCAACCGAGCGCGTCGATGCGCTCATCGACGCCATGACGCTCGACGAGAAGCTCGCCCAGCTCTACGGCGTCTGGGTCGGAGCGTCCGATGAGGGCGGAGACGTTGCCCCGCACCAACACGATCTGAACGACGCGGTTGACCTGGACGAGCTCCTGCCCCTCGGGCTCGGCCAGCTGACCCGCCCATTCGGCTCTGCACCGGTCGATGCCGCTGTCGGGGCGCTCTCGCTGATGCGCACCCAGGAGCGCATCGTGGCCGCGAGCCGTTTCGGCATCCCGGCCGTTGCACACGAGGAATGCCTGGCCGGCTTCGCGGCCTGGGGTGCAACCGCCTATCCCGTTCCACTCTCGTGGGGTGCGTCATTCGACCCGGAACTCGTCGAGCGCATGGCGCGGCGGATCGGAGACGACCTGCGCCGTGTCGGCGTGCACCAGGGGCTGGCCCCCGTTCTCGATGTCGTACGCGATGCCCGGTGGGGCCGCGTCGAGGAGACGATCGGCGAGGACCCTCAGCTGGTCGCCACGATCGCGACGGCCTACGTCACGGGACTCGAGTCCTCCGGTGTTGTCGCGACCCTGAAACACTTCGTCGGGTACTCGGCGTCGCGGGCCGGTCGCAACCTCGCGCCGGTCTCGATCGGGCGCCGCGAGCTCGCCGATGTGTTGCTGCCGCCGTTCGAGATGGCCGTGCGTGATGGCGGCGTTCGCAGCGTCATGAATGCGTACACCGACATCGACGGCGTGCCCTCCGCGGCCGACCGCGAGCTCCTCACCGGCCTGCTGCGCGACACCTGGGGCTTCACGGGCACCGTCGTGGCCGACTACTTTGCCGTCGCTTTCCTCAAGCTGCTCCACGGCACGGCCGGCAGCTGGGCCGAGGCCGCAGGCGCCGCCCTCGAGGCGGGCATCGATGTCGAGCTGCCGACGGTCAAGGCCTTCGGTGCGCCGCTGCGCGCCGCCGTAGCCGACGGCGTCGTCGCCGAGTCGCTGGTCGACACGGCGCTGCGGCGCGTGCTGCTGCAGAAGGCCGAGTTGGGTCTGCTCGACCCCGACTGGACTGCCGTCCCGCCCGCCCTTGCCGGCGCCGACCTCAGCTCGGCCGATGCACTTCGGGGCAGCGTCGATCTCGACTCGGCCGACAACCGCGAGCTCGCGCGCGAGCTCGCGGAGCGGGCCGTCGTTCTGCTCAAGAACAACGGGGTCCTCCCGCTCGAGTCCCCCGCATCGATCGCGGTGATCGGGCCGAACGCCGACGACCCCTACGCGATGCTCGGCTGCTATTCCTTCCCCTCGCACGTCGTCGTGCAGCACCCGGGGGTTCCGATCGGCATCGAGATTCCCACGCTGCTCGACGCGCTCCGCAGCGAGTTCCCGCACAGCGAGATCCGGCACGCGCTCGGCACGAGTGTCGACGGCGGTGAGACCGATGGCATTGCGGATGCCGCGGCCATCGCGGCATCCGCCGACATCGTCGTGCTCGCACTCGGCGACCGCGCGGGATTGTTCGGGCGCGGCACAAGCGGAGAGGGCTGCGACGTGGAGTCGCTCGAGCTCCCCGGAGCGCAGCAACAGCTCGTCGACGCGGTGTTGGCGACCGGCACGCCGAGCGTGATGACACTGCTCACGGGGCGGCCGTACGCCATCGGCTCTGCGGCCACCGAGTCCGCGGCCATCGTGCAGGCGTTCTTCGTCGGCGAAGAGGGCGCATCGGCGATCGCCGGCGTGATCAGCGGCCGGGTGAACCCGAGTGGGCGCCTGCCCGTGAGCGTGCCGGCAACCCCAGGCGCGCAGCCGACCAGCTACCTTGCCCCGGCTCTCGCTCGCGCCACCGACGTGTCGAGCATCGATCCGAGCCCCGCTTTCGCCTTCGGCCACGGCCTCGGCTACGCGCCGTTCGAGTGGAGCTCCTTCGCGGGCGACGAGGGCGCGATCGCCATCGACGGCGAAGCGTGCGTGCGCCTGCGCGTGCGCAACGCCGGGTCTCGGGCGGGCACCGACGTCGTTCAGCTCTATCTGCACGACCCGGTGGCCTCGGTGGTGCGCCCGGTGCAACGCCTCGTCGGCTACCTGCGCGTCGCGCTGGAACCGGGCGAGCAGACGGAGGTGCGCTTCGCGGTGCCGGCCGACCTCGCCTCGTTCACCGGGCGCAGCGGCGAGCGGATCGTGGAGCCTGGCGCGATCGTGCTGAGCGTCGGGCGCTCGAGTGCCGATCTGCCGTTCTCGCACACGGTGCAGCTGCAGGGCGCCACCCGCCGGGTCGACCACACCCGGCGTCTGCGCTCCGAGGCCTGGCTGGTGCCCGTCGACACCGAGCGCTGATGGGCCGCTACCGCAACCCGGTTCTGCCCGGCTGCCACCCGGACCCCAGCGTGTGCGGGGTCGGTGACGAGTACTTCATCGTCACCTCGACGTTCGAGTATTTTCCAGGGCTGCCGATCCACCGCTCATCGAACCTCGTCGACTGGGAGCTGATCGGCTACGCCGTGCACCGTGACGATCAGGTTGATCTGAGCGGAGTCCCGGCATCCGGTGGACTCTTCGCCCCGACGATCCGCCACCACAACGGCCTGTTCCACGTCGTGTGCACTCTCGTGCACGGCACGGGCAGGCAGGGCCACTTCCTGGTGACGGCGCGCGATGCGGCCGGCCCGTGGTCGGATCCGCTGTGGCTCGACGACATCGGCGGAATCGACCCGTCGCTGACGTTCGACGGCGATCGGGTGTGGCTCTGCGGCACCCGGCTCGCCGCCCCTGGAGAGTGGCCAGAACAGACGGAGGTGTGGCTCTCCGAGCGCGACCCGGTGACATTCGAGGCGGTCGGCCAGACCCAGGTGCTCTGGCGCGGCGCGCTCACGGGAGCCCGATGGGCGGAGGGCCCTCACCTGTACCGCCACGGCGGCCGCTGGCTGCTGCTCGCGGCGGAGGGTGGAACGGAGCGCGACCACGCCGTGACCGTCGCATACGCCGACGAGATCACCGGGCCGTACACGGGCGACCCCGGCAATCCCCGGCTGACACATCGCGAGCACGGGGCGCGTGCGCCGATCGTCAACGTCGGCCATGCCGATCTCGTGGATGCCGTCGACAGCGCGAGCGGTGCCGCAGCGGAGCGCGGGTGGGCGACGCTGCTGGCCACGCACACCGTCGACGGTGTGGCCAGCCTGCTCGGCAGGCAGACCCATCTGGTGCCGGTCGGCTGGGAGGAGGAGCGCCTGCTCTTCGCTCCGGGAGTCGCCCGCGTGCTGCAGAGCGTCGATGCCGCGGGCGTCCCCGATCAGGCGGAACGCCCGACACGCTTCATCGACCATTTCGACGCGCCGACAGTGGAGCTGGGATGGAACACCGTGCGTTCCTCTGGCGGCGAGCGGATGTCGCTCTCTGCACGCCCCGGCCACCTGCGGCTCCTGGCGGCCACGGGCGGCGCAGCGGAGACGGGCCCGCTGGCGTTCCTCGGTCGCCGCCTGCCGTCGATGCACGTCACCGTGGCGACGCGGCTCGAGCTCGCCGCCCCCGCGGCCGCACCGGCATCCGCCCGCACCGAGGCCGGCCTGCTGCTGCGCCTCTCGGAGCGCGACCATCTGAGCGTCGTCATCTGCGCCGATGGCGGCGGTCAGGCAACCGCAGAGGTGCGCATCACGGTCGCAGGGGCGGAGACGACGCTGGGCACCGTTCCCCTCCCCCGGGACCCCTCGCCGGTTGCTGAGCTGGTTCTCGAGCTCGACGGGTTCAGGGCCGAGCTCTCGGTGCGAGTCGGCGGCGAGGCGACGCCCATCGCGGTGGCCGATCTGACACGGCTCTCACCGGATTTCACCGGCGGCTTCGTCGGCGCATGGATCGGGATGTTCGCGGTCGGCGATGGCACGGGGCACGCCGACTTCGACAGCTTCGAGCTGTCGGTCCACGACTAGCGGGGCGCGCCTCAGGCCGCTGGTGGCGCGGTGCTGTCGCGCACGACCAGGCTCGTGGCGAGGTCCATGCGCGGAGTCGACTCCGGAGTCTCCTCGCTCAGGCGGATCACCAGGCGTGCGGCCTCCTCGCCCATGCGCCTGAGCGGCTGGTGCACCGTCGTCAGTGGCGGGGTCACCCACCTGGCGAGCGGAATGTCGTCATAGCCGACGATCGAGAGGTCCTCCGGTACGCGCAGCCCGTTGGCGCGCGCGGCGTCGAGCACGCCGAGTGCCTGCAGATCGCTCCCCGCGAAGATCGCCGTCGGCCGCTCGGGGCCGGCGAGGATCGTGCTCGCACGGTCGCGGCCGCCCGCGGCGTGAAAGTCGCCGAACTGAATCCACTCCGGAACGATGTCCAGCCCGGCCGAGTTCATCGCAGAACGAAAGCCGTCAAGTCGCGCGAGGGAACACATCATGTCTTCCGGACCGGTGATCGCGGCGATGCGGGTGTGCCCGAGTTCGATGAGGTGGCGGGTGGCGATGAGCCCGCCCGACCAGTTCGCCGAGCCGACGGATGGGGCGTCAGGAGATGGATCTCCGGCAGGATCGACGATGACGAACGGGATCGCGCGGGCGCGCAGGCGTTCCCGGTACTCGGGGGCGAGGTCGGAGAAGACCAGGACGACCCCAACCGGACGCCGCCGCATGACGCCCTCGATCCAGTCTGGATCGGGCGCATGGCGGCTGCCGCTCACGGTGAGCACGACACTCAACCCGTGCTCCTTCGCGACAGCCTCGACCCCGGTGATGAGCTCCATCGACCAGATGCTGTCGAGTTCGTGGAAGACGAGTTCGATCAACTCGGCCTTGGGCTGCGCGCGGCCACCGCGGCGCATGTATCCGCGCTCCCGCAGAAGCTCTTCGACGCGCTCGCGCGTTGCACCGGCGACATCCGTGCGCCCGTTCAACACCTTCGAGATGGTCGAGAGGGAGACCCCGGCCTCTTCTGCGAGGTCGGCGAGCGTCACCCTCTCGCCGTTGTCCTCCGCGACATCACTCTGCATCTTTCGATCCTAGTTCCGAGAATTGCGAGAGCGGCTCGTGGCGCGCGAAACCATCGATGGGGCTCGTGCCTCAGTGCCGCGGCTGCTCGGGCCAGCTGAAGCCGGCCGGGTCGCCGAGCAGAGGAGCGAAGGCCAGCTCGGCCGCTCCGACCATCAGCAGATTCGGCCCGAGTTCGGCGCGGACAACCGTGACGTCCTCACGGGGCGCCGCGAGCGCCGAGCGGGAGAGCGCCGCTTCGAGCGCCGCCGGATCGGCGGCGAGCAGCGATGCGAGAAAACCACCGAGCACGACGAGTTCCGGGTTGAGCACGTTGACCGCCGCCCCGAGCGCCGTGCCCAGGTGGCCGAGTTGGCGGGCGACCTCTGCGCGCGCGGCGTCGCCGGCGGCACCGTCGTCGGCGAGTGCCGCCTGCAGTGCACCGTCCAGGTCCTCCGCGCGCTCCGCGCCGAGCCCCAGCACGGAGAGCAGGGCACTGAGCCGCACCTCGGACTCCAGGGTGCCCGCGATGCCCGCCGAGTCGAGGTGAGCACCGGCAGTGCCCACGGCGCTCACTCGGATGTGGCCGAACTCCCCCGCGAATCCGCCGACACCGCCGAATGGAGCGCCGGCGGCGATGATGCCGCCACCGATGCCGCTCGCGCCGCCGTTGAGATACACCAGATCGCGGCATCCGCGCCCTGCTCCGAAATGCCACTCGGCGATCGCGCCGAGCCCCGCGTCGTTCGCCGCGAAGGCCGGGTAGCCGCTCGCTTCTGCGAGCAGGCTCGCGATCGGCGCATCGACCCAGTCGAGGTGCGGGGCCAAGCGCACCATGCCGTCGCTGGAGCGAACCTGGCCGGGAACGGCGAGACCGATTCCGGCAACACGGAATCCGGCATCGAGTTCTCCCCGCAAAGCCGCAATCACCGATGCGGCGATGGCCACGGCCTCGCTGACGCTGGGCGAGTGCTCAAAGACATGGCGGATGCGACGGTGCACATGACCGCCGAGGCCGACGACGGCGATGGTCACGGCGTCGATCTCCGGATTCACGGCCACTGCGACCACGCGTGGGTCCACCGCGACGACCGGGCTCGGTCGGCCCACCTGCTTGGTCGCGTCCGGCTCCCGCTCGATCGCCAGACCCAACTCGACGAGCTCAGCCACCAGCGCCGCGACCGTCGAGCGGTTCAGGCCGGTCATGCGTGTCAGCTGCGAGCGGGGCGTCGCCCCTTTGCGGTGCACGATGCTGAGAATGGTCGAGAGGTTGTGCCGTCGCACATCGTCATTGTTACTACCGTGCACTGCCATCTCCCTCGTCGCTGTCAAGGCTAGCGGCGCGCATCCGTTTCACAGACACCACGATCCCGGAGAAGCCCCGCGAACGCAAGCAATTTGTCGTGATTAACGACAAATTGCTCGGTCCACGACGCCGCCCCACTGGCAGAAGCGCCGGATCCGTGATCTAATATGTTTTGTCAGTCAACAAATCACCAACGATGCTGAATCCGGAGTACGACCAATGTCTCTCACACCCACCCGCGCCGATAAGTTCTCCTTCGGTCTCTGGACCGTCGGCTACAACGGAACCGACCCGTTCGGTGGCCCGACCCGCCCCGACCTCGACGTCGTTGAGGCCGTCACACGCCTGGCCGAGCTCGGTGCATACGGACTCACCTTCCACGACGACGACCTGTTCGCCTTCGGCTCGTCGGATGCCGCCCGCCAGAAGCAGATCGACCGCCTCAAGCAGGCCATGGCAGACACCGGCATCATCGTGCCGATGGTCACGACCAACCTGTTCAGCGCCCCGGTGTTCAAGGACGGCGGCTTCACCTCGAACGACCGCGCCGTGCGCCGCTTCGCCCTCCGCAAGGTGCTGCGCAACATCGACCTCGCCGCCGAACTCGGCGCGAAGACCTTCGTGATGTGGGGCGGCCGCGAGGGCGCGGAGTACGACGCGGCCAAGGACATCCGCTCGGCTCTCGGCCGCTACCGCGAGGCCGTGAACCTGCTCGGCGACTACGTCACCGACAAGGGCTACGACATCCGCTTCGCCATCGAGCCCAAGCCGAACGAGCCGCGCGGCGACATCCTGCTGCCGACCCTCGGTCACGCCATCGCGTTCATCAACACGCTGGAGCGCCCGGAGCTCGTCGGCGTGAACCCCGAAGTCGGCCACGAGCAGATGGCCGGACTCAACTTCACCGCAGGCATCGCGCAGGCGCTGGATGCCGGCAAGCTCTTCCACATCGATCTGAACGGTCAGCGCGGCATCAAGTACGACCAGGACCTGGTCTTCGGCCACGGCGATCTGCAGAACGCCTTCTCGCTCGTCGACCTGCTCGAGAACGGCGGCCCGAACGGCGGCCAGGCCTATGACGGCCCGCGCCACTTCGACTACAAGCCGTCCCGCACCGAGGACATCACCGGTGTCTGGGATTCGGCGGCCGCGAACATGCGCACCTACCTGCTGCTCAAGGAGCGGGCTGCGGCGTTCCGCGCCGACCCCGAGGTGCAGGAGGCGCTGGCGGCCTCGCGGGTTCCCGAGCTGGCCGTACCGACCCTCGGCGCCGGCGAGAGCTATGACGACCTGATCGCCGATCGGAGTGCGTACGAGGACTTCGACGCGCAGGAGTACCTCGGCGGCAAGGGCTTCGGCTTCGTGCGTCTGCAGCAGCTCGCTCTCGAGCACCTCCTTGGCGCGCGGGGCTAATCCATGACACTCGTCGCGGGAATCGACTCATCCACCCAGAGCTGCAAGGTCGTGATTCGGGACGCCGCGAGCGGAGCGCTCGTGCGCTCCGGTCGCGCCGCCCATCCCGATGGCACGGAGGTCGACCCCGAGGCGTGGTGGTCGGCGCTCGCTGAGGCGATCGCGGATGCCGGCGGGCTCGCCGATGTGAGCGCGCTGAGCGTGGCCGGGCAACAGCACGGCATGGTCGCGCTCGACGCGGCCGGCCGCGTCATCCGCCCCGCCCTGCTCTGGAATGACACCCGCTCGGCCGCCGCGGCCGCGGATCTCGTCGCCGAGCTGGGCGCAGGCGAGTACGCGCGCCGCAGCGGCGTCGTGCCCGTCGCATCGTTCACGGCGAGCAAGCTGCGCTGGTTGCGCGATGCCGAGCCCGCGAATGCGGCCACAGTCGCCGCAGTCGCGCTCCCACATGATTGGCTCGTGTGGCGATTGCGCGGCTGCGGTCCAGCCGAGTCCTCCCCGCTCGGCCCCACGCTCGAGTTGCTCTGCACCGACCGCTCGGATGCCAGCGGAACCGCGTACTGGTCGCCGGCAAGCGGCGAGTACGACCGCGAGCTGCTGCGGCTGGCGCTCGGGCACGACGCGGTGTTGCCGCGCGTGCTCGGCCCGGCCGAACGCGCCGGCACCGTGCACCCGAGCATCGCCGGGCGACTCGGCGCCACGAGCGGTCAGCCGGACATCGTGCTCGGCGCCGGTGCCGGCGACAACGCCGGCGCGGCGCTCGGCCTCGACGCGGTGGCCGGCGATGTCGTCGTGTCGATCGGCACGAGCGGCACCGTCTTCGCCGTCACGGATGCCGCGGCATCCGACCCCAGCGGCACGGTCGCCGGGTTCGCCGACGCCAGCGGGAACTTCCTCCCACTCATCGCGACGTTGAACGCCGCGCGCGTGCTCGACGCGGTCGCCGGCCTGCTCGGAGTCGACCACGCCGAGCTGGGCGAGCTCGCCCTACAGGCGGAACCCGGTTCCGGCGGCGTGGTTCTCGTGCCCTGGTTCGAGGGCGAGCGAACGCCCAACCTCCCGCAGGCCACCGCCGGTTTCGACGGGCTCACCCTCGCAAACAGCACGCGGCCGAATCTGGCGCGGGCGGCCATCGAGGGCATGCTGTGCGGCCTCGCCGACGGCCTCGACGCCGTGCGCGGGCAGGGCGTGAAAGCAGAGCGCGTGCTCATCATCGGCGGCGCGGCGCAGAACCCGGCCGTGCAGGCCGTCGCGGCCGAGCTCTTCGGCCTCCCCGTCGTTGTGCCGACACCCGGTGAGTACGTCGCAGACGGTGCGGCACGCCAGGCCCTCTGGGCCCTCGGCGGCGAGCGCCCGCGCTGGCCCGTCACTGTAGCGGCACGACCGGAACCGGGGCACCACCCCGTGATCCGCGAGCAATACGCGGCCGCACGCACGGCCCGCGCCGCCCGGTTCTCCTAGCGGGCGATGCGGCACGTGCGAGGCACGGGACTTCCCCCGGCCCCGCATTTGTTGCGACCGTTACGAAATTGCAACCTGAGAATATGTCGAATGCCTGTTGGTCGGCGCGTATTCGGAGAAATATGTCCATTTGCCACCGTTCGACGTGGAAGGTGACCCCGCGAGGGAATCGACACAACACCACACAGAAGGGCAGAGTGATGAAGCATTCTTCATTGATCTCACTAGCCGCGATCGCGGGCGTCTCCGCTTTGATGCTCGCCGGATGTTCGAGTTCCGGAGGTGGTGGTGACGGCGATACCGCAGAACCGGCCGCCGAGCGCGCGTGCGTGATCCTTCCGGATGCGGCATCCTCACCCCGGTGGGAGAACCTCGACCGCCCGGCCCTCGACACGGCACTGACCGATGCCGGCTTCGAGGCCGACATCCAGAACGCCCAGGGTGACACCAGCCAGTACGCGACGATCGCCGACCAGCAGCTGAGCAAGGGCTGCGGCGTCATGCTGCTCGTCGACCTGGAGGGCGCGGCAGGCGCCGTCACGGAGAAGGCACAAGCCGAGGGCATCCCCGTCATCGCATACGACCGCCCCATCGAGGGCGCCGACTACTACGTGTCGTTCGACAACTTCAAGGTCGGAGAGCTGCAGGGGCAGTCGATCGTTGACGGTCTGACGGCCGCAGGCAAGGACCCGGCGACCGCGATCGTCGTCTACATGGGCGGCGACGCCACCGACGGCAACGCGAAGATGTTCCACGACGGCGCAGACTCGGCGATGGCTGCCGCTGGCATCGTTCCGGCGGCGGAGCCCCCGGGAATCTGGGACGGCGACAAGTCGGCGACCAACTTCGAGCAGGCGCTCACCGCCCTCGGCGGCAAGGTCGACGCAGTCTGGGCGGCCAACGACACGAATGCCGCCGGCGTCATCACGGTCCTCGACAAGAACGGCCTGACCGTTCCCGTCTCGGGTCAGGATGCCAGCACCGCGGGCCTGCAGAACGTGCTGCTCGGCAAGCAGATCGCCACGGTCTACAAGGAGGTCGCCCTCGAGGCGGATGCGGCGACGGAGCTCGCCATCCAGCTGCTGAAGGGCGAGACTCCTGAGGTCGAGCTGACACTCGAGGATGGCACGCCGTACATCGCCGTGACCCCGGTGCTCGTCGGCCCTGCCGAAGTGCAGACGGTCATCGACAACGGCGAGGCCAGTGCTGACGACATCTGCACCGGAGAGGTGCTGGCCGCCTGCGAAGCGAACGGCATCAAGTAAGCGACACCTCTGGACGGGAGGCGGCGCGCTCGTCGCGCCGCCTCACCGTTCTCGCAGCGGGCGAAGGGATGCAGCATGGACGCGCCACTCATCGAACTGACCGGGATCGTCAAGAGTTTCGGGCCGGTCAGCGTGCTCAAGGGCGTGAACCTCACGGCCTACGCCGGCAAGGTGACGGCCCTCGTCGGCGACAACGGCGCCGGAAAGTCGACACTCATCAAGGGGCTCGCCGGCGTGCAGCCCTACGATGAGGGCGAGGTGCGCTTCGCGGGTGACATCGTTCATCTGCACAGCCCCCGCGACGCCGCCCACCTCGGCATCGAGGTGGTGTACCAGGACCTCGCGCTGTGCGACAACCTCGACATCGTGCAGAACATGTTCCTCGGCCGCGAAAAGACCTCGGTCGGTACCTTCGACGAGGCCCACATGGAGCGCGAGGCCGCCGAGACCCTGCGCCAGTTGTCGGTGCGCACGGTGAGATCGGTGCGGCAGAAGGTTTCATCACTCTCCGGCGGTCAGCGCCAGACTGTCGCGATCGCCCGCTCGGTGCTCAAGAAGGCGAAGCTCGTCATCCTCGACGAGCCGACCGCCGCCCTCGGTGTTGCCCAGACCGAGCAGGTGCTGAACCTGGTGGAACGACTTGCCGAACAGGGCGTCGCCGTCATCATCATCAGCCACAACCTCGCCGATGTCTTCGCCGTCGCGGACTACATCAGCGTGCTCTACCTCGGCCAGATGGTGGCGTCGGTCAGGACCGAGGACACCAACCGCGACGACGTCGTCGGCTACATCACCGGTAGCAAGACCTACACAGGAGCCCCCGAATGAGCCGGACATCTCCAGACCCGACGCCCACCTCGGCGCTGGCCGCGCAGAGCACAGCAGAGCTGATCGGCAGCGGCCAGGAGGGTACGTTGGTCGACCAGGCCAAGGCCTGGGTGCAACGCCTGCGCAGCGGCGACATGGGCGCCCTGCCCGCCATCGGCGGGTTCATCGTGCTGAGTATCCTCTTCTCCTTCCTCAGCCCGTTCTTCGCCACCGAGCGCAACTTCGCCAACCTCATGACCCAGGCGGCGACGCTCGTCATGCTCGGCATGGCGCTCGTCTTCGTCATCCTCCTCGGTGAGATCGACCTCTCCGCCGGCGTCACAGCCGGCCTCTCCATGTGCGTCTGGATCACGCTCGTGAATGTCGCGGGAGTGAACTGGATCCTGGCCCTCGCGATCGCCTTCATCATCGGGTTGACGGTCGGCTCGCTCATCGGCTTCTTCGTCGCCAGGATCGGCATTCCCTCCTTCGTCGTGACGCTGGGTCTCTTCCTCGGCATCCAGGGCCTCAACCTCATCATCATCGGCAGCGGCGGGCTCTACCGGGTGCAGGTGCCGGAGGTGCTCGCGATCATGAACAGCAACATGCCCGTGTGGGCCGGCTGGGTCATGCTCGGCATCATGCTGGCCGTGTCGTTCGGGATGGCGATGTGGGATCGCTCCCGACGCGCGCGCGTCGATCTGCCGAACCGCACGATCACGTTGCTCTGGATCAAGCTCGGCGCGATTGCCGTCATCGGCGGCGCCGCCGTGTGGGTGCTGAGCCAGAACCGCGGCACCGGATTCAGGGCGGTCGAGGGCGTGCCCATCGTGGTGCCCATCACCCTCGTGATCCTGTGGATCGGCACCTTCGTGCTCGATCGCACGAAGTACGGCCGCTACATCTACGCCGTCGGCGGCAACGCAGAGGCCGCACGCCGCGCGGGCATCAAGGTCGTGATGATCCGGTGGACCGCGTTCATCGTCTGCTCCGGTCTCGCGGTCGTCTCCGGCCTGTTCAGCATCAGCAAGGTCGGTTCCGTGGATGCCGCGTCCGGCCGAGACATCGTGCTGAGCGGTGTCGCCGCGGCCGTCGTCGGTGGCGTGAGCCTCTTCGGCGGGCGCGGGCGGTTGATGCACGCGGCGATCGGTGCGCTCGTCATCGCGGTCATCACGAACGGCCTCGGCCTGCTCAACCTGCCGGCAGGCGCCAACCTCGTCATCACCGGTGGCGTGCTGATCCTCGCGGCGACAGTGGACGCCCTCTCCCGACTTCGCGCGGGCGGTTCGCTCGTTCGCAGTTGATTCCCGGCGCAGCCGCTCAGTCGTCGAGCTCCTGGAACAGGGTGAGCTGCAGCCCGGCCGGACCCTCGAGCCGGGAGTTGAGCGAGCGCCATGGCGTTTCTCGGGGTGCGGCGATGAGCGCGGCACCGTGTGCGACGGCATCCACCGTCGCGGTCGCCGAATCGGCGACCTCCAGCGCGACCCGAAGGGCCACGCTGCGGCCTCCCTCGGTCTCGATCGCGTCGATCATGCGCACCTGCGCAGCGTTCGAGAGCTCAAGCGTCGCCCGACCGGCGTCGAGAATCACGACCCTGGCATCGCCGTCACCCTCGTAGGCCTCCGTCACCGGCATGCCGATCACGTCGCGGTAGAACGCGAGAACACTCTCGTAGTCCTCATCCTCCGGCACCGAGACAACGAGTCTCAGTTGACGCACACGCCCGGGGCCCTGCTCCGCTGCACTCATCGTTCCTCCAGGAAATCGACCCGTCACTCGCTGTCACTCTGCATGAACGCGAGCACGGCGGCAACCCGTCGGTGCACGCCGGATTCCGGCAGGCGCAGCTTCGTGAAGATCGCGTTGACGTGCTTCTCGACGGTGGATGACGAGAGGAAGAGTGTCTGCTCGATTCCGGCGTTGGTCTTTCCCTCCGCCATCGCGCGCAGCACATCGAGCTCGCGTGGGGTCAGCGCGGCGAGCGGACTCGCCGTGCCCGCCCGGCTGCGGCGACGCACGAGGGTGTCGACGATCTGCGGGTCGATCACCGAGCCGCCGGCGCTCACCTCCCGCAGCGCGTGCACCAGATCTTCCAGATCGCCGATGCGGTCCTTGAGCAGGTAACCGAGGCCGGCGGCACCCTCGGCGAAGAGTGCCAGGGCGTAGCTCTCGTCCGCGTGTTGGGAGAGCACGACGACGCCGATGGCGGGGTGGGCGGCACGAATGGCACGGGCGGCCTCGATCCCCTCCATCTGGTGGCTCGGCGGCATCCGGATGTCGGTGAGCACCGCATCCGGCGAGAATCTCCTCACCGCGTCGAGGAGCTCGGCCGCGTTGCCGGTCGATTCGACGACGTCGATCTCGCCGGAGTCCTCGAGCAGTCGGCGCAGTCCTTCGCGCACGAGGTAGTTGTCCTCGGCGATCACAACGCGCACGACGGCCGGCTCATCCACCGTGGCCGCCGTCCAGCTCGGCCGGCGGCCCCGGATGAGTCACAGGCAGCTCCGCGAGCACCGTCGTGCCGGACGGCAGAGCCTCCGTCACGCTCACGGTGCCGCGGAGCGCCGCCACCCTGTCGCGGATGTTCGCGAGTCCGCCGCTCGTCGCCGCGGCCGGCCTGATCGTGCCGATGCCGCGGCCATCATCGGTGATCGCGATGCGCAGCCGCCCGTTACTCCGTTCCAGCTTGACCGTCGCCCGCGTCGCCTGGGCGTGTTTTGCGGTGTTCGCGAGTGCCTCGCGCACCACGTAGTACGCCGTCGTCCCGACGTCCTCCGGGTAGCGTTCCGCGCGCACCGCGGCATCGGCCTCGACGCTGAGCGCAATGGGGAACCGCGCCATCCCCGACTCGACCGCGGCCACGAGTCCGTTGTCGCTCAGAACGGAGGGGTGGATGCCACGGGTGATCTCCCGCAGCTCGGTGAGCGTCTCGCGCGCCTGGTCTTGTAGTTCGATGAGTTCCGCGGCGGCGAGCTCGCCGCGCTGCAGGCGGTTGCGGGCCAGGCGCAGTCCCGCGATCTGCGCCACGAGGTTCTGTTGGATGCCGTCGTGCAGATCGCGTTCGAGCCGGCGGCGCTCGTCATCCTGTACGGCAACGAGCCGTTCGCGGGAGGCGCGCAGCTCCTCGAGCTGCTCGGCCAACTGTGCGCTCAGGCGCACATTCGCGACAGCCGCAGCGGCCTGGCCGGCGACGGTGCGCAGGAGTGCGCGCTCGGCCGAGCTGTACTCGCCCCGGCGCCGCCTGCCCACCTCGATGCGGCCGAGGCTCTCCTCTCCGTGCACGAGTTCGCTCGACTCGACCGGGTCTCCGACGACCTCGCCGGCGACGCCGATGGGTACCGCGGCTGGCGCGCCGTCCGTGGACTCCAGCCGGATCTGCACCCACGACGCATCGAGCCCGTCACGCACAGCCTCGGCGAGCCGCCTGAGCAGCTCGCGCTGATCACCGGCCCGCTCCAGTTGGGCACCGAGCGCGCTCAACATGGCGAACTGCCGCTCGCGGTCACCGAACAGGGCGCGGTGCAGCCGCCGCTGCATCCACCCGCGCACGGGCAGAAGCACAACGGCGAGGAGCGTGGTGAGCAGGATCGCCGGCACCGTCCTGAGAGGGGGCGTGAGCAGCAGGCCCGGCGTCGCGACACCGGCCGAGTACACGACCGTGATGAGCAGGTTCGAGGAACGCTCCACACGCGCGCCGCGCTCGCCGGGCCCGATGTCGAATGCGCCGTAGCGGAGGATGCCATGGATTGCCGCCAACGGGATGCAGATCATCGACGCATAGACCAGGAACTCGACGCCCCACAGTCCGGGAACGAAGGTCCAGAGCAGGAACGCCACCATCGCCGAGCCGACCGCGAGCCCCATCACGCGGGTGCGTGCGCGCACCTCCGGCTCCCCGAAGAGTGCCCGGGACGCGAGCACGACGACGCCGAGCACGACGGCCGCCCACGACTGCACGACGAGGTAGTGCACGGCGGGGGCGGCCCACTCGAGCCATGGCACGACGTAGGGGTTGGGGGTGGACTCGCCGCTGATGCCGATGAACTGCGACATCACGACGTATGGGGTGGTGAGCAGGGTCAGCGGGCCGACGAGCACGGGAGTCCAGAGGAAGATGACCGCGATCTTCTGCCAGCGGTGTTCCGGAAGACCGTCGGGGAAGGTCGCGAACACCACCAGCAGTGTCGATGTCGCCACCGCGTCGGCGGTGAGGCCGAGCGTGTTGACGAGCGGGAACCACGGTTCGCCGAGGATCTCGAGATTCAGGTGCACGAAGGTTTCGTACGCGGAGCCGACGAGCATCGCCGTCGCCCCGAGCCCGATGAACAGGGCGATGCGCGATGCGGAGACCGTGAGCAGCCACATGCCGAACACGAACAGCGGCAGCGCCCCGAGCAGAGGCCATGCCAGGCCGTGGTCCGAGTTGGCGTCTGGATCGACGAAGCCGCGCATGACGACGACGTAGAGCAGTGACGCGACCCCGATCGGGCCGAGCGTCGCAAGGCACAACCACCTGCGGTCCACATTCCCATCGTCCTCCTCCCCGGCCCGTTCCGGCAGGGGGTCTGCCCCGTGCCGTTCTGGCGGCTGGCCGCCATGACTGCGGCGACGATCCGCACCGAGAGGTGCGGCCTGCCGCGTTCCGGTGGGCGTCACCTCCGCGCGAGAGTGAGCCAAGTGGATGCCGCACGCGCAGCCGCACGAACAGGGAGGTTCATCATGCACAGGGCCTATGGCGTCATCGCCTGGATCATCGCCGGCGGCGTCGCCGTGCAGGCGGCCGCGATCGCGTTCGGAGTCGGCGGGATGGTGCACTTCGTGCAAGACGGCGGCGTGGTCGACAAAGCGCTGATCGAGAGCGGTCAGATCACCTACCTCGGTGAGATCGGCTTCTGGATCCACGCCATCGGCGGTGCGGTGGTCATCCCGCTCGCCGCCGTCGCGCTGCTCCTGCTCGCCTTCGCGGTGCGCGTGCGCGGCGCCCGCCTGCTCGCCGCGATCGTGCTCGGGCTGATCGCCCTCCAGGTGATGGCCGGATTCGGGCTTCGCGATCTGCCGTACCTCGGTCTGTTCCACGGGCTGAACGCACTCGCCGTGCTGCTCGTCTCGGTTTACGCCGCGCTGCGCGTCGGCCGCACCGTGCCGACGCCCGTGGAGAAGGCGACATCCGATGCCGTCCCGGCGTGAGCTCCTTCGCCGCGTGATTCTCGGCGCCGCGGTCACGACCGCGCTGCTGGCCGTGTTCGTCGCCTGGCAGGGAACCCTGCTGGGTGAGTACTCGGTCATGGAGATGGGCGGGTCCGCTCAGACACACGAGGGCCACGCGGGTCATGCAGCGCCGGCCGGACTCCCCGATGCCGGCGCTGCGTCGGTCAGCGTCAGCACCCTCACGGCCGATCCAGACCGCCCAGCCGATGTGCGGGTCGAGCTCGTCGCCAGGCAGGAGCGCATCGAGGTGCCGGGCGGGCGGTCGGTCGACGGGTACACCGTGAACGGCCAGTCCCCCGGCCCCGTCATCCGCGCCAGGCAGAGCGAGCTCGTCGAGGTCGTCTTCATCAACGAGTCCGTCGCAGCCGGCGCGACGTTGCACTGGCACGGTATCGATGTGCCGAATGCGGCCGACGGCGTGGCCGGCATCACGCAGGACGTCGTTCCCGTGGGTGGTCGCCACGTCTACCGATTCGTGGCCGCGGATGCCGGGAGCTACTGGTACCACTCGCACCAGCTCTCGCACGAGCAGGTGCAACGCGGGCTGCTCGGCGCGATCGTGATCGAGCCGGCCGACTCCCCCGCTCCGGATGCCGCCGCGCCCGATACCGCCGCGCCCGGTACCACCACAGAGCTGATCGCACTGCTGCACCTCTACGGCAGCCAGCACACGCTGAACGGCCGGGTGGCAGACGAGCGGGTGCAGGCGGCTCCCGGCCAGACGGTGCGGGTGCGCGTGATCAACACCGACCAGGGAACCGCCGCGGTGTGGTCGGCCACACCGTTCCGCGTGGTCGCCATCGACGGCCACGAGGTGAACGAACCGGGCGAGGTCATCGACCGCACCCTCCTCATCCCGGCGGGTGGACGCGCCGATGTCACAGTGCGGGCGCCGGAGCAGGATGCGGTGCAGCTCCGGGTGGGCGGGGCCCGCAGCGTGCTGATCGGAGACGTGTCGGATGGCGCGGCGCTGCCGGACCCGGTGCGGCAGCCCGCCGATCGCCTCGATCTGCTCAGTTACGGCACACCGGCCCCGGCCGGCATCGACCCGTCACTCCCCGACCGCGTGTACGACTATGTGATCGCCCGCCGCTACGGCATCATCGACGGCCGACCGGGCAACTTCTGGACCATCAACGGCCGGATGTTCCCCGACGTGCCCATGTTCGCGGTGAGCGAGGGCGATGTCGTCGTGATGCGGATCCGCAACGACTCCGGCGATGTGCATCCGATGCACCTGCACGGGCATCACGCCCTCGTGCTCTCCCGCGACGGTGTCGCGGCATCCGGCAGTCCATGGTGGGTCGACACGCTCGATGTCCGGCCGCACGAATCGTACGAGATCGCCGGCATCGCCGACAACCCCGGCATCTGGAGCGACCACTGCCACACGCTCCAACACGCGGTCGACGGGCTGATCACCCATGTCATGTACGACGGTGTGACCACCCCGTTCACGATCAACGGCGACGCGGGCAACCACCCGGAGTGATGCGGGCAGATATAGAAGAAAAGACCGACGAAATCGTGAAATTTCATCGATTTTCTCGCACCTTTTTGCTAAACTGAGTGCATCAGAAATCGCTCGTGCCGAACGATATGTCTGGAGAAGCGGATGCACCCGTCATCCCCGCCCGAAGCACGTCCCACCACTGATTCAACCGGCCTTGAGCTGCTCTTCGAGCGCATCGATCAGGCCGTCGACGCACACACGGCCGGCAATCGAGCACAGGCTCGGTTGTGGACTGCGCTGGCCGAGCTGATTCGGCTCGCCAGGTCGAACCCGCAGATCTATCTGCGCCCGGCCGGCCTCGCCCAGTCAGATGCGCGTGAGCTCGCCGCAGATGCCGCGGCCTTCGACGCCGGCCTCCGGCTGCAACTCTCCTCGGCCCAGGTGCGCACGATCGCCTTCCGGGCACAGACCCTCGAAGACCGGATGCCGCGACTCCACGCCGCGTTCCAACTCGGAGCCACCAGCGCAGCGCACGTCGGCGCGGCGCTCGAACTCATCACCGGCTGGTCAGAAGACAGTGCGGTGCGTGCGTTCGACGAACAGCTGGCCGAGCCCTCCGGAAGCCTCACACTCTCGGCGTTCCGCGCCAGGGCACGCCGGCTGAAGGAACGGCTCTCTGCCGAGCCTGCCGAGCTGCGCCACGCGCGCTCCTTCGCCGAGCGCCGGGTGTGGTTCGAGCCCGATGAAGACGGCATGGCGTGGATTCACGCCTTCGTCGCAGCACCCGACGCCGTGCGCATCGTGTCCAGGCTGAACGCGACCGCCCGCGCAGAGCAGAAGAAGACCCCGGTCGGCGACCCGGAGTGGCGCTCCCGCGACCAGATCCGCGCCGACCTCGCCGTGGCCTGGCTCGCCGGCGACGGAACGCCGACGGCCGCCAAGGTCCGCCCGATACTCCTCGTCCCTCTGCTCTCGCTCATTGCCGATGGCGACGAGCCCATCGAGCTGCGCGGCTACGGCACGGTCGACAAGGCAACGGCGGCGCGACTCATCGCCGCGGCGCCATCGTTCCGCCGCGTGGCCACCGACCCGTTCACGGGCGAGCGGCTTCGCTACGACCGCACCCGATACCGCCCGAGCACAGCACAGCGCGACTGGATCGCGTTCCGCTACGAGACGTGCATCGATCCGACCTGCTCCCGGCCCGTCGACGACACAGACGTCGATCATCTCGAGGAATGGGTACGCGATCGTGGTCGCACCAACGCCGACAACCTGCTCCCGCTCTGCGAGCACGCAAACCGTCGCAAGAATCTCAGCCGCATCGAGTACACGCGGCTCGCGGACGGCCGCGTCACAATCACCACACCGACCGGGCACAGCGTGGACACCGAGCCGGCGCCTTTCTGATCCGCCGTCTTTCCTGAGATTCGCGATTCGACCGTCGGGGCTGGACAGCGCGCATTCGGCGCGCGAAGAATGAACCTCGTTGGCCGTGGCCATCGCCACGGCGGAAGGAGGGATCCGATCATGGGAACCATCACCGCAAGCCTGTTCATCTCACTTGACGGCGTCTACCAGGCCCCGGGCGGCCGAGACGAAGACCGCGAGGACGGCTTCGAGTATGGAGGGTGGCAAGCGCCATTCTTCGACGACGAGTCCGGCGAGGCGATCGGCGCCGATCTCGACACCCTCGACGCACTCCTGCTCGGGCGCAAGACCTACGACATCTTCGCGTCGTACTGGCCCAATGCGGGTGACGGGCCCATCGCGGCCAAATTCAACGCCGTGCCGAAGTTCGTGGTCTCCCGCACGCTCAGCGATCCGAGCTGGGCGGGAACGACCGTGTTGCCGGATGCCGCCTCCGCCGGGCGCCTGCGCGACGAGTTCAATCAAATCCAGGTGATCGGCAGCGGCGCGCTCGTACGGTCGCTGCTCGCCGAGGACGTGCTCGATCGGCTGCAGCTCTGGCTCTACCCGGTCACGTTCGGGCAGGGCAAACGACTGTTCGGCACCGGCACGATCCCGACTTCGTTCACGCTGGTGCAGCCGGCTCGCAGCTTCGAGAAGGGGGCGGTGTCGCTCGTCTACGAGCGTGCAGGCGAGGTCGAGACCATGGACATGCCAGACGAGGATGCGCCCGTCCAGCCGTAGGACCGACGGGCACCCCTCTCAGGCCGCGACCATGTCGAGTGCGATGATTCGGCGCACCACGCGGCCCTCCTCCAGCGCGTCCAGCGCCTCATTGACCTCATCGAGCGACACCGTGTCGCTGTGGAGCAGCTCCATCGGCAGCAGGCCGGCCCGCCACAGTTCGATGTAGGCGGGGATGTCGCGCGCGGGCACGGCGTCGCCCATGTAGGAGCCGAGCAGCCGCTTGCCCATTCCGGCAAACTGCAGCGCCTGCACACCGAGCTGCTGCTCCGGGTGCGGCAGCCCGACGGACACGAGCGCTCCGCCCCGCGTGACGAGCGCGAGCGCCGCCTCCATCACCCGGGCGCTGCCGACGGCCTCCACCGCGAGGTCGACACCGTCGTCGGCGTGCTCGGCGACCAGGGCCGCAGCCTGCTCAGGGGTTCCGACGGCGCTCGCGCCGACCGCGAGTGCCAGCGCGTGCTTGTCGGTGTTGGGGTCGATCGCGATCACCCGCGTGCCGTCGATCTGCGCCGCGGCCATGATGGCGGTGAGGCCGACGGCGCCGAGCCCGAACACGATGAGGGATTGACCCGGCCTCATCCCGCCGGTGTTGAGCACCGCGCCCATGCCGGTCAAAGCAGCGCAGCCGAACATTGCTGCGATGTCGAATGGCACATCCTTGTCGATCACGACGAGGGACTCGGCCGCGACAACGGCATAGTCGGCGAAGCCGGAGACGCCGAGATGGTGGTTGACCCGCTGTTGGCCACCGTCGCGCAGCACGGCGTCGCCATGCAGTAGATCACCGCTGGCGTTCGCCTCTGCGGCACGGTAGCAGAGCGCAGGGCGGCCGGCCGAGCAGGCCCGGCAGTCGCCACAGCTCGGAACGAATACCAAGACGACGTGGTCTCCGGGGCTGACGCCCTCGACTCCGTCGCCGACGACGTCCACGATTCCGGCTGCCTCGTGACCGATGGCCATTGGAAGCGGGCGGGGGCGCGATCCATTGACGACGGACAGGTCGGAGTGGCAGAGGCTGGCCCGAATGATGCGCACGCCGACCTCACCGGCGCGCGGGGTCGGTGCGTTGAGCTCCTCGATGCTGAGCGGACGCGAGTCGACGTAGGGGCGAGGCAGCCCGGCCGCACGCAGCACGGCGCTACGCATCCGGGCTGGCATTCATCTTCACGACGACCCGGTTTGCGAGCAACGGGATGATCCTGCCGAGGCCGATGGTCTCGAAGTGCGGCGCGGCGCGGTGGGCATCGAAGCCTGCCGCATCGGTGTAGCTCTCGATGATCACGATCTCGTCGGGGTTCTCGACCCCGCGAAAGAAGTCATAGCTGAGGTTGGCCGGCTCAGTGCGACTCGCGGCGGCGAGTGCGGCGAGGTGACCGAGAACCGTTTCGGTCTGGCCCTCCTGGGGGTAGTAGCGGGCGATGACCTGGTAGAAATCGGCAGACACGGGTGCTCCTAGAGAAGTTGAGGGTGCGGATGCCGCGGCCTAGCGCCGCGTGGTGTTCCAGAGGGCGACGTCGCTCGTCGAGACGGCCTTCGCGCCGCCCTTGATCGCCGCGACGACATCCTCGGTGCTCGTGACGAAGCCGGCAGCCACGTAGGGAGAGAGCTTGGCGAGCTCGCCGGAGGCGATCGAGGAGATCACCGGCCACGGCATGAGTTGCATGAGGTGCGGCTTGCTCTGCTGGACGGCGTTCACGCTGCGCGGGAGCGTGGAGCGGTCGGTCACGAAGACCTTCTGCATCGTCACCATGCCGAGCGCGTTGGCGCGCTGAATCAGCGCGGTCCGGGTGGTGATCAGACCGGGCGTCCCGATCTTGCGGAGGTATTCGACGCCGCCGCGATCCTGCGCGAGGCCGTCGCAGTTGTCGATGTTGACGAAGACGAACTTGCCTGCGGCCGCAGCGCGGGTGACGACGTTCTCCATGTCGGGCAGCGCGACGTTCGCGACGATCCCAACCGGGCATGGCCCGGTCAGGAACTCCGAGAGCGCGTCGGTGCCGTACAGCGACGCGATCACCGGATGACGGTAAAGCTTGTCGTCGAGTGAACGTGGGAGCTCTGGCATGGATACATCACCTTTGCTTGCGACCGCAGGCATACTCACTGCGACTAGGCCTCGAGGCCCAGTTTACCGGGGTTGAGCAGGTTCTTCGGGTCGAGCGCGGCCTTCACCGCACGCAGCACGGCAAAGCCTGCACCGAGGGATTCCTCCATGTACGGCGCGCGCAGCAGCCCGACGCCGTGGTGGTGGCTGAGCGTCGCGCTGTGCTTCAGGATGACGGCATTCGCTGCATCCCACGCCGCCCGGTACCAGGCGGCGCGCTCCTCGACAGCGACATCGCCGCGCAGCGAGAAGTAGAGGCAGGCACCGTCAACGTAGGCGTGCGACTGGTGCGCGGAACCGGCAAGCGTGCCAGGCACGGCGTTGACCGCGGCCACAACCTCGTCATAGATGGCGGGGAGATCGCGCCAGCGTCCCGTCATCTCGAGGGTGTCCGCCACGAAGCCGGGGCTGCGCTTGAAGCCCTCGGCGCTCTTGCCGGTGAGGTACCGGGTGTCGAGCCAGCGCTCGAAGATGGCCGCGTCGTCGAGCTTTGTGCCCGTCTCGGCGCACACCCGCTCGCTGATCGCGAGTACGGCGTCGACGATCTCCTGCGCTCCCTCATCGGCGATGAGCAGCACGTTCTGCTCGGCGAGGTCGAACTGCAGACCACTCTCGAGGTTGTCGTAGAGACGCAGTGCGGCGGGGTTTGCGCCCTGCTGCATGATCTGGCGGCAGGCCTCCAGGCCGTCGGCGAAACTCGCGAAGCCGTAGGCGATCGCGCGGCCGTAGTCCGGCAGGCGGTGGAGCTTCAGACGCACGGTGGTGATGACGCCGAGCGTGCCTTCAGAGCCGATGATGAGCTGCAGCAGATCGGGGCCGACCGCGGCAGCCGAGGTCTCTCCGACCGTGATCAGCGAGCCGTCGGCCAGGACGACGTCCATGCCGTAGACCATGTCCTCGATCTTGCCGTAGCGGGTCGAAAGCTGGCCGGCACCGCGGCAGGCGACCCAGCCGCCCACCGTGCTGATGGCGTACGAGGATGGCCAGTGGCCCATCGTCATTCCGAAGTCTTTCTGCACCATCTCCTCGAAGATGTCGCCGAACATGCCGGCCTCGACCTCGACGATCTGGCTCTCGGCGTCGAAGCTCACGAACTTGTTCATTTCGCAGACGTCGAGCACGATGCCGCCGCGCACGGGAAGTGCCGAGCCGGTCACGTTGCTGCGTCCGGCGGAGACGGTCACGGGCACGTTGGCGGCATCCGCAATGCGCATGACGGCCTGCACCTGCTCCGTCTTCGACACCTTGGCGATCACGGCCGTCGGCGTGGCCGGCGTGCCAGCGGTCTCACCGATCATGCTTCCGGCCCACCAGTCGCGGGTTCCGGCGATGACGTCGGCGGTCTCGGTCACGAGCTCGTCGACGGCAGAGGCAAGCTGGGCGAGCACCTCGGCCGAGACGACGACGGCATCCTTCTGGAAGTAGGCCTCGCCACCGACCTTCTCGATGCCGGCGGCGTAGCCAGGCTGGGTCGGCGCTCCGACAACGTAGTTGCCGCGGTTGTATCCGCGCTTGACGGCTTCCTTGCTGATCATTGTGATTCTCCCATCAGGATTGCGCGTTCGTGCGCTGTTGCGGTTGTGTATGCCGACACCTGGGCGTCGACCTCGGCGTCACTGAGTCCCAGCTCGGCCTGAAGCAGTTGCCCGACCCGGCCGGCGGCGGCCGCCGATGCGTCGCGCGCCATCAGCCGGGCTCGTGTCCGGCGGGACAGGATGTCGTCGACGCTGCGTGCCATCTCGTGTCTCGCCGAGTAGACGACCTCGGCCTCGAGATAGGGCAGTCCGTCGACGATCGGTGCCGCGAGCTCTGGGTTGTTGCCGAGGATGTCGGTGACGAACTGGGCCTCGTTGCCGTACCGCTCGCCGAGGTGGGCTGCGAGACCGCCGGATGCCACGACGGCCTCGCCGTCGTATCCGGCTGCACCGAGGAGGTAGGCGTTCTTGGTCATGCAGCGACGGCGCTGGCCGAGCACGCGCTGAGCTGCATCGATCGTCTGCTCGGCCATGTGGCGCGAGGTGGTGAGCTTGCCGCCGACCACCGTCACCAGACCGTCATGGTCGACGCGGATCTCGTGCTTGCGCTTGACGTCGATGGTCTTGCCGCCCGGCGGTGCGACGAGCGGTCGGCACCCGCCGATGCTGCCGACGACGTCATCCGCCGAGAGGTCGGTCTTCAGCGCCGAATGCGCGCCCTCGATCAAGAAGTCCATCTCCTCGCGGGTGCAGTTCACATCGTCAAGATCACCCTGGTAATCCTCGTCGGTTGTTCCGAGGTAGGCGGTGTCACCCCAGCGGGTGATGGTCGCACGGCGGTTGCGCCCGGGAACAGGGATGGTCACGGTGCAGTCGTTGCGGATCTTCATCCACGGCACCGCGATGTGCACGCCCTTGGCCGGTCGGATGTTCGGTGCGTCAGCGTCTGTGCCCGCACCGTTCCAGTCACGCAGCCAGGCCCCCGTGGCGATCACGACCACGCGGGCGGATGCCGTGACCTCCCGCCCGTCGATCTCGGCGATGATTCCGCTGACCTTGCCGCCGGAGCGTGTGACCTCGGTCACTTTGGCGCCGTTCAGCACGACGGCGCCGTGGTGGGCGGCCGTTCGCGCCAGTGCGAGAGTGAGGCGCGCGTCATCGGCACGGGCGTCGTAGTACATGAAGCCGCCGTCGAGGTTCTCGCCCTTGAAGGTCGAGCAGTGCGAGAGCACCTCCTCCTTGGAGAGCTTCTGGTGCAGAACACCCTCGCGCCAACCGCCGGCGATGTCGTAGGTCCAGAGCAGGCTCTCGAAGCCGGCTGCAAGGCGGCGGTCGAACACCCCGTCGTGCGAGAGCACGGGGAAGAGGAACGGCAGCCGCTGCACCAGGTGCTTGGCGTTCTTCCGCAGACGCTGGCGTTCCAGCAGGGAGTGCCGAACCAACGGCAGGTTGCCCTGCTCGATGTAACGCAGTCCGCCGTGGATCATCTTGGATGACTTCGAGGAGGTTCCGGAGGCGAAGTCGTCCTTCTCGAGGAGGGCGACGCTGTATCCGCGAAGCGCGGCGTCCATGGCCGCATACGCCCCGGTGACCCCGCCCCCGACGATGATCATGTCGAAGCGGGCGCCGTCGATGCGCGAGACGTTGTCTCGGCGACTCAGTGGGAGCGCGTCGACCCTGGTCATCAGCGCGCGGGCTGTATCGGTCTTGCGGGCGGGCAATCCAACCATTGTGTGGTTCTCTCCTACTTACTGTGTGCTGAGCTCGGAATGAGCGAAAGATCTGCGGCGATGCGCGCGTTCCAGGCGATGCGCCGCTCGAGGCGCTCGTCGGCGCTGATGCGCGGTTCGAAGATGTCGCCGCTGCCCATCGACGCGGCCGCCTCCTCGAGTGAGTTCCAGAGCAGCCCGTCGCTGCCGGCCAGGAAGGCTGCGCCGCGCAGGCTTGCGCCCTCGGATTCCGACAGGCGGCGCATGGGCACCCCGACGAGGTCGGCCTGCATCTGAATGAGCGGGTCGCTGGCCGACATGCCGCCACCGACGACGATCTCGGTGATCGCGGTTCCTGCAACCTGCTCGTCCGCCTCTGCGCTGGAGGCCACGGAGTGGGCGATGCCCTCGAGGACGGCGTAGGCGATCTCCGGCAGCGTTGTCGACATGGAGAAGCCGCTGAGCGAGGCCTTGGCGTGCGGCTCCATCACCGGCATCCGAAGCCCGGTGAGGGCCGGCACGAACATGACGCCGTTGGCGCCCGGCACGGTGGCCGCGAGCTCGCTGATCTTCTTGGACGACTCGAACCAGCCGAGCGTGCCGCAGACCCAGTCGAGCGCGGAGCCGGTGGTCGCGGTGAAGGTCTCGATCGCGAACACGGAGCTGTTGTGACGGCGCCAGCCGACGAGGGTGAGCGCGCCGTCGTAGAGGCCGGGATTGGCCGGGGCCTCTGGCCCGATCACGAGGTCGACGAAGCTTCCGGTGCCGTGCACGCACATCGCCTGGCCCTTCCGCAGGCAGCCGAGGCCGACGGTTCCGGCGTGCTGATCACCGACCGCGGCGAGGATCGGGATCTCGATGCCGAGCAGCGCGGCGTTCGTCACACCGAAGTCATCGGAGTCTTGGCGCAGCTCGGGCAGCAGCTCGAGGGGGAAGCCGAGGGCGCTGATCCATTCGTACTGGTAGTCGTGTGCGGCGAGAACGTAGGCGCCGGCCGAGGTCGCATTGGTCGAGGTGGCGGCGTAGATGTGATCGCGGGACAGGCTCCAGAGCAGCCAGGTCTCGATCGTGCCGAAACCGAGGCGCCCCGCGCGATGGGCCGCGGTCACCTCCGGGGTCTCGCGCAGATGGTGCGCGGCCCACAGATACGGCGATCGCACCCCGGTCGGGCGGCCGACCGAGGCGATCAGACGCTCGCTCCACTCGCCGCTCATGGCCGCGAGCTCATCGGAGTACCGGCTGTCCTGCCACACCATGGCCGGCACGATGGCGCGGCCGGTCACGGTGTCCCACAGCACCGTCGTCGCGCGCTGGGTTGCGATGGCGAGGCCGACGAGCGTGACCCCTTCGCCTGCCGCACGGGCAATGACCGCGCGGCAGGCATCGAGAGTCTTCTCGAGAATCGCGTTGGCATCCTGTTCGACGACCCCGGCGACGGGTGTCTGAACCCGGAGCGGGCGGTACTCGAGTGCGTGGACCAGGCCGTCGGCCGTGACCCAGGCGGCACGGGTGCCTGTCGTTCCTTCATCAATGCTGAGAATCGCGGGGATTGTCATGTCGGATGCCTCTGCGCTTCTCGTTACTTGCTGCTGATCAGTTCGGCGGCCTTGGCCTCGGCCGCCCTGGCTGCCATGGCCTGCGCCGCAGCATCACTCTTGAACTGCGGGGCGTCGGTTTCCTCGTCCGGGCTGACCGCTGCACGGGTCGGGTCCCACTTGATCACCGAGCAGATGATGAAGGCGATCAGCGGCACGACCGACAAGATGAGGAACGTCGGGCCAAGGCCGATGCCTTCCTTCAGCAGCGGGAACACCAGCAGGCCGAGGGCAGCACCCATGCTGCCGATGGCGCCGATTATGCCGTTGGCTCCCGCCCGCAGCTCGCTGCGGAAGGAGAGCGTGGAGAGGCTCTTGCCGTTCGCGCCCGGACCGGCCGAGTGGAACAGGATGAACAGCGACGGAACCACGAAGGCCAGCCAGATCGGCATGCTCTCGTAGAAGAAGCCCAGCACGACCAGCATGAGGAACACCGCGCCGAATCCGAATGCCGATGCACGGCGCAGGCCGAACTTCTTGCCGATGACGGGCGACATGAAGCCGCCGAGGATTCCGAAGAGGTTGAACACGAGCGCGCCGAGCGTGGCGACGACGAAGTCGGCACCGAACAGGGTGAGGCTGATGATCGGTAGGTACCAACCGACGGCGAAGTACTGGATCGACTGCGCCATCTGCACAGTGGCGGCCAGGACGGTGCGCTGACGGTAGGTGCCACGGAAGATCAGAGCGATGTTCGCGAAGCCCTTCGTGGCCTGGTTGAGGACGGGGATGCGCTGATCGACAGGTGCCGCGACGAAGGTCTCGCCGTAGATCTTCGTCATCGCCCGTGCGGCGCGGTCCACCTTCTCCTTGCGGGCGAGCCAGGTGGGGCTCTCCACCATGAAGCTTGCCTGCAGGATCATGAGCACGAGGGCGACGATGCCGGCCGTGCCGACGGCGTAGCGCCAGATCGAGTCTCCGACGTCCAGGTTGTAGAACATGATCGCCAGCACGAGGTTTGTGCAGACGGCCACGTACCAGATGCCCTGCCAGGTGTTCAGACGTGCCTTGAATCGTGCGGGCGTGAACTCGGCGAGCAGCGCCATCGCGATCGCGAAGTCGATTCCGTACGCGGCGCCAACGAAGAAGCGGCCCGCGAGCACCATCTCGAAGCTCGGCGCGAATGCGGCGAGGGCCGCACCGACGAGTGCGAGGAACTTCGCGAAGATGAGCGGTGGGATGCGACCCCAGCGGTCCGCCATCCACCCACCGATCGGGTTGAAGACGATGGCGACCCACGATGCGAGCGAGGTGAGGATGGCGACCTGTGTCGCGCTCAGCTCCATGTCGCGCGTCATCGGCCCGAGGCCCGCGCTCAGCGCGGAGTTCGAGAATGCGTCGAGGAACAGCCCGCTGAGTGCGAGCCACCAGATGACTGCTGCGCGCCCACTGATGCGGGGGCGGGCGTCGATGAATGAGACGACGTCACTGACGCCTCGGATGACAATTGTTGGCACTGTCCGACCTCTCTGTCGGGAAACCCTGTCAGAGAACGCGCCAAACAAAAAAGGGGCAAGACGAAGACTCCAACAGGAAGTCTCCAATTCTTAACCCTATTGAGCGACAGAGTATCCCGGGCCTCGGCCGAAAGTCAATTGCGCCGGCTTCCGCCCGCTGTTCGCACCGCGTTAACCGAAACAGCGCCAGTGTGAACTGGCGCTGTTTCGGCTGAGCTGATGCTGGCCGCTAGATGCCCTGCGCCAGGCGGTAGTACGCCTGGTTCCAGCGCACCTCGCGCCCGAATTCGCGCAGCTCGGTGTTCTCGTCGATCACGAGCAGCTCCGTGCGCGCGATCTCGGCGAAGTCCTGGAACACCTCGATGCCGACGGCCGTCGACATCACCGTGTGGTGGGCGGCTCCGGCGGTGAGCCAGGCCGCTGCGCTCGTGGCGAAGTCCGGAGCCGGCTTCCAGACGGCACGGCCAACGGGCAGCTTCGGCAGCGGAGCCGTCGGTTGCACGACCTCGACGACGTTGGCCACGAGGCGGAAGCGGTCGCGCATGTCGCTGAGGGCGACGACGACGGCGGGGCCGGAGTCGGCGGTGAAGACGAGGCGCACCGGGTCATCCTTGCCGCCGATGCCGAGCGGGTGCACCTCGAGCGTCGGCTTGGCTGTGGTCAGCGACGGCGACACCTCGAGCATGTGGGCGCCGAGGATCAGCTCATTGCCCGGAGTCATGTCGTAGGTGTAGTCCTCCATCAGCGAGGCGCCACCGGGCAGACCGGCACCCATCACGTTGGCGACGCGCACCAGGATGGCCGTCTTCCAGTCACCCTCCGCACCGAAGCCGTAGCCATCGGCCATGAGGCGCTGCACGGCGAGGCCGGGCAGCTGGCGCAGGGCGCCGAGGTCTTCGAAGCTCGTCGTGAACGCGCCGAAGCCGCCCTCCTCGAGGAAGCTGCGCAGGCCGATCTCGATCGCGGCGCCGTAACGCAGCGATTCGTGGCGCTCTCCCCCACGGCGCAGCTCCGGCGCCACCGCGTAGAGATCCTCGTACTCGGCGACGAGGGCGTCGATGGCCGCATCGGATGCCGCGTGCACGGCGTCGGCAAGCTCGTTCACGCCCCAGGTGTTCACCTGCACGCCGAAGCGCAGCTCCGCCTCGGTCTTGTCGCCCTCGGTCACGGCGACGTAGCGCATGTTGTCGCCGAAGCGGGCCAGCTTGAGCGTGCGGGACGCGGCCCAACCGGCGGCGGCCCGCTGCCAGCTGCCGACCTCGGCCGTGACGCGCGGGTCGGTGACGTGGCCGACGACGGTCTTGCGCACGACGCCGAGGCGGGTCTGGATGTAGCCGAATTCCCGGTCGCCGTGGGCGGCCTGGTTGAGGTTCATGAAGTCGAAGTCGATCTCGCCCCACGGCAGTTCGACGTTGGCCTGCGTGTGCAGGTGAAGCAACGGCTTCTGCAGCGCATCGAGGCCGTGGATCCACATCTTGGCCGGCGAGAAGGTGTGCATCCAGGCGATGACGCCGATGACGTTGTCGGCGGCGTTCACCTCGAGGGCGAGGCGGCGGATGGAGTCGGAGTCCTTGAGCACCGGCTTCCAGACCACCTTCACGGGCACGTTGCCCGCGGCATCCAGGGTGCGCGCGATCGCCTGAGACTGCTCTGCGACCTGGCGCAGAGTCTCCTCGCCGTAGAGGTTCTGGCTGCCGGTCAGGAACCAGACCTCGTAGTGGTCGAGGGTCGTTGTGAGTTTCGGCATTACTGGATCTCTCCCTGTGGTGTTTGTCCGTAGACGTTCTGGTAGCGGTTGAAGAGTGCGTCGATGGCGGCCTGCGGGATCGGGATCAGCTCGCCGCCCTGGCGGGCGATGTGCACGGTCCGGGCCACATCTTCGACCATGACGGCGGCCTTGACCGCGTCGCGGGCGTCCTTGCCGATCGTGAACGGGCCGTGGTTCTGCATCAGCACGGCGCGCGAGCGGTGACCGCTGAGCGTCTGCACGATGCCGCGGCCGATCGAGTCGTCGCCGATGATCGCGAACGGGCCGATCGGGATCGGACCACCGAACTCGTCGGCCATGGCGGTGATCACGCAGGGGATCTCCTCGCCACGGGCCGCCCACGCGGTCGCGTAGTCGGAGTGCGTGTGCACGACACCACCGACCTCCGGCATGTTCCGGTAGACGTAGGCGTGCGCGGCGGTGTCACTGGACGGCGAACGCTCGCTGCCGGCGGAACCGGGCACGACGACTCCGTCGAGGTCGCAGAGGATCATGTTCTCCGGCGCCAGGTCGTCGTAGGAGACACCGGACGGCTTGATCACGAAGAGATCGGCGCCCGGCACCCGGCCGGAGATGTTGCCGCCGGTCCAGATCACGAGGCCGTAGCGCACGAGCTCAGCGTGCAGGGCCGCGACGTCCGCCCGCGCCTCTGCGATCGCTCGCTCGACCTCCGGCGAGAACGGGGTATACGCGTTCATGCTCACGCCTCCGTAACCTGTGCGGATGCCGCGGCCACCGCGTCGCGCTTCTGCGCCCGCAGGCGGTGCATCACCTCGTTGGCTCCGCGCCCGAAGTAGTCGTGCAACAGCGTGTATTCCGCGAACAGCACGTCATAGGCATCTGCAGATGCCTCGTTCGGCATATAGACGTTCTTGTTGAGCTTGCCCATGGCCTGACCGGCCGCGCGCACATCCGGGTAGGCACCGGCGGCGACGGCAGCGTGGATGGCGGAGCCGAGCGCCGGCCCCTGCTCGCTGGCGATCGTGGAGATCGGCATCCGCAGCACATCGCTGTAGGTCTGCATGAGGTGCGGGTTCTTCAGCAGGCCGCCGGCGACGATGAACTCGGTCACGGGAACACCGCTGGCGTTGAAGGTCTCGACGATGGTGCGCGTTCCGAACGCCGTCGCCTCCAGCAGCGCCCGGTAGACCTCCTCCGTGCGCGTGGTCAGGGTGGTGCCGAGCACGACGCCGGAGAGCTCGTGGTCAACGAGCACGGAACGGTTGCCGCTCTGCCAGTCGAGGGCGACGAGGCCGTGGGCCCCGACGGGCTCGCGGTAGGCGAGGTCGGTGAGGTACTGGTGGATGCTGCTGCCCGCGGCGTCCGCGGCCTCGAAGTAGCGGGCAGGCACCTGGTTCTTGACGTACCAGGCGAAGATGTCGCCGACGCCGGACTGCCCGGCCTCGTAGCCGTAGAGCCCGGAGACGATGCCGCCGTCGACGACGCCGCACATGCCCGGCACCTCTGCGAGGGTCTCGGAGTTCATGACGTGGCAGGTGCTTGTGCCCATGATGGCGACCATCTGACCGGGCAGGACGGCCTGCGCGGCCGGCGCCGTGACGTGGGCGTCGACGTTGCCGACGGCCACGGCGATGCCCTCCGGGAGTCCGGTCCAGGCGGCGGCTTCTGCGCTGAGCGTGCCGGCCGCGTCGCCGAGCTGGCCGATGCGGTGCTCGAGCTTGTCGCTGACGAATCCGGCGAAGTCGGGGTTGAGCGCCGCGAGGAAGTCGCTCGACGGGTAGTCGCCGTCCTGCCAGATGCCCTTGTAGCCGGCGGTGCAGGCATTGCGCACGTACTCGCCGGTCAGCTGCCAGACGATCCAGTCAGCGGCCTCGACCCAGTGGTCCATCTCGGCGTAGAGCGCCGGTGCTTCTTCGAGCAGCTGCAGGCCCTTGGCGAACTCCCATTCGCTCGAGATGAGTCCGCCGTAGCGGGGCAGCCAGGCCTCGGCGCGCGCGGCGGCAAGCGCGTTGATGCGGTCGGCGTGCGGCTGGGCCGCGTGGTGCTTCCACAGCTTCACGTAGGCGTGCGGTGCATCGGCGTGCTCGCTCAGCTCGTTCAGCGGGGTGCCATCGGCCAGGGTCGGCACCATCGTGCAGGCGGTGAAGTCGGTGGCGATGCCGATCACCTGGGCCGGGTCGATGCCGGCGGCCGCGACGGCAGCCGGAACAGCGCTCTTCAGCACGGCGACGTAGTCGGCAGGCACCTGGAGCGCCCAGTCCGGGGCGAGGGCGATGGGCGTGCCCGCGGCCGCGGCCGGACCGGCGGTCAACACGGTGTCCATGACGGCGTGCGGGTAGTCGAGGGTCGCACTGCCGAGCTCAGCCCCGTCGGAGACGCGCACGACGACGGCACGGCCGGAGAGGGTGCCGTAGTCGACGCCGATCACGAACTGCTGGGCGGGAGAGGTGCTGGGGGTCACGTCGTGGACTCCTTCGTCTGGGCCGTTCGGCCGTCATCCTGTGTGCCGCAGAACTCGGCCCGAAACGTTCTGCGGCCATTTCTACAACGTTGTAGAAGAGTAACATTCCCGACGCCGTCCGTCTACGCGGGGCCTGATAGCTTGGGATACCGCGCCGGATCGGCGCCCGATCCGGAAGGGACACCATGGCCGCAACGCTCTCCGACGTCGCCGCCATCGCCGGCGTCTCGATCAAGACCGTCTCCAATGTGATCCACGACTACCCGCACATCCGCCCTGCCACGAAACAGCGCGTGCTCGACGCCATCGAGGCCACCGGATACCGGCCGAATCTCACCGCGCGCAATCTGCGCACCGGGCGCACCGGCGTCATCAGCCTCGTCGTGCCGACCCTGCGCAACCCCTACTTCGCCGAACTCGCCGAAGCGGTGATGGATGCCGCCGACCGCGAGGGTCTCTCCGTGCTGATCGAACAGTCCAGGGGTGCGGATGCCGGGGCGGCCAGAGCCAGCAAGGCGCAGCTCGTCGACGGCATGCTGTTCAGCACGCTCGGCCCAGAGCAGGAGGACACGGGCCTCTATGCCCAACTGGCCCCGACCCTCGAGAACGGCACGGCCGAGCCGGCGGTCGACCATGTGACCATGCGCAACACCGAGGCGATCCGCGCCGCGACGGAGCACCTCATCGGGCTCGGCCGCACCCGGATCGTTGCCATCGGCGCCAGGGCCGGCGACGTGTCGGGGGCCGCCAGCCTGCGTCTGCTCGGCTATCGGCAGGCGCTCGACGCCGCCGGCATCGCCGAGCGGGCGGAACTCGTGCGCCCCGTTTCCACCTGGACCCGCTTCGACGGTGCAACGGAGACCGATCGGCTCCTCGACGAGGGCGTCGAGTTCGACGGCATCGTCGCCTTCAACGATGCGTTGGCACTCGGCGCACTGCGCGCCCTCGGGCAGCGCGGCATCCGCGTGCCGGAGCAGGTCTCTGTGATCGGGTTCGATGACCTCGACGAGTCTCGGTACTCGCTCCCGGCACTCAGCACGATCAGCCCGGGCCGCGAGCAGATCGCGGCGTTGGCCGTGCAGATGCTCGCCGAACGGATCGCCGCCCGTGATGAGACACTGCCGGCCCGCAACATCACGGTGCCATTCACGCTCGTCGAGCGGGAGTCAACCGCACAGGCGTGACAGGCTGGGCTCATGAACAAGACTGACGACGACGTCGACGAGTTCCTCGCCGCGATCGAGGGCGACGCCGGGGAGTCCATGCGCGCCGTCGACGCCCGGATCCGCGCAGCGCTGCCCAGTCTCTCGCGCGTGCTCTGGCGTGGTGTGTTCTGGGGCGGAACGGAGCAGGCCATCATCGGCTACGGCGATCTGCTGCAACCCCGACCGAAGGGCCCTGCCGTCGAGTGGTTCCTGATCGGGCTCGCGCAGCAGAAGAAGCACATCAGCCTCTACGTGAACGCGGGCGATTCCGGCGGCTACCTCGGCGCGCAATTCGCCGCCGAACTCGGCACCGTGAAGATCGGGGCAGCCAGCATCGGCTTCCGCTCGGCAAGCGATCTCGATCTCGACGCCCTGGATCGCATGCTGCTCCGCGCCAGGGAGCTCACAGACGTCTGATCGGACGGGCAGCGTGGGCCACAAGCGCGCGGCCGAGCACACGCGCCAACGGGTCATTGGCCGCACAGGCACGCACCCGGAAGGTGGTGATCGTCACCTCGCCGTCGCTCCACGGGACCGTTGCGGTAGTTGTCGCGCTGTGACGCAGCCAGCCGGAGAAGATCGCCGAGAACACAGTCGCCGGGCGCATGGGTGAGGGGATTCCGGTGATCACAAGTTCGCCGAGAAGGTTTTCATAGGCGATGCCGAGCAGCGGCCCGCCCGGAAGAGCGGCGAATGCACCGTCGCGGCGCAACCACTCCTGCCGCGGCACCCAGTCCCCGTCCCCGTCACGGGGCCCGAGCGACGCCTTGGGAAGAAAGTCGAAGGCGTCACCCAGCGCATCGCCGTCTTCGACGAGCACGAGCACCCGCCCACCGTGACGTGCGTGTGCCTGTGCCTCGGACCCAAAATGCCTGGTGATCAGGAGCGCGGCAGGCTCGGGCGCCACGCCGTCCCCCGAAATACTGTGCCCGAAGCCGAGCTCGTGCAGCCAGTCGCTGCTCACCGCGTCTTCGGCGTGCACTGCGCGTCCCACGGAAACCGGCTCATCCGCGATCAGGACGATGGTCGCGGCATCCCGGGCCAGCACGGTGTCGCCATGCCACAGCTCGATGGCGAGCTCGACCTCGGCGGGCGCCCCCACAGTGGCCACGCTATGGCTGCTCGTGGTGCGTGCATCGAGCGGGACCGTCTGGCGAGAAACGAGCTCTCCGCCCAGGAAGAGACGAGCTTCGCCGACGGCTCCGCGCCATCGGGCGCCAGAGCGCGGCGGCACGACGGCGACGGTCGCGGCCACAACAGCGCCAGGGGTGCTGGAGTAGCGTTCGGGCCGCAGCACGATGCCGAACTCGCCGTTGACCAATGCGAAATCATCGTTGTAAGCCTTGGGTGTGCGGTTCGCGTCGAGCAGGCCGTTGGCCTCCCACTGCACATCGCTCAGCTGGGTCAGCACATAGCCAGAGATCTCCGGCCGGCTGCGAATCGATCCGGTTTGGTAGCGGTTTGCCACCATCTGAGCGTGCTGCACGGAGTCGACGAAGCGTTCCCACGAACCGAAGACGCCCTCGAGGCCGAGGTCACGAAAGCGCTCGAAGAGCCCCGTTCCCTCGGCGGCGCCGAACGCCCACTCCGCGCCGTTGGCGAACCACCACGGCTCCTCGCCGTTGACCCCATACTGGTCTCTGGCGAGCGGAAGTCCCCAATTGCCGTACTCGGAGAGCAGCAGGGGCTCTTGGCCCGTGCGCTCAGCATCGCCGTGCGGGCTGAAAGTCCATGCCGGCCGGCCGGCGAACTCGGCGATCTTCTCGTCCCAGTCCACACGGCTCTCGGGGATTCCGCGGTAGATGTGGTAGTCGTCGAGGTCGCTCTTCAGGTGGAAGTTGGGCTCACACGCCGAGTTGTCGACGATGAGCGAGCGTGGAGCACGCTTCTTCACAGCGTCGAAAGTGCGCCGCAGCCAACTGCGTTGCGCGTCATCGCGCAGGTCGATGCCCCAGGACTCGTTGATGACGGTCCAGATGATGATGGCCGGGTGATGCCCATCGAGGTCGATCAACTCGTTCAGCAGCGCGGCACCGTCATCCGCTGCCTTCTGTGTCATGGTCAGCCAGCTCGGCAGCTCCGTCCAGATGAGCAGCCCGAAGCGGTCGGCAAGCTCGTAGTAGCGCCGGTCGGGGCGTTTGATGTGGCAGCGCAGCATGTTGAATCCGAGTCGCTGCACCTCGCGGAACAGACGCTCGAGCGCCTCGTCGGACTCCGGAATCGTTGAGCTGCCCGGGTGGTAGTCCTGGTCAAGCACCGCCCGGATCTCGATGGGCTCCCCGTTCAACAGGATCTCGCCGTTGCGCGTCTCGACCGTGCGGAAGCCGGTGAGCCTGCTCAGCGAATCGCTGCCCGCCGTTCCCATCTCCAGATCAGACAGCGTCACCGTCACGCGATACAAGCGGGGGTCATCCGGCGACCAGAGCCGGACCGTGTCGAGGGTGATCGCGATCGTCTGCTCACGGCTGCCCGGCTCGACCGGCATGTGCATCGTGATCGGCTCTGCAGCCGACGGTTTGTCCACCCCTGCTCCCGCCTCCGGCTCGGCGCAGACCGTGATGCTGAGCGTTTGCCCCGCTCGCCCCGGCTGCGTGCACTGCACGGTTGCGGTGATGCTGGCCGCCTCGGCATCCGCTCGCACCACGACGCTGCGCAGGTGTTGCGCTGGGCGCTGTTCGAGGCTCACCGACTGCCAGATTCCCGCACTTGTCCCGTACCAGCTCTGTTTGCCGTGCGCGACCTCGGTGAATGGCACGGCAGCGTCTGTGCCGGTGCGAGGCGGGTAGCTCACCTCGACGACGAGCTCGTTCACACCGGGGCGGAGCGCCGCGGTGGCGTCGAGTTCGAACGGTGTCCACCCGCCGATGTGGCCGCCCATGTCTTGACCGTTCAGCACAACGGATGCCGCATGGTTGACTCCCCCGAAAACCAGGATGTTCCGTGCTGCCCGCTCTGCGCCCAGCGGGGCCTCGAACTGGCGGCGATAGCGAACCGTCTCGTGGGAGTCGCCCCGCCCCGGAACCTGAGTGGTCCAGGGCGACGGCACCGTCACCTTGAAGACCTCGGCTGTGGAGTCAAGCTCCAGCGCCCAGGTCCCATCAAGGCTGACGGTCGGTCGGGTGGCTGCGGTGGTCATCGCGAGAGCTCTCCGCTCTGTGTGGTGGAGCCCGCCGCAACGTCTGCGGCGGGCCCCAGCAGTGGTGAATCGTTCTGGCTAGTTTGTGAGGGTCTGCTCGACGCGCGACTGCGCCTCGGTGAGGGCCTCATCGATGTCTTTGCCGTTCAGCCAGGTGGCCTGGATCTGCTCGAGGATGGCGTCCTCGGCGGCCTGCCAGCCCTCGATCTGCGGCACCAGGCGCGCGTTCGTGAGCGCGGTCTCCACGTAATTCTGGCGCTGCACGGCACTCTGGTAGGCGTCCGACTCGAGCACGGAGACCCGCGGTGACATGTGTCCCGTGGCGATGGCCCAGGTGTCGGTGTTGTCGTAGAGGTACTTCGCGAATTCAAGTGCCGCGCGGTACTGTACGACGTCGTTGTCCTCCTGGCGCGGGATCACCCAGGTGTGCGAGGCGGCCCACGTGGCCGGCTCCTCGAACAAGGTGGGGAAGTCGGCGACCTGGTAGGTGAAGGGTGCGGTGGCGGCGTACTCGTTGACCGCCCAGGTGCCGTTCATCAGCATCGCGGAATCACCGGCGAGGAACTGCGCGGTGGAACCCGCGTAGTCGAGCGTCGAGTCTGCGTAACCCTCTTCAACGAGGGTGTTGATGAAGCTCAGCGCGTTCGTGGCTTCCGGGGTGTCGATGCTGACCGTGGAACCGTCCTCGGAGATCAGTTCTCCGCCCTGCTGCTGCACAAGCATGGAGAAAAGGCGGAAGCCCATCGGGTCGTTCGCGTACGCGATCGAGATGAAGTGTTTGCCCGTCTTGTCTTTCATAGTCTGCGCGGCGGCGAGGAACTCGTCGGTGGTCGTCGGCAGCTTCGGCGTTCCGTCCGCGTTCACGAGGCCGGCCTCGGTGAACAGGTCGAGGTTCAGGTGCGCGAGGATGGCGTGCACGTCGAACGGGATCGCCCGGGTCTCGCCCTCCCAGTCGGCCCCGGACCGAGCCGAGTCAGTCGCATCGTCGAGATCGATGCCGAGAGAGTCGGCGTCGATGGGAATCACCGTGTCGCGTGCCGCGTAGTCAGGGAGCATGTGCGCGTGCATGTTGGCGATATCGGCCGGCTCGCCACCGGCGAGACTGGCGTTGAAGGCGTCGTAGTACGAAGCCCACTCGCTGCCGCCGAGGCGCTCAACGGTGATGCCGAACTCATTCTCGTCATTGAACTTGTTCGTGAGGATCTGGATCGCCTCACACTCGGTCGTTGCCATCGCCGTATCGGTGACGCCATCGGTTGTTTCTTCACAGTCGCCGAACATGCGAGACATCTGGATGGTTGTGCCATCGAGCTGCTCCGCCGTGACCGCGGCGATGTCGGCAGACAGGTCACCGCTCCCGGCGTTCTCGGTTCCTGACGAGCATCCGACGAGCAGCAGCGATGCCACCGCGAACGACGCCGTCGTCATTGCGATCTTCATGGTGCGCATGAAGGGTTCTCCTCTTGTTGTGTTGGGTTGTGGCCAAGCGGCCGGTGATGCGGCGTGAGGCGGCGGCGTTATTTGTCGCCGCTGCTGAGTGCGATCCCTCGAACGAGGTGTCGTTGGAACAGGATGAAGATGATCAGCAATGGCAGGCTTCCCATCACCCCGCGTGCCATCAGCGAGCCGAGCTCTGTGGCCTGGGCGAAGTTTCCCTGCAGGGATGCGAGTCCCGTGGTGATGGTGAACATCTCGCGCTTCGTGGCGGAGACGAGCGGCCAGAGGTAGTCGTTCCAGGTCTGCACGAAAGTGAAGATGCCGAGCGCCACCATCGAGGGGCGGGCCAGAGGAAGCATCACGCTGAAGAAGGAGCGCCACGGACCAGCGCCGTCGATGCGGGCGGCTTCCTCAACCTCGTCGGGCACCTTCGAGAAGAACTGCGTCATCAAGAAGACTCCGAGCGGGGCGGCAAGGCGGGGCAGGATCAGCGCTTGGTAGCTGTTGTGCAGGCCGAGGTCGGCGAACATCGTGAACAGCGGGATGAACATGGCCTCTTTGGGGATCATCAGACCGGCGAGCACGCTGGCGTAGACGATCACTTTGCCGGGGAACTGGATCTTCGCGAAGGCGTATCCGGCCATGGCGCAGAGGAAGACGGTGAGCACGGTTGTGACCACTGACACCACGATGCTGTTCAGGAACCAGCGTGGGGTCAGACCAACGCGGAAAACATCGATGAAGTTCTGCCAGGTGATGGCCGGCGGGATGAGCTGGTCGGTGCTCGTCTTGAGCATCTCGTTGGGAGTGAGCGCGAGTGAGAGCATCCACAGCGCGGGAATCAACCAGATCAGGCTGGCCACGATCATCAGCACGTGGTAGATCGTCGTGGCTGAAACCCCGCGGACAGCGGGTCGCCGCGTTGTCGTCGCACGCGCCGTCGGAAGCACGGTTCCGGACTTCTCTGCGCTGAGAGTTGTCATGATGTTCACTTATCCCGCCCGATCATTCTGAATTGCACGACGGCCACGACGAGCATGACAGCGAAGAGAAAGAGCGACACCGCCGATGCGTAGCCGAGCTCGAGGTCGCGGAATCCGGCGTCATAGATGTGTTGAATGAGAACCCGCGTGGCCCCACCCGGCCCTCCCGAGGTCATGATGTTGACCTGGCCGAAGACCTGGAACGAGGCGATGACCTGTGTGATGATCACGAGGATCAGCACGTGATTCAGCCCGGGGATCGTGATGTTCACGAACTTCTTCCATCTGCCCGCCCCGTCGAGCGACGCCGCCTCGTAGAGGGCGGGGTCGATGTCCTGGAGTCCGGCGGCGAACAGCACGAGGTTGAAGCCGACCGTCCACCAGACCGTCGTCAGTATGATGCCGGCCATCGCGAACGACGGGTCAGAGAGCCAGGCGATGGGCTCGATGCCGAATTCGGCGAGGAACGGTGCGAGTAGGCCCTGCCCCGGCGAGAGCAGGTAGCTCCACACGAGTGTCACCACGGAGACGGGCAGCACATAGGGAAGGAAGAAAGCCATCTGGTAGAGCCCGGCGCCACGGCGGCCACCCTGCAGCGCCAAGGCGATGAGGAGGCCAAGCCCCGCGATGATCGGGGTCGAGACGACCGTGAAGAGCAAGGTGTTCTGGAAGGAGACCCAGAAGCTCGGGTCATTCCACGTGCCGCCATCGCCGGGGTGGATTCCCAACACCATGACAAGTGCGACAAGGGCGGCCACGACCGCGCCCCGACTCAGGGTGATCACTCGGCGACGCACCGGCCCCACGGCGAGCAGCCCAGCGACCGCCAGGATGACGACACGGGCGCCAAGCAGGTAGTCGATGCTCCAGGTCATCTCTGTGCCCCAGAGCATCCGCTCGAAATTCGCCAAGCCGATCCACTCTTTGGTGTACCCGAGCAGGTCCCAGTCGTGCAGGCTCATGACGATCGCCTGCAGTACCGGGTAGATGATGAAGATCAGGTAGATCACCAAGAAGGGTGCGGTGAAGAGCAGACCGTGCTTCAACCCCTGACGGGCTTGAATACTGCTGCGTGCCATGGTTTGCTCCTAAATTGCCACGTTGCAAATGCTGCGAGTTCTGATTAAGTCACAGCTCACCGATCCACGTCAAGAACATTTTTGCGACGTGGCAAAGAATTTTGGCCGATTGCTTCGCATCGAGCACCGAAATGCGCAACGATGGGGAAATGGTCGCCAGCATCCACGACGTCGCGCAGCGGGCGGGCGTCTCCCCGCGCACCGTCTCGAACGTTGTCAACGACTTCGTGCACGTGCGGGCCGAAACGCGCACCCGCGTGCAGGCGGCAATAGATGAGTTGGGGTATCACCCGAATATCAGCGCGCGCAGACTCCGCCAGGGCAAGACTCGGATCCTGGCCTTCGCCGTGCCGGAGCTCTCCCAGCCGTACTTCTCTGAGCTCAGCGAGCTTGTGGAGCGGGAGGCACAGTCGCGCGGCTACACCGTGATCGCCGCGCAGACCGGTGGCACTCTGGAACGCGAACTCGCCTTCTTGCGAGATTTCACCTCGCATGTCGTTGACGGCCTCATCCTCAGCCCAATGACGATGAGCGCAGCCGAGCTCGCCGCCCATGCCCCGGGCGTTCCGCTTGTACTCATCGGCGAGCAGATTTCGAGCGAAGACTACGTTGACATCGCGATAGACAACGTCAGCGCCGTGCGGATGGCGACCGAGCACCTGATTGCGACGGGGCGCCGTCGAATCGCCGCCCTCGGCGCGTTCGCCTCGCAGGATTACCGGAGCCCGAGTCTTCGCCTGGAGGGGTACCGCACGGCACTTGATGCCGCCGGAATCCCCTTCGATGAAGACCTCGTCCTCTACACCGATCGCTACGGACGGGATGCCGGTCGCGCTGCGGTCACCCGAGCGATCGACCGCGGGATCGATTTCGATGCAATCGTCAGCTTCAACGACGTGCTCGCGCTCGGCGCATTGCGCGCTCTCGCCGACCGGGGCGTCACATCGCCAGGCACGGTTGCCGTGACGGGAATGGACGACATCGAGGATTCTGCGTTCTGCGTTCCGTCACTCACGACCATCTCGCCAGACAAGGCGGCAATCGCGGCTAGCGCCGTGACTCGGCTTCTCGAGCTCATCGACGATTCGTCGACTGAGGCCGCGGACATCCAGCATGATTTCCGACTTGTGGTGCGGGAGAGTTCAAGCCCGAGCTGAGCGGGCCCCTACTCGCGCAGGTAGCGCCATGGCAGCGCGCGGATGTCGAGCCGATGCCGTGGCCCTGCCGCGTCGAGGAGTGCGGAGTCGACGGATCCATCTGCGCCGCCATATGCGACATCCGCCTGCCAGAGCACAATCGTGCGGCCGGGGGCGAAGCGCGTCGCGTACTCGACGAGGGGGTGCAGTCGCGCCGTCCGCAGCACTTCATCGCGGGAGGCCGCCCCGATCAGTCCGAACAGGGTGACCCAGGTGGGCGGGAACAGCGTGAGCTCGCCCGCCGCGTGCATCGCGAGTGCACCCTCCGGCGCGACCCAGCGGTGTGCAACGGCCTCGTTCGGTTCCAGCACCACTGGCCCATCCGGCGCCGCGGCCAGGTAGAACCAGGTGCGCAACGGCTTCGGAGATTCCAGGGGCGGATGCCAGCGCGACACCGGCACGAGTGCGGCCTCCTCCAGCAGCAACCCGGTCTCCTCGCGCGTCTCCCGTGCTGCGGCACGGCGGCTCGCCGCAGCCTCATCCTCCAGCGGCAGCTCGAGCAGACTGTCGGAGACCGAGGGGTCGGCGCCGACCACGACGAGGTCAGCTGGATCGACCGCGCCGCCCGGGAACACCCAGGCGCCGGCGAAACTCCCCCGGTCGTGCGGGCGCTCCAACAGCAGCACCTCGACCCCGCCGTCGCCGGCATCGCGCAGCAGCACGACCGTCGCGGCCAGCCCGATCGCGTTGCCGCGTGCGGTGAGTCCGTTCGTCTCCATCGGCGCCCCTCCCGGAGCCAGAATACGCCCGCGGGCGGAACCCGGCGCGGGTAGGCTGCCGTCATGAGCGCAGCGATCGAGCCAACGAGCCGGCTCTCCCGGCGCCTGCTCGCGCCGAATCCCGGGCCGATGACCCTCGACGGGACGAACTCCTATCTGCTGGCCGCGCCCGGCGGCGCGGCATCCGTCGTCGTCGATCCCGGCCCGCTCGACGAGGCACACCTCCGAGCCCTGGCCGCCGCGCCCGTCGAGCTGATCCTCGTCACGCACCACCACGCCGACCACACGGCCGGCTCCGCACGGCTCGCCGCACTCACCGGCGCCCCGGTGCGTGCGCTTGATCCGGCGCACTGCATCGGCGGCGAGCCACTGCGCGACGGCGAGCAGTTCCTGGCCGCCGGTGTCGACATCCGGGTCGTCGCAACGCCGGGCCACACCGCCGACTCCGTCTGTTTCCTGCTTTCCGACGACGCCCCACTCGACTCGCCGGCCGGCACGGCGGGCGGCACCGCGGCAGGCTCCGTGCTGACGGGTGACACCATCCTCGGCCGCGGAAGCACCGTCATCGCGCACCCGGACAGCACACTCGCGGAGTACCTTGACTCGCTCGACACCCTCGGGGCCATCGGCGCAGCGCTCGTCCTTCCAGGGCACGGCCCGGTGCTGCCGAGCCTCGCCGAGATCTGCGCGCGGTATCGAGAGCACCGCATGCAGCGGCTCGACGAGGTGCGCGCGGCACTCGCCGTGCTCGAGGGAGAGCTGGGCGGAGCCCCGGCGTTGCATGAACCGTTCGTTGCCCGCATCACCGCGATCGTCTACCCGGATGTCGACCCGCACATCATGCAGGCGGCCGAGGCCTCCGTGCGCGCTCAGCTCGTCTACCTGCTCGACTAGTCCGCCCGCGACCTCGCCGAACTCGCAGAAACGGTCTCCTCCGGAGTCGGGAGGGGACCGTTTCTACGAGCTCGCGGCGTCAGTGCGCTGCGTGAGAGCTACTTGGTGAGTGCGAAGCCGGCAGCCCAGCCCACCTTCTCCTGCACGGCGAGGGTCAGCTGCAGGAAGCCGATGGCCTCGAGCTCGCGGGCGCGCGCCATCGACCCGGCGTCAACGGCGTCGACCCCTGCCGCACCGAGCACCGAGGCGAGGAGCGCCTTGGCGTCGCTGTCGTCTCCGGCGATGAGCACGGTGGTCGGCGCTGCACCGCCGACACTCTTGCTTGCCAGCGTCGCGGCGAAGTTGGTGTTGAAGGCCTTGAGAACGGTGGAGTCAGGCAGCTGACCGGCGATGACAGAGGCGGCGGAGCCGTCGGCCGGCACAACGAGCGAGTCGAAGGTCTCGAAGTTGAGCGGGTTCGTGATGTCGACAACGACCTTGCCCGCAAGCTTCTCGCCGTGTGCGGCGATGATCTCGGCGACGGCGGGGTAGCCGACGGCGAGAACGACGATGTCACCGGTGATGGCGGCATCCGCATCGCGGCCGATGAACTCGACGGTGTTGCCGCCGGCCGCGACGATGCCGCCGATCGCGGTGCCCATGTTGCCGTTTCCGATGATGCTGACCGTTGTCATGTGAGTGTCCTTCAATCTGCGCCGCAGCGCTTTAGTTGTTCCAACAAGTAAAACCATAGACCCATTTACTTGTTGCGTCAACTATTGCCGCGACAACGGCTAGAATGGTCACATGAGCGAGAACAGCGGCGCCCCCACCCTCGGTGCGCGCCCGATGACCCCCGACGAGATGGCTGCATGGCAGCGTCTTGCCGCCGTCGTCGAACTGCTCCCGCCAGCGCTCGACGCGCAGCTGCTGCGCGACGCCAAGCTCACCCACTTCGAGTACACCGTGCTCATGGTGCTGGCGGATGCCGCAGCGCACACGGCGCGCATGACCGCGATCGCCTCGAGCACGAACGCGACGCTCCCCCGGCTCTCCCACGTGGTGCGCCGCCTCGAGGAACGCGGACTGGTCGAGCGCTTCCCCTGCCCGGAGGACCGACGGGCCACCAACGCGCGCATCACGGACGCCGGGCTCGCGCTGCTCGACGTTGCCGCACCCGGCCACCACGACACGGTGCGCTCCGTCGTGCTCGACGCGCTGAACGCGGAGCAATTGGACCAGCTCTACCTGATCGCGGGTTCGCTGCTCGAGCGGCTCGACCCGGACGGCAAGCTCACCGCCACGGCCTGCCACCCGGCCAAGGCCGTCTCGGCCTAGGCCTCGCCAGGCGCTCGGCGCTCGGCACCGTCGGCCGCTTCGGCCGCTTCGGCAGCTTCGGCCGCTTCGGCCGCTTCGGCAGCTTCGGCCGCTTCGGCCGCTTCGGCCGCTTCGGCGGCTTCGGCGGCTTCGGCCGCGGACGCAGCGTCAACGGCATCCGCGATCTCGTCGGCGATGAGCAGATCGGCGCGCACATACTCGGTGCGGTACGCCGCGCGGCCGATCATGTGCGCGGTCATCGGCTGCGTCATCAGCTGAAAGCCGAGCACGAGGACCAGGGTCGACGCGACGCCCCAGCTCGGGTTGAGCAGCCAGATCGCCACGCAGATCGCCGCGACGCCGAGGATCTGCGGCTTGGTCGAGGCGTGCAGCCGCGAGAGCACATCGGGGAAGCGCACGATGCCGATGCCCGCAGCCATCGAGAGGAAGGCGCTGAGCAGAATGAGGATGCCGGCGACGATCTCGTTCATGCCGCGTCCTGCTTCGACATGAATCGCGCGATGCTGATCGACCCGACGATGGCGAACATCGCGAGCACGAGCAGCACGGGCAGCGTGTCGGTGTGGTGGTTGATCGCCATCTCGGCGCCGAGCGCACAGATCGCGATGGCCAGCATCACATCGGCGGCCAGCGCACGGTCGAGGATCGACGGCCCTCGGATGATCCGGTAGACGGCGCACAGGGCACCGATGCCGAACATCACGCCGGCCAACACGGCGACAATCATGAGAAACGACATGTCAGTCTCCCTTCCGTCTGGCGCCGACGGTGCCGACACCGCCGTCACGCTGGAGCCGATCTGCCCGGATCCCGTCGGCTTCGTCCTTCGCACCGATCGCCAACACGATCCGCTCCTCTGTACCGAGCACCTCGCGCCGGATCCGGTCGATGTCCTCGTTCGTGCGGGTGCCGAGCGCGTGGATGTAGAGGATCGCGTGCTCCCGGTCGGCATCGATGACGACGGTGCCTGGCACCAGCGAGATCGAGACGGCGGTGAGCGTGATCACGAGGTCGCTGCGCGTGTGCAGCTTGATCGCCAGGATCGAGTTGATCGGCTGGTAGCGCGGGTTGATGGCGAGCCACGCCACGTACACGGAGGCGACCATGATGTCGTAGATCATCCGGCCGACGAAGATCAGCAGCCGCCACGGGTTGAGCCGCCCACTGAGCGCGATCGGCGGCAGGTAGAACACGCGCGTCACGAGCAGCGCCAGCGCCGTTCCGGTGACAATCGTCATCACGGTGATGTCGTCCCAGAGCAGGATCCACAGCACGACCAGGATGACGAGCAGCGGGAACTGCCGCCACAAGTTCTGCCGGTGCGTCTGCTCGGTCTCCGGGAAAGCCGGTCCGCTCGGCACCCGGTTGGTCGGGATGACGCCGCCACGCATGGTTGGCTGCGTCGGAGGGATGTATCCCTTGCGCGCGGTCACTGCACACCCCCGGGGAACACGGTCTCGATGTACGTCGTCGGCGTCTCGAGGTTCTCGGCCGCCCGTTCGGCGAAGCCGAACAGCGGGCCGGCGAACACGGTCAGTGCGACCGTGAGCGCGACCATGCCGGTCGTGACGGCGAGCATCGTCGTCGGAACGGTGCGTGTCTTGACTGCGACGGAGGCGTCCGGCGCCTCCGGGGCCTCCTGCAGCGATTCGATCAGCACCGACTCGTAGCCCTTGAGCTCGCTCTGTCCGCGCCAGAAGGCCATGTTCCAGAAGCGGGCGAGGGCGTAGAGCGTGAGCAGCGAGGTGACAGCGCCGGCCGCGATGCCCACCCAGACCAGCGGGCTCGGCGCGTCGACGCCGGCGGCAAACAGGCCGACCTTGCCGATGAAGCCCGAGAACGGCGGGATGCCGCCGAGGTTCAGCGCCGGGATGAAGAAGAGGATCGCGACGAGCGGTGACGCCTTGAGCAGCCCGGCGAGGCGGTTGATCGACGTCGCGCCACCGATGCGCTCGATCAGACCCGTCGTGAGGAACAAGGTCGTCTGCACCGTGATGTGGTGCACGACGTAGTAGATCGTCGCGGCGAGGCCGAGCGTCGACGAGAGACCGATTCCGAACAGCATGTAGCCGATGTGGCTGACCAGGGTGAACGAGAGCAGTCGTTTGATGTCGGCCTGGGCGAGGGCTCCGAGGATGCCGACGATCATCGTCAGGCTGCCGACCACCAGGAACAGCGCGCTGAGGTCCTGCTCGGCGAAGAGCACCGTCTCCGTGCGGATGAGCGCGTACACACCGACCTTGGTGAGCAGGCCGGCGAACACGGCGGTCACCGGCGCCGGCGCCGTCGGGTAGGAGTCAGGCAGCCAGAACGAGAGCGGGAACACGGCCGCCTTGATGCCGAATCCGATCAGCAGCAGCAGGTGCAGCACGAGCTGCACATCGGCCGGGAGTTCGGCCAGCCGCACGGAGAGCTGCGCCATGTTGACGGTGCCCGTCGCGCCGTAGATCAGAGCGATCGATGCGAGGAAGAACAGCGAGCTGACGAGGCTCACGATGATGTACGTGACGCCGGCGCGGATGCGCTCACCCGTGCCGCCGAGGGTGAGCAGCACGTAGCTCGAGGCCAGCAGCACCTCGAAGCCGACGTAGAGGTTGAACAGGTCGCCGGCGATGAAGGTGGTGAAGACGCCTGCGGACAGGATCAGGTAGCTCGGGTGGAAGATCGACACCGGCGTCTCGCGGTGCCGATCGGCCACGCCCTGGCCGATGGAGTAGATGAGGACGCCGAGCAGCATGATCGACGAGATCAGCAGCATGATCGCCGAGAGTCGGTCCACGACGAGGGCGATGCCCCACGGGGCCGCCCAGCCGCCGACCGCGACGACCGCCGGGCCGTTGAGGTCGATCAGCCAGAGCTGAACGGCGCTGATCGCGACGGTCAGGGTGAGCGCGGTGCTGCTGATGGCCACCTGCAGGCGCGGCTGGCGCCCGAGGATCACCGTGAGGGCCGCCGCGATCAGCGGGATCAGAACCATGAGCGGGATGAGCTGAGGCATCAGCGGTTGCCCTCCCGGTTCGTGTCGTCAGAGTCGTGTCCGCCGTGCGGCGGTTCGCTCGGTGCGTCGAGCGCGGTGAGCTCGGCGAGCAGCTCCGCGGCATCCGCGTCGGCGTCATCGGCGGTGTCGTCGACATCGCCGGCCGCGTCGAGGTGCTCCTCGCTGGCACCCAGGATGGCCTGGATGGCGGTGTCGTCCGCCTCGGAGCGCCGCAGCTCAGCGGCGGAGGCGAGCGCATCCTCGAGATCTTGCTCCTCATCGTCGATGAGGTCGCCCTTGGCTCCGAGCTGGGCCAGCCACCAGGACCGGTAGATGAGGGCGAGCATGAAGGCGGTGATGCCGAGGTTGATGACGATGGCCGTGAGGATCAGCGCCTGCGGCAGCGGGTCGGAGATCTCGGATGGGTCGACGCCGTCCTCCATGATCGGGCCGAGGCCGGGCCGCCCGCTCATCAGGAAGAGCAGGATGTTGGTCGCGTTGCCGACGAGGAGGAAGCCGATGAGCACGCGGGTGAGGCTGCGCTCGAGCAGCACGTAGACGCCGGAGGCGTACATCACGGCCATCAGCAGGATCAGGGTCATCGAGGCGTTCATGCCTGTGCCCCCTCGACCGAATTCGGCTTGTCTGCGTCAACGTCCGAGCTGCTCGGCCGCTCGTACTCGGCCTCGTCGTCGCCCTCGTCCTGGTCTTCCTGTTGCCGGTCGACCTCGCTGCCGAGGCTGCGCAGGATGTCGAGCACGAGACCGAACACCACGAGGTAAACGCCGATGTCGAAGATCGTCGATGTGCCGATCGAGATCTCGCCGAGCACGGGGATGCTCGCCTCGAACCACGAGGATTCCAGCACCTCCAGGCCGAAGAACATCGAGCTGAGCGCGGTGCCGACGGCCAGCAGCAGGCCCGTTCCGAGCAGCTTGCCTGCGTCGATCGGCACGGCCTCCGCCAGCTCGTAACGGCCGCCGGCGAGGTATCTGGCGACAAGCGCGAGGCCGGCCAGCAGGCCACCGGCGAAGCCACCGCCGGGCTGGTTGTGGCCGACGAAGAGCAGATAGATCGAGACGATGATGGCGGGGTGGAACAGCAGCCGGACGAGCACCTCGATGATGATCGAGCGGTTCTGCGGGGAGAGCGTTCGACCGGCGAGCAGCCAGGTCTGGCGTGACACGGCGGTCGCGTTCAGCACGGGGCGGTTGCGGCGTTCCCCGCCGCCCTCCATGCGCTCAACGGGCGCGGCGCGGCCCGAGATGAACACCAGGCTGGCAACGCCGGTGGCCACGGCGACGAGCACGGCGACCTCGCCCATGGTGTCCCAGGCGCGGATGTCGACGAGCATCACGTTGACGATGTTCTTGCCGTGCGCCTCGGCGGCGAGGGCAGGCAACTCGGCCGAGATGGATGCCGCCTCACGGGCTCCGAGGGCGATCACCGCGATCACGGCCATCACCGTTCCGGCGAGGATGCCGAGCACGGCCCGCAGGCCCTTGTGCACGGACTTGTTGCGCACCGCCATCTGCTGCGGCAGCCGGCGCAGCACGAGCACGAAGACGACAACGGTGAGCGTCTCGACGAGCGCCTGGGTGAGTGCCAGGTCTGGCGCACCGCCCATGGCGAACAGCAGCACGAGACCGTAGCCGGTCACGCCGACGAGCAGCACCGCCGTCATCCGGTGCCCGGCGATCGCCGCGCCGATCGCCGCCATGCCCATGACGAGCGCGATGAACGGCTGCACGGCGTAGTCCCAGGGCACGACGCCATCGGGCCAGCTGCGGTTCAGGGCTGCCGAGAGGCCGAGGCCGAGCACGAAGACGCCGATGATCACGGCGAGGTATGCGGGCAGGCCGCCGCGTTGGATGCGCGTGGTGAGCACCGCCGCGAAGCGGTCGAGAGCCCGCATGAACCGCACATAGTCGCGGGCGGCGTCGAGCGTTTGCGGAACCTTGGCCTGCATGCGAGCGACCTGGCGGCGGCGCAGCAGCAGCAGGAATCCGAGCAGCAGCACGACAGCCGAGATCGCCAGCGCGGGCTCGAAGCCGTGCCAGAGGGCCAGGTGTTGCTCGTGTGGGCCTGGCAGCGTGTCGGCGTATGGAGCGACGAGAGCGTCGACGACGGATGCCGCGAGCCCCCCGCCGATCGTGGCGAGCGAGAGCACGATCGGCCCGAGCAGAATGCTGAAGCCGGTCGCGTGCAGCTCCATTGCGCCGACATCGGGTTTGGTGAAGAACGCACCCCAGGAGAAGCGCGGGCGGTACGCGGCGG
>CAZZNX010000002.1:80272-103683 GCA_964655795.1 uncultured Leifsonia sp. | reverse complement strand
GCCGCGGCTGACCTTCCGCCGCGCTGAACCACTGCCACAGACAGTGGCGAGGCCGCCCGCCCCGGGACACCGGGTGCGGGCGGCCGTTCTGGGTTTCGAGCCGCGCCGGCTCGCCGCCAGAGCGGGAAGGGCGGAGGGCGCGCCGGCCAACCGCTCGCCGTTCACGCCAGCTCCACGCGCACGGGGAGCGTCTCCCACGCTCGCATGGTGTTGTTCAGGTGCCGAGTGGGCTCGGCCGCGAGCTCGAGCGTCCGCACCCGCTTGGCGAGCGCGGTGATGATCGCCGTCGCCTCGAGACGGGCGACGTGCTGACCGACACACTGGTGGATTCCCATGCCGAAGCCGAGGTGACCGGATGGGTCGCGTCGCAGATCGAATGTGTCGGGATGTGCCCAGTGGCGGGGGTCTCGGTTGGCCGAACCCAGGAACATCAGGATCTTGTGCCCCTCGGGGATGAGTGTGCCGTCAACCTCGATGTCGGTTGTCGTCGTGCGGAAGAAGGTCTGCACCGGGGATTCGAGTCGGATCGCCTCATCGAAGGCAACACGGGCGAGCGCAGGTTCGGCGCGGAGCGCTTCCCAGGCGTCTGGGTGTGATGCGAAGGCGTGCAGGATCGCTCCGATGCCGTGCACGGTCGTGTCGACGCCCGCCGAGAGCAGGGAGCGCACGATGAGTGGTGCTTGTGCCTCGCTGATCTCGCCACGGTCGGCGGCCGCCCAGATCTGGGCACCGAACCCGCCCGGCTCCAGCATGTGCCTGGCACACTGCTCGTTGACCCAGCCGGCGTGGTCCGCCACGGTCGGTGCGCCGCGCTGCACGAGGAAGTTCTCGGGCCCGAACGAGTTGAAGAGGTGGTCGACGTAGGGCAGCAAGTGCTCGCGGCCGACATCCTGGATGCCGACGGCGTCAGGGAAGACGCGGAGCGGGAAGGCGGCAGCGAGCTCGGCCGCCGCGTCAAACTCGCTGCCTCGCGCGAGTACCTCGTCGACGAGCGCGTCGGCATCGGCGCGCCAGCGCGGTTCGAGCTCGCGCAGCGCGCGCGGCCCGAGAATGCCGGAGAGCACGGCACGGGGCGCGTCGTGGTGCGGCGGATCGGCCTCGAGCAGCAGGCTCGGGGGCCGCCACGGCTTCTCGGTGCGGAAGTTGCTGATGCCGACCCCTGCAGAGGATTCGAAGCTCTGCCAGTCGAGCAGCGCAGATCGCACCGTGTCATAGCGCCCCAGTGCGTACACACCGTACTTCTCGAGCAGCACGACAGAGCCGGCCTCGCGCAGGCGCTCCTGGAAGGGCAGTGGGTTCGAGAGCACCTCGGGGCCGAACGGGTCTTCGAGGCCGACGGCAACCGGAGCGTTGGCGGTTGCGGGGGTGCTGGTGAGGGGCATCCGGATTCTCTTTTCGTCGAGGTTGTTCAGAGGGCGAGCACGAGTCGGTCGCTGCGGGAACGCGAGACACAGGGAAAGAAGCAGGCACCGTCGGCGCGTTCGGCGTCGTCGAGGATCGAGTCGCGGTGATCGGGAACTCCGTCGATGACGCGCATTTCGCACGTGCCGCACACGCCGCGGGAGCATGAGGTGAGCAACTCGAATCCAGCGCTCCGCAGCGCATCGGCGATCGGAACGCCGGGAGCGACGCGGATGCTCCGGCCGGAACCGGCGACCTCGACGTCGAACGGCGCGACGCGCGCTGGTTCGCCGCGCTCGGCTGCCGCGAACCGCTCCACTCTGGTCCATCCGGGCCGCCGCATCGCAGCGAGTGCGGTGATCGTCTCGACGAGTCGTGTCGGCCCACATGCGTAGAGCTTCGTCTCGCTCCCGGCAGCCATGTCGCGACCGGTGTCCAGCCATGACCGGATATCGGTGGGTCCATGCTCGTCAGAGGACCGAACCGTGACCAGATCGCCGTACTGCTGGAGCTCGTCGAGAAATGCCATCCGGGATCGCGAGCGGCCGAGATAGAGCAGGCGCCACCGGGAACCGAGCAGGCTCGCCGCGCGCACCATCGGCAGGATCGGGGTTATGCCGATGCCGCCGGCGACGAAATCGAATGCGGGGGCGGGTGTCAGTCGGAAGTTGTTGCGCGGACCGCCGAATCCGACGGTGTCGCCCTCGCGCAGTTCGTCGTGGACGAATCGCGATCCGCCGCGCCCGTCCGGCTCACGAAGGACGGCGATGCGATAGGCCTCTGCCTCCCGGGGATCTCCGTGGAGCGAGTATTGCCGCGTCGTGCCGTCGGGGAGGACGAGGTCGAGGTGTGCGCCCGGCGTCCAGTCGGGGAGGCGGGCACCGTCCGGGCGTCTCAGCACGAGAGAGACGACCCCTTCGGCGGCCGCGGTCTTCGCCGCAATCACAAGCACGTCGGCTCCAGCCTGGTTCAGCGTCATCGCTGTCTCCTTCTCACCCTTGAGCATCGTCATCGCCACGGTAGGCGGGCGTGCCACCGCATGGTGGGAGTCTTCGTATCATTCGAAATCTGACTAGGATCTAGGCGAGAGGAGGCCACCGTGGCACGCGCATCCGCAGGGCGATCGACGCTGAGTCGTCAGTTGCAACTCCTCGACGCCTTCAGCGTTGATGCACCGTTCCTCACCCTGTCTGAGCTCTCGCGGCGCAGCGGCATCCCCATCGGAAGCGCGCACTCCCTGCTCGCCGACCTCGAGGAACAAGGACTCGTCGAGCGCGGTGCCGACCGCACATATCGTCTCGGAGTACGGCTCTGGGAGCTCGCCTGCCGCACTCCGGGGGCGCTCGGGCTGCGCGAGATCGCGATGCCGCACCTCCGCGAGGTGCATCTGGCGATTCAGCAACACGTGCAGCTCGGCATCCTGAGCGACGGTGATGTGCTGTTCCTTGAACGTCTCTCGAGTCGTGACGCAGTTGTCAATGCGACGATCATCGGAGGGCGACTTCCGCTGCACGCTTCGGCCGCTGGGCTCGTGCTGCTCGCTGAGGCGGACACGTCCACACGCGAGGGGGTGCTCGCAGGTCCGCTTCGCCGGATCACGGAGCACACCATCTCGGATTCCGAGACGCTGCGCAGAGTGCTTCACAGCGTGCGCACTCAGCGCTTCGCGGTGACCGACGGACACATCCACCCCAGCGCACGCGGGATCGCGGTGCCGGTGACGGGTGCCGCGGGCGAGACCATTGCCGCGGTCGGCGCGGTCGTACCCAACGATGACACTCCGTGGATGCCGCTGGTCGACGCTCTTCGGCAGGCCGCCGAGCAGATCTCGGCGGCTCTGCGATCAGCGGCGCTGCCGCACAACCACCCTGAAGCGCGGCCGGGCGGTCGCTACCGCGCGCTCGTCAACTCATCGGACGAATCGATGCAGTTCCTGGCGGGGCCGGCGAACCGGCAACGGCCACCCGCACCTGCTCAAGCACGTCCTCGCTGAGCGAGTTTCCGGCATCGACTGCGAGACGGTGGATCGGCAGCCCGCCGATCATCACCACTGCCGTCGGGTTCGTCAACATGCCGAGAGTCGCGCCGCTCGGGTCGGCCGCCCGAATCGCGTCGAGCAGCAGCGGACCCGCAAGCGGGTGCTCGAGCCACTCGAGCAAGGTCGACTGCCGGGTGAGCGGCAAACCGATGCCAGTGCCGACGATCTCGACGGGCACCGTTGCATGGATGTGTCGCGAGGACTCCGCGAACGCAAAGCCGTGCACGCCGCCGTCGACGACCCAGCGTTCTGACGCCTCGTCCCAGCGCTCGACCGACCGCCGGTCGAGCTGAACGGACACCGTGCCGCTCCCGCCGGCGTCGAGTTCGATTGCGGCAAAACCGGCGAGAGTTCGAACGGGCCGACGCACCGGGGATTCCGGCGGTGACACGTACAGCTGCACCACGGCGCGGCCCCGCCGGGACCCCGTGTTGCGCACCGTGGCGGTCGCGGTCCATCCAGATCCGGAAGCCGAGACCGTGGCATCCTCGAACGCGAAGGAGGTGTAGCTCAGGCCGTGCCCGAACGGATACGCGACCGCCGAACCGGTGGCGTCGTGACCGCGATATCCGACGAACACGCCCTCGCCGTACACGCTGCGACCGGCCTCGCCAGGAAAGCTCAGGTAGCTCGGCGAATCCGCGAGAGCGAGCGGCACCGTCTCGGCGAGCCTGCCCGACGGCGCTGCGATGCCGGTGAGCAGTTCCGCGAGCGCGGTGGAAACGCCCTGGCCCGCGAGTCCGGCGAGCAGGATCGCGTCAACGTCTGGCCGCCACGGTTCGAGGGACACCACGCCGCCCGCGATGACGACGACCACCGTGCTCGGTGCGGCGAGCGCAACACGGCTGATGAGTCGGGTCTGCGCCTCTGGCAGCTCGATGGTCGTTCGGTCATAGCCCTCGGACTCGGCAGATTCCGGAAGACCGACGACCACCACGGCGACATCGGATGCCGCGGCGACGCGCACCGCGTCCTCGAGCAGCTCGTCACTTGTCGTCAGCGCGTCGGGCAGGTAGCCCGCCGCATAATCCACGGCTCCACGCAGCGGACGGAGCGCCTCAACGATGGAGCCGGCCGCCGTCGCATTGACGCCAGCGCTGCCGCCGCCCTGGATGCGCGGCTCTGCAGCCAACGCGCCGATGACGGCGACCCGGGCAGCATCGCCGAGCGGCAGGGCATCCTGCTCGTTCCTGATGAGCACCGCCGCCTTCCTGGCGGCCTCGACCGCGAGGGCGGCCGCGGCCTCGCGGTCGACCGGGCGGGCGTCGGCGCGCGAGCCGACCCGGCGACTGAGTTCAATGAGCCGCTCGGCCGAACGCCGCACAACGGACTCGTCGAGCGCACCCGACCGCACCGCGGAGACCAGCTGGGCATCGGAGGCTCCGGAGGTCGACGGCATCTCGAGGTCGAGTCCCGCGCTGACCGCCCGGACGCGGTCCTCGACGGCGCCCCAGTCCGAGACGACGACGCCGTCGAAGCCCCACTCCTCGCGCAGTACCCCGGTGAGCAGGCGCTCGTCCTCGCTCACGTAGCTGCCGTTGACTCGGTTGTATGAGGCCATCACGAGCCACGGCTTCGCCTCGACGATCACCGCCTCGAAGGCCGCAAGGTAGAGCTCACGGAGGGCGCGTTCGGAGACCTCCGCGCTCACGCGCATCCGGTCGGTCTCCTGGTTGTTCGCGACGAAGTGCTTCACGCAGGCGCCAACGCCCGCGCCCTGCACGCCGCGAACGAACGCGGACGCGAGGCGGGCCGTGAGCAGAGGGTCCTCCGAGTAGTACTCGAAGTTGCGGCCGCCGAGCGGTGAACGCTTCAGGTTCATGCCGGGGCTCAGCAGCACATCCGCGCCGGCCGCACGTGCCTCGTCGGCGATCGCGCCGGCGACACGCTCGACGAGTTCGGGATCCCACGTGGCCGCCATCGCCGATGACGTCGGAAAGCAGGTGGCGGGCACCTTTCCGGACCAGTCGGGCAGGTTCATTGCGACGCCGTTGGAGCCGTCGGTCATCATCACGGCACGGATGCCCCGGTCGGGCAGCCCTGTCGTCGACGCGAAGTCGGCGCCGGACAGCAGACTCGCAGCCTCGTCGATGGTGAGCTGGGCGGCGAGCTGATCGGCGCCGGGGTCGAGTGTGCTCACTGTGCATCCTCCAGAATCATCTGTGCGCGCTCCACTGGATTGTGGATGTTCCACCGCCGGGGCCGTGCAGGGTCCTCGTGGGGTGCTCGGTGGTCGAACTCGAATCGGTGCATGCCGGCACCCACGAGCTCGACCCGGCCGCTGCCGTCCGGAAGCGCGATCTCCGCGGTGACTCCGGCTGGCACTCGCACGTCGACCGTCATCCGACCGCCTTCGCGCACCCATTTGCAGGAGATCGTGCCGAAAGGACTGTCGTGGCGCACGGCCGCATGACCGAGTCCGCCGCCCGGCCGTGGCGCGATGCGCACGCGGCGGTAGCCGGGTTCCACCTCGGCGAGTCCGCCGACGACCCGGTGCAGGAAGTCCGCCACCGCTCCGAGCGCATAGTGGTTGAACGAGGTCATCTCGCCGGGGTTGATGCTGCCGTCCGGCAGCATGCTGTCCCACCGCTCCCACACCGTGGTCGCCCCCATCGTGACGGCGTACAGCCACGACGGTGCCTCCGCGCGGAGCAGCAGGTGGTAGGCGTCGTCGAGGTGGCCGGTGGATGCGAGCGCGTCGCAGACGATGGGCGTGCCGACGAAGCCCGTTGCAATGAGGTAGTCGCCCTCGGCGACAAGCGTGGCCAGGCGCTCGCCGGCCTCCCGGTATTGCTCGCCCTTGAGCAGTTCGAAGGCGATCGCCACAGCGAGGGAGGTCACAGTGTCACTGACGACGCGGCCGGATGGCGCGACGTAGTTCGTCTGGAACGCCGATGTGGCCAGCTCCGCAATGTGGGTGTAGCGGGTGACGGCAGCCGAATCGCCGAGGAGTTCCGCGGCGGACAACACCAGGCGCGCGGTGCGGGCATGGTAGGCCGTCGCCACGAGCGTCGCGTCTGTGCGCGAGTCCCCCGGTCGCTCCGGCGGCGCTGCGGGGTCGAGCCAGTCGCCCAGTTGGAAGCCCTCGTTCCAGTGGCCGGTCTCGTGCGTGAGTGCGAAGACTTGGTCGACCCAGGCCCGCATGCTGGCGAAGTGGCTGCGCAGCAGCTCGAGGTCGCCGGTGCGGCGGTAGAGGGTCCACGGCACGATCACGGCGGCATCGCCCCACGCGGCTGCGGGCTCAACGGGGAAGCCGCAGTCGATCCAGGGGTGGAAGTTCAGCACCGATCCTGACGCCCGCTGCTCGGCCTCAAGGTCGCGGAGCCAGTTCTCAAGCACACCGGTCGCGTCGAAGAGATGTGCAGCGGTGGGCGCGAAGACCTGGATGTCGCCACTCCAACCGAGGCGCTCATCGCGCTGTGGGCAGTCGGTGGGCAGGTCGACGAAGTTGTCGCGCATGCTCCAGACGACGTTCTCGTGGAATCGATCGAGCAGCTCGTGGTCGACCTCGAACCAGCCGGTGCGGCGCATGTCGGAATGGACGACGAGCGCCTCGATGCCGTCGGTGCCGGCCCCAGCCGGCCACCCGGTGATCTCCGCGTACCGGAAGCCGTGCAGGGTGAATCGCGGCGTCCACGTGACCGGCTCGTCGGTGGCGAAGGTGAAGTGGTCCTCTGAGGTGGCCGAACGAAGCGGTCGGAGCGCGAGCTCGCCGCCGTCGAGCACCTCCGCGTGCCGGAGGGTCACAGTTTCCCCCAGCGTCCCGGCCACGGTGAATCGCAGCTTGCCTGCGATGTTCTGGCCGAAATCGAGCAGGAGACGGCCGTCAGCGCGCCGCTCAGCGGTGACCGGCCGGATCGCCTCGATCACCCGCACGGCCGGCCCCGTCGGGGCCTCGAGTTCGGCCGTGAACTGCCGCAGCGGGATTGTGTCGGTCGCGATCCACTCGTCAGCAGCGAATCCGGCTTCTGACCATCCTGCCTGTTCGAGACGAGCGTCGTGGCGCTCGCCCTCGTAGAGCCCGGTGGCGACGATGGGTGCCGGCGCGTGCGTCCAGTGCAGCGGGACGACGCGCGCTCCACGATCGTCCTCGATCTCGAGTTGGAGCAGCAGCGAGGCATCCGTGCCGTAGTTGTCCCAGATTCCGCCGTTGAATCCGAGACGACCGCGGTACCATCCGTCGGCGAGCCAGGCGCCGATCGCGTTCCGCCCCTCACTCAGCGCGTCGCCGATGTCCAGCGTGCGGTAGCGGAGACGATGGTGGTAGCTCGACCATCCCGGTGCCAGCACCTCGTCGGATGCCGCGGCCCCGTTGACCTCGAGGTCGTACACCCCGTGTGCCGTCGCGTAGACGCGCGCTCGCCGCACTCGCCCGGCCACCTCGAACTCCGCGCGGAGGAGCGTTGCCGGTCGCGCCCCGTCATGGGGCGCGTTCAGCGACGGGGAGACCCAGTCCACAACCCAATCGGAGGGGTCGAGGAGGCCCGCTTCGACTCGAACGGGTGCGCTCCACTCGGTGGCCGCCTCCGTGTCGTCGAGGTGGGATCGAACGCGCACGTGCGCCGCTTCACGTGAGAGGAGCGGGCGGGCCGGCCATGGCTGGTACAGCGTGTCGGCGGAGTCGACGACCACGGTCGACGACTCCTCTGAACCGTCGAAGTGGACCTCAACCTCGTAGGCGCGCTGTGAGTGCTCGCCGGAGAGGGCCCAGCTCAGCCGCGGCGCGGCGATGCCGATTCCCAGCGTGGTCGTCAGGTGCTCGACGCGGAGCCCTTCGACGGCGATCATCCCTTCACCGAGCCGGCAGTGAGGCCCTTCATCACGCGCTGGTTGAGGAAGAGGTAGATCGCGAGCGTGCCGATGACGTTGACCGCGATGGCCGCGAATGTCGGCCCGTATTGGATCTGGCCGAACTGGCCGGTGAAGTTCAACAGACCGACCTGAATGGTGCGCAGGTCATCGCGTGTCGTGAACGTCAGCGCGATGAGCAGGTCATTCCAGATGAAGAAGAACTGCACGAGCGCCACGGTGAAGATCGCGTTGCGCACGAGCGGGAAGCCGATTGTCCAGAACATCCGGAACACGTTGGCCCCGTCGAGGGTCGCCGCCTCGAAGATCTCACGCGGAACGCTGCGGAAGTAGGTTGCCATCATGAACACCGTGAGCGGCAGGCCGATCGCCGTGTACGTGATGATGAGCGGCCACAGCGTGCCGGTCAGTCCGGCGCGGAAGTAAATGGTGAACAACGGCAGCAGGATCATCTGCCCCGGAATCATGATGCCCGCGAGGAAGGCCAGGAGCACGGGGCCTCGGCCCTTCCACACCATGACCTCGAGCGCGAAGCCCGCGGCCACGCCGAACACGATCGTCAAGAAGAGGGCAGGAACGACCGCGAGCACGCTGTTGCGAATGTAGACCGCGAGATTGCCCGTGGTCCAGGCTTCCACGTAGTTGCTGAAGTTGGTCCAGTCCTCCGGCAGCGCCCACGTCGGGTTGTTCAGGAACTCATCCTGGGTCTTCAGCGAGCCGGTCAGCAGCCAGAACAGCGGGTACACGACGACGACGAGGAGAATGCCGACGATGATCCAGACAGGAATGCGTCGCACAACCCGCATGAGGCGGGGCGAGCGATCGGTGAAGGTGGCGGTCATGGGTCAGCCCTTGGTCAGATCGCGGCGCGAGGAACGGAAGATGAAGATTGTGACGAGCAGGCAGATGATCGTCAGCAGCAAGGCGATCGAGCTTCCGTAGCCGTACTCGCCGTAGGTGAATGACGTCTGGTACATGTACAGCGTGAGCGGCGTTGTCGTGTTGCCCGGCCCGCCGTTTGTCAGTGCGAGCACCGAATCGAAGACCTTCAATGTGCCGTTGACGCTGAAGATGATCGATGAGAGCAGCACGGGCAACGACAGCGGGATCACGATGTGGCGAACGAGCCGCCACCCCGAAGCGCCGTCGAGCCGCGCGGATTCGAACAGGTCATCGGGGATGTCGACGAGACCGGCGTAGAGCAGCACGGCGTAGAAGCCCATCGACCGCCAGAGGTCCATGAGGATGAGCACGAGGAAGGCGGTGTCCGGTGAGGCGAACCAGTCAACGGACTGGATGCCGACGAGGTTCAACAGGTCGTTGACCAGACCGTTCTGGGGCGCGATCTTGAACAGCTCCTGAAAGAGCAGGGCGACGGCAACGGTCGGCAGCACCACCGGGAAGAAGGCGAGCGTGCGGATCAGGCTCGACGCCTTGCGGAGCCAAAACACATAGATGAGGGCGAGCAGGTAGCCGAACCCCACCTGTGCGATGGTCAGCACAACGGCGTACTTCAGAGTGAAGATCAACGCATCGGCGATCTTCGGGTCGGTGAACAGCGCAGCGAAGTTGTCGAGGCCGACGTATTCGAAGCCGGTGATCGGATTGCCCTCGAACACCGTGTAGCCCAGTGACCAGAAGATCGGCACGAGCATCACGAGCGAGTAGACGAGCAGGGCAGGGCCCAGCAGAAGAAGGATGGCGCGCCAGTCGCCGAGTACGCGGTTCACAGAAATTCTTTCGATCGAAATGTTGGCCGAGGGCCGCAAGGAACGCGACCCCCGGCCGGGTGGAAGGGAGTTACTTGAGGTCCGCCTGGACCATCTCCATGAACTTCTCGGGCGAGATCGCGCCCGTGACGAGCTGTGACGCGTTGGTCTGGCTCGTGGTGGCTGCCTTCGCGTTGAACAGCGCCTCGAACCACAGCACGCTCTGCGTCGTTTCGTCGATGCGCTCCTGCACGGCCTGCGTGAGCGGCGGGAGGTCTTCGACCGGCTCGTTCACGGCGAATCCGGTGATGACGCCCTGCTCACCGAGCGAGGTCGAGCCGAAGTTCTCAGCGAAGCAGCCGAGCCACGCGGAGACGTCGTCGGAGTAGTTGGCCTCGGAGAGCGCCAGCGGCACGCCGACGTTCGCCGCGAGCTGGTCGCGGCTGCCGGCGCCGCCCTCGACCTCGGGGAAGGGCATGAAGCCGATGTTCTCGGCGCCGATCTTGTTCTGCTCGGGGTCGTTGAAGTTCGCGAGGATCCAGCTGCCCATGTAGAACATCGCCGCTTCGCCCGTGAGGAACTGGTTCACGGCGGTCATGTAGTCGATCGAGCCGACCGACGGGCCGAAGTACCCAGCCTTGCCGAGATCGGCAACGGCCTGTGCCGCCTCGATGTACTCGGGATCAGTCAGAGAGGCGTCCCCGTCGATGACCTTCTGCATGGCGTCAGGACCGAGGGTACGGAACAGGTAGTTGCCGACAAGACGCGTGAGCGGCCAGCCGTCCTGACCATCAGCGGAGAACGGCGTGACACCCGCTGCGCTCAGCGTCGCGGCGGCATCCGTCAGCTCCTCCCAGGTCTGAGGCTCCTCGATGCCGTTCTCGGCGAAGAGCTGCTTGTTGAACCAGATGCCCTCGACGTTGAACTCCGTCGGGAGCACGTAAACGTCGCCACCGTAGAGCGCCTCGATGGTCGAACGAGCCGCTGGGATGATCGCGTCGCCCTGCTCGAGCTTGTCGAGCGCTGCGTCGATGTCGACGAGCTTGCCGCCGTCGTTGAGATCCTTCGCGACCTGTGGTGAGTTGCCACTCGCGAAGATCACCGGGAGCGCATTCTGGCCGGCCAGCAGCTGGAGCTGCTGGCCGTAGCTGGCCTGGGGCTGGGTGGTGATGTCGAGCGGGAGCGCCTCGTTCTCGGTCGCGCAGCTGCCCGTGCTGAGTGAGGTCAGGGTGTCCTGAATGCTGGTGTTCTCAGCGAATGACAGGTAGGTGAATTCGGTCGGCGCCGCGGCGCTGCCGCCGGCGTCGCCTGAACAGGCGGACAGCAGGAGCGCGGTGGCTCCGAGTCCGGCGATGAGCGGGACGAATCGTCGGGCTCGGGTACGTGCTGTGGTCACAGTTCCTCCTTGAATGCGGCCGCGCTCTCGAGTTGTAGCGCTGCAAGAGGATGCTATGCGGCACCCCGGCTCCGCACCCTCGAGAAGCCCACATTTCGCTCTTAGGCATCGTGATACCGGCTATCACGGGCGTGGATATCCGCGTAGGCACGGCGATTTGGACCGCTGCAAGAATCACGTACGCTGTCCACATGACAATCACCTCGACGATGAGTACCGGCGGCCACGGGCCGGCAAGCGTTCCGAGCGGCGGGACGGCGGGCATCGCCGACGTCGCCTCCCTCGCCGGGGTTTCCCAGTCAACGGTGTCGAATGTCCTCAACCATCGAGAGCGTGTGGCGCGCGACACGATCGAGCGGGTGGAACGCGCGATTGCGATGCTCGGATACGTGCCGAACGGCGCTGCCCGCTCCCTCGCCGTTGGGCGCACGAGATCCATCGGGCTGGTGCTCTCCGACCTCGGCAACTCCCTCTTCGTCGACATCGCCAGAGGGGCGGAGCGAGCTGCGGAAGAGCACGGCCTGTCTCTGCTGGTGGCGAATGCCGACGGTCGACTCGAACGCGAAGACCGCTACCTCGACGTGTTCACCGAGTCCCGTGTGCTCGGTACGCTGCTCACCCTGAACGATGAATCGCACTACCGGGTGCTCTCCTCGCGCCGTAGCCGCGGGACCATTCTCACGCTTCTGAACTTTCACGCCGACGCCGCCGCGTTCTGCAGTGCGTACTTCGACAACGAAGCCGGTGGCCGCCTGGCGACGCAACATCTTTTGGACACCGGGAGATCTCGGCTCGTGTTCGTCGGGGGCCCGAACGTGCTCCAGCCGGTCGCGGATCGTCGGGAGGGTTTCCGGCGGACGCTTGCCGCCGCCGGTGTCCGCCCGATCGACGAACTCGCACCGGATGGCATCAATCGCGCCGACGGATGGCAGGTGGGTCGCCTCTTGGCGCGGCGCGTCGCCGCCGGTGAGATCGATGGCGTTGTCGCGGCATCCGATCTGCTTGCGGCCGGCATCGTGCAGGCGTTCACCGAGGCGCCCGGGCTCTCCGTCCCGGAATCCGTTGGCGTGATCGGCTATGACAACAACCAGGCGGCATGGGATGCGCCGATCCCGATCTCCACGATCAGTCAGCCCGGTGCCGAACTCGGGTACGCCGGCGTTGGCCTGCTCCTTGGCGACGTCGATTCCCACGAACACGAGCACCGCGCCGTTCGACTCGAGCCTTCGCTCGTGGTACGACAGAGCACAGGGCGCTAGATCGAATCCAGGAAGGAGATCACGCTGATGACGGCGGACGGAACGGAACGACTCGACGGGCGCGAGCCTGCGGTTGAACGCCATCGCGGGCCCATGCAGCTCGGGTCGATCGACCTCAACCTTCTTGTCCCACTGCAGGCTCTGCTCGAGGAACGGAGCGTCAGCAGGGCGGCGGAACGCATGTTCATGAGTCAGCCCGCGCTCTCGGCGGCACTCGCGCGACTCCGCCGACACTTCAACGACGACCTCCTCGTTCGCTCCGGCAACCACTACGTCCTGAGTCCACTCGGAGCGGAACTCCTCGACTCGGTACACGGGGCGACGAACGCGCTCAACCGTTTGTTCGGCACGCAGGCCGAGTTCCGGCCCGCCGAGAGTCGCCGCGAGTTCCGACTGGTCTGTTCCGACTACGTGGCGGCCGTATTCGGCGCCCCGTTGGCCAGGGCGGTGGCAGCGGTCGCCCCCCACTCACAGCTCAGATTCGATCATGTTCAGGATGCAGTCGTCGACAACGCCCCTGATTCTCTTCGCGATATCGACGGGATAGTCCTCCCCCATGGCTACATCGAGCATGCCGAGCACGCTGATCTCTTCACCGACCAGTGGAAGTGCATCGTCGCCTCGCCTGAAGACGGTGCCGCAACGCAGGATTTGACGGTCGAGTCGCTCGGCGTCCGTCCGTGGGCCGTGACGTACAGCGGGCGCACCGCCGTCACGGGTGCGACGCGCCAGCTGCACACCATCGGGGTCTACCCACGCACCGAAGTCGTCACCCGGAGCTTCCTCACCCTGGCAGACATGGTCGCCGGAACTGATCGCGTCGCCTTCGTGCCCGGGTCGCTTGCCGCACGCCTCACTGGCCGGGCGGATGTCAGCGTCGTCGACTCGCCGCTCGAACTCCCGCGGATCCGCCAGGCCTTCTGGTGGAGTCCGGCGCACAATGAGGACGCCGGCCACCGCTGGCTCCGAGCTCAGATCGAGTCGGTGGCCGCAGAGCTGCCGAACGATTCGTAGTCACGGCTGCCGGCCGGCAGCACTGGATCAGAGAAGAGAGTTCGTCGCGGACCAGAGGGCTGCCTTGGTGGCGCCGCAAATGCCGCTTCGAAGCCATCAAAGACGGCCGGGCCTCGCAACATCGAGTTCGAGCAGCGCGTTTCCGGCGCCGATTCCGTCTGCAACCCGCACCGTTGGCGCTCCGATCTCGATGCGGCGCTCGGCACGCATCAAGCGTCACTGCACTCGCCTGAGCTCCGCGTCGATGAGTACGGCGGCGGCCTCTTTCGCGTGGGAAGCGACCGCGGAATCGCGTGCGATGGCCGCGGTGCTCTGCGCGCCTTCGGCAAGGATCGACAGTTGCGAGGCCAGTGGGCCAGGAGCGCCCAACTCGCGCACGAGACCGGCCATGAAGTGCTGGAACGACTCTTTGTGCTCCCGTACGAGTTGCGCGATCTCTGGGTGCGTTCCGCCCAGCTCCCCGAAGGCGTTGATGAATGCGCAGCCTCGGAACGAGTCGGTGCGAAACCACTCCTCGAGGTAGCTGTACACGGCAAGGAGCTGCGCGCGTGGACTCATACCCGCCGCCGCGACGTACCCGGAAAGACCCGATTCCCACTCCTCGTGCTTCCGAGTGAGCACGGCCATAACGATGTCGCCTTTGGAGGGAAACAGGGCGTAGAGGCGACGTAGTGAAACCCCGGCGGCCGCGCGCAGCTCGTCCATGCCTACGGCCGCGTACCCCTTGGCGTAGAAGAGTCCCTCTGCGGCCGTGAGGATGCGTTCGCGTGCGTCATCTGTCGTCATTCTTCGAGTCTACTTGACATGAGAACGTCCGTTCTCTACTGTGGGGAACACGAAGCGAGAACGGACGTTCTCACTGGAACAAGACAAGGACTCATCATGGCTTTCATCACCGTTGGCACCGAGAACAGCACTTCGATCGAGCTCTACTACGAAGACCAGGGAGCCGGCCAGCCCGTCGTGCTGATCCACGGCTACCCGCTCGACGGGCACAGCTGGGAACGCCAGACCCGTGCCCTCCTCGCCGACGGCTACCGCGTGATCACCTACGACCGCCGCGGATTCGGCCAGTCGAGCAAGGTCGGAGCCGGCTACGACTACGACACCTTCGCCGCCGACCTCAACACGGTCCTGGAAACACTCGACCTCCAGAACGTGATCCTGGTCGGATTCTCCATGGGCACCGGCGAGCTGGCCCGCTACGTCTCCACCTTCGGCCACGCCCGCGTCGCGAAACTCGCCTTCCTCGCGTCGCTGGAACCCTTCCTCGTCGCCCGGGACGACAACCCCGCCGGCGTGCCCCAGGAGGTGTTCGACGGCATCGCCACCCAGGCCAAGGCCGATCGCTTCGCGTGGTTCACGAACTTCTTCTCCGACTTCTACAACCTCGACGACACCCTCGGCTCGCGAATCAGCCAGGAGGCCGTGACCGCGAGCTGGAACACCGCCACCTCCAGCGCACCGGTCGCCGCATACGCGGTAGTCCCGGCCTGGCTCGAGGACTTCCGCGGCGACGTTGAAGCGGTCCGCGCCAGCGGCAAGCCCTCCCTCATCCTGCACGGCACGGCCGACAACATCCTCCCGATCGATGTCACCGCCCGCCGCTTCCACCAGTCACTGCCCGAGGCCGACTACGTCGAGCTGGAAGGTGCACCTCACGGGCTGCTCTGGACCCACGCCGACGAGGTGAACGCCGCCCTGCTGACCTTCATCAACAAGTAAAGCCGAGCACCGTGTGTCCCGACGGGCTGTCGCTCGCCGGGGCACACGCCTTTGGGCAATAGGCAGGTTGGGAGCCGCACGACCTGCTCGAGCTGTTGATGGCGGATCGCCACCAGATTCAATGCGCTGTGCGCCCGTGCAGGCGTGTTCCGCTTGACGTGGGTGGAAGGCGCCGAGCTGCAGGGGAAGCCTTTCACGCGAGGCTCTGCTCGCGCGAAAACGTTGAATAAACGTGCGCGCCATCAAGTCTCAACTCAAGCTTGCTCGGCGACGTCGAAAGTCGCCCTCGTCGCGAGCGCCCTTCCAACCATGCCGATCTCGTCACCACCCAAGAGTGGACCGCGTGCGGCCTATGAAAGTCGAGGGACAACGAGGGTGGGGCAGACGGAACGGTGAGCGCAGTACGCGCTGACCGACCCAAGCAGGAGGCTCCTGAACCCACCGCGTCCACGGCTGCCGACTACGAGAACCCCAGCAGCAATCGATGCCCGGACTAGAGTTTCTCCAGCATCGCCAAGTACGCCAAAATAGCTCACAGGCACCATCGGATGCTCGTCAGCCAGACGCGCAACGTCAGCAATGAGCTGGTCCTTCGTTGCAGATGAAATATCGACGATCGGCGCCACGTAGCCGTCTTGCCACAGAACCCCGGCCGGAGCATGGTCAAGGCTCCAGGTGCGAATGACCGCGAGCGGCAGGCCGAGGTCTCGCGCGAATTCGAACGCCACGGCGATGGCCAGATCGCTGCTCATCGATCCGTCATGCCCCACGACAACCGCCCCCGGCTCGACTCCCTGCACAACGTCCCCGTCGGCCGTGGCCGATCGCGCGCCGGAGGAAAGCTTTGCCTCACGATCAGCGGGCGGCCGGACGATGAGGACGGGACACGACGCCTGCTGAACGCATCGGTCAGTGACGGAACCCAGGAGGAGCCCTGCAACTCCTCCTCGGCCACGCGATCCGAGCACGAGCATCCGAGCCCTCACCTGCCTCGAGATTTCCGTCAGAACCGTTGCCGCTGCACCCGACACGGCTTCGAAACTCACCGAAATGGAGGGATGTACGCTCACAGTCTCGTAGCAGTCGTTCTTCAGCGCGGTGCGAACGCTGTCAGCAACCTCGGGAAAGGCGTCGCCCGCTACAAACATCTGTGTGTAGTCGGCAACGCGATTGTCACGTTCCCACGCGCGCACGATCACTAACGGGGCACCGAACGATTCCGCGAGCATGATAGCGCGCTCAAGTGCTCGAGAGGAGTGTTCGGACCCATCATGACCGACAATGATCGGTCCGCGCGCCACCGGCTCGTCGTACTCATCAGACATGCGGGACTCCTCCGTCACGGTGAGCCGATGAAGCCAGCAAGGCTGAGCCCACTTCGGGGACAGGATAGACCACGTTGTCCACGCAGCGCTCTCCGAGAATCGAGCCGTCCGGCGGTGAACTGGGATGGGTCTGCCGGAAGTCTGGTCGGCGAGCGACTGATCAGTCGCTCTGTCGTGATGGCCAAGGATCAACCGCCATGCGCGTCTGCTGCGAGCGTTACCCGCAACAGCTTCCCGAAGACGCCGCACCAGTACCCGCAGGCGTCGCGCATGACGCGCCTTCACCGACAGCGATGATGGGCAATGTTCCTTCTTCTGTCGGGAGTGCGGTGGAGCACACGCCCGTTTCGGGAAGGACGAGCTGCACGGTACGTGCCGCTTCCGTGTTGCCGGCGAGCTCGTCAGCGATGGACCGCACCTGCTCGTAGCCGGTGAGGAGCAGGAATGTCGGCGCGCGGCCGTAGCTCTTCATCCCGGCGATGTAGAAGTTCGGTTCCGGGTGGGCGAGCTCGTCGACACCGTGCGGATAGACGGTTCCGCAGCTGTGCAGGTTCGGGTCGATGAGGGTTGCCAGGCGTGCGGGAGCTTCAACGATGTCGTCGAGGTTGAGGCGAACCTCGCGGAGGATCTCGAGGTTCGGGCGGAACCCGGTCGCGTTGACGACGATGTCGGCTTCCACCGAGGCGTTCTCGTGCCGGCGGCGGCCGGTGACCTCGACCCGGCCTTCGCCAGCGGGTCGGACGTCGTCAATCTCGAACCGGTCGAGGAGGGCGATTGTGCCGGCTCGCACGAGGTCGTGCACGGCCGTGCCGAGCTGGCCGCGTGCGGCGAGCTCGTCGTTCGCGGAGCCGTAGACACGGACCGGGCTGACGGAGCGGACCGCCCAGGTGATGGTTGTTCCGGGTGCCTCGTCAGCGAGCTGCGCGAGCTTCAGGAGTGTGTTCGCTGCCGAGTGGCCAGCGCCGACGACAAGCGTGTGCTTGCCTGCGAACCGAGCGCGGTCAACACCGAGTACGTCGGGCAACGCGTGGGTGATGTTCCCGGAAACGCCCTCAGCGTCAGGCTGCAGGCCGCTGGAGAGCAGACCGTTCGGCGTGGAGTACGTGCCGGAGGCGTCGATGACGGCCCGGGCCAGCAGCTCCGCGGTACCGGACTCGGTCTTCACGCGGAGGAGGAACGGGGCGGAGCCGCGATTGTTGGAACGCGTGCGGTCCATGCCCTGGCGGGACACGGCCGTCACGGTGCTGTTGTAACGAATCCGTGGGGCAAGCTCTGGCGTCTCCGCGAGCGGGAGCAGGTAGTTGGCGACCAGGTCACGGCCGTAGGGCAGGCGCTTCGCGGCAGGTGCGTCCCAGCCAGCCTTGTCGAGCAGGCGGGCGGCCGCCTCGTCAACGAGAACGTCCCACGGAGAGAAGAGGCGGGTGTGACCCCATGACTGAACAGCTGCGCCGGCGGAATCGCCGGACTCGATGACGACGACGTCGATTCCGCGTTCGAGGAGTTGCGCGGCGGCGGCGAGGCCGATGGGTCCGGCACCGATGACGGCGACGGGGAGGCCAGTGAGGCGGTCGAACTTCGTCGGCGCGGGGGTGAGTGGCAGTTCAGTGATGGTCATGCTGGTGCTCCTGGATGAGGTGGTAGCTACGAGTCTTGGGGCGAGCTCTACATCGTGATGAGTAGACGGCTGATGGAGTCCAGCGCTCCGGGGACGAGGCGGTAGTACGCCCACAGCCCGCGCTTGGAACGCGTCAGGAATCCGGCGTCGACGAGAATTTTGAGGTGGTGGGACACCGTCGGCTGCGAAAGACCCAGCGGCTCCGTGAGGTCGCACACGCACGCTTCGCCATCTTCATGGGCGGCGACCATCGACACGAGGCGAAGCCGCGCGGGGTCAGCGAGTGCTTTCAACGACCCGGCCAGCCGCAGCATTCTCGGCCGTAATCGACTCGCGCGTCAGCGGTTCGCAGCACGCGGTCACGTCGGTCACGGGGAGCAAATCGGTCAACGTCATATGAACATCATTCCAGCTATATTGACAAACGTCAATGTAGTTCGTACGATTTCCGATAGACGGTTGTCGATGCTTTTCAAGATGGAGTGTACGTGACGGATGTAAACACGCGGCCCGTGGGGCTGAGCGCGACCGACAAGATGCTGCCCGTGTGGATTCTCCTGGCCATGGGGCTCGGGCTCGCACTGGCGGTGCTGGCCCCGGCGGTGGGCGAGTTCCTTCACGCGGCGTCAATCGGCTCCGTGAGCATCCCCATCGCCATCGGGCTCCTCGTGATGATGTACCCGGTGCTTGCGAAAGTCCGCTACTCAGACGTCCGGACCGTCGGCCGCGACAAGCGCCTCCTGGTGTCCTCACTCGTACTCAACTGGCTCATCGGTCCCGCGCTGATGTTCGCCCTCGCCTGGCTGCTCCTGCCCGACCTACCCGAGTACCGGACCGGGCTCATCATCGTCGGGCTCGCGCGCTGCATCGCCATGGTGCTCATCTGGAACGACCTGGCCTGCGGTGACCGCGAAGCCGCAGCGTTCCTCGTCGCCGTGAACTCGGTCTTCCAAGTACTCGCGTTCGCCGGCCTCGGCTGGTTCTACCTGCAGGTGCTCCCCACCTGGCTGGGCCTCGCCACAACCAGTGCCGAGTTCTCGCTCTGGGCAATCACCCTCAGCGTTTTGGTGTTCCTCGGCATCCCGCTACTGGCCGGCTACTTGTCCCGCGTCATCGGCGAACGCCGCCGCGGACGCACCTGGTACGAAGAGACGTTCCTGCCTCGAGTGAGCCCGCTGGCTCTTGGCGGTCTGCTCTTCACCATCGTGATGCTCTTCGCCCTCCAAGGCCAGCAAGTCCTCGCGAACCCTATGGATGTCGCCCGCATCGCGCTGCCTCTGCTCATCTACTTCGCTGCGATGTTCGGCATTGGCTTCCTCACCGGGAAGCTCGTCGGGCTCAGCTACGAACGCACCACAACCCTGTCGTTCACCGCCGCCGGGAACAATTTCGAACTGGCCATCGCGGTCGCCATCGGCACCTTCGGAGCCAGCTCCGGCCAAGCCCTCGCCGGAATCGTCGGCCCACTCATCGAAGTGCCGGCGCTCATCGCGCTCGTCTACGTCGCCCTCTGGCTCCGCCCCCGATTCACCCAACCCGGCGCCCTCCCCGCACCGGTCCGCACCCCCGTCGCCGACCTGGCGAGCTGAACCCCCACAGAAAGAATCCACATCATGTCTGAGAAGCCCACAGTCCTCTTCGTCTGCGTCCACAACGCCGGCCGCTCACAGATGGCCGCCGGTTACATGCAAGCCCTTTCCGGTGGGCGCGTCGAGGTGCTCTCCGCCGGCTCGGAGCCGAAAGACCAAATCAACCCGGTCGCCATCCAGGCCATGGCCGAAGAAGGCATCGACATCGCCAACAACACCCCGAAGGTGCTCACCACCGAAGCGGTGCGCGATTCCGACGTCGTCATCACCATGGGATGCGGCGACGCCTGCCCCATCTTCCCCGGAAAGCGCTACGAAGACTGGCAGCTGGAAGACCCCGCCGGTCAGGGAATCGAAGCCGTGCGCCCCATCCGCGACGACATCAAGACCCGCATCGAGCAGCTTCTCTCCGAAATCCTCGTAGACCAGCCCTAAGGACTGAATCATCATGAACGACGTCCACGAGCGCCGCCCGATGCCCGGGCTCGCGTACCCGGAAGAACACCTCAAGAGACTCGCGCATGAGCTCTCACAGGAGTTCCGCGGCAGCTTCGCCGAGGAGACCATCCAGCGTTACGTGCTCGAGTCCTACACAGCGCTGCTGCGTACGTCCAGCGTGAAGGCACACCTCGCCCAGGCCACCAGACGCTTCGCAACCGACCGGCTGACCGCGCTGGCTCAGGCGAAGGGCGACATTGCACGGCCGATACCCGAGGTGCTGTTCGTCTGCGAGCAGAATGCCGGGCGTTCCCAGATGGCCGCTGCTCTGACCGCGCATCTCAGCGGCGGCAAGGTTCACGTTCGTTCCGCAGGCTCCACCCCTGCCGACCAGCTGAATCCGGCGGTCTTGGCCGCCATGCAGGAGCTCGGCCTTGACCTGGCGGACGAGTTCCCGAAGCCGCTCACCGATGACGTCGTCCAAGCAGCGGATGTTGTCATCACCATGGGGTGCGGTGACGCGTGCCCCATCTATCCGGGCAAGCGCTACCTCGATTGGGCGCTGGAAGACCCAGCCAACCTTCCCATCGAACGCGTTCGTGAACTCCGCGACAGCATTCGCGCCGAAGTTGAATCGCTGCTTGCCTCCCTCAACATCGAAAGTGAAACACCGTGACCATCGAGAACGTCATTGTCATCGGCTCCGGCCCTGCCGGGTACACCGCCGCGACCTACCTGGCACGGGCTGGCCTCAGCCCCATCGTCTTGGCGAGCTCGGTGGAAGCCGGCGGCGCCCTCATGACAACCACCGAGGTGGAGAACTTTCCCGGTTTCACCGACGGCATCGCCGGCCCCGAGCTGATGGAAGGAATGCGCGCGCAGGCCGAACGTTTCGGTGCCCGCATCCTCTACGACGACGCCATCGAAGTGGCACTGCGCGGCGACATTAAGACGGTCACCACGGGCAGCGGCGACACCTACCGGGCCCATGCGGTCGTACTCGCCATGGGTTCGGCGTACCGCCAGCTCGGCGTTCCCGGTGAGGACCGCCTGCGCGGTCACGGCATTTCCTGGTGCGCTACCTGCGATGGGTTCTTCTTCCGCGGCAAGGACATCGCTGTTGTCGGCGGCGGTGACTCTGCACTGGAGGAAGCGATGTTCCTCACTCGCTTCGCCGACTCCGTGACCCTCATTCACCGGCGCGGGGAGTTCCGTGGCTCCAGAATCATGCAGGAACGCGCCCTCGCGAACGAGAAGATTCGGCCCCACTGGAACAGCGAAATCGTGGAAGCCCACGGTGACGAGAACCTGCAGTCCCTGACCCTTCGAGACACGGCAACGGGCACGCTCAGCACTGTCGAGAAGGATGGGCTGTTCATCGCCATCGGCCACGACCCGCGCAGCGCCATCGTCGCAGAGCAGCTGGACCTTCACCCGGACGGCTCAGTCGTCGTCAAGCACCCGACGACGGAAACCAGCCTCCCCGGAGTGTTCGCGTGCGGCGACCTCGTCGACTCCCGCTACCGGCAGGCCATCACCGCTGCGGGCAGCGGCTGCGCGGCAGCACTCGACGCGGAACACTTCCTCGCCGCGACGGGACTCGCCAGCTACGCGGTCGCCGAAGCGGTGCCTGCTGACCGGGGCACGCTCACAACAGCGAAGTAGAATCGCGTCATGACAGCCACCGCACGAGAGCCGCACGCCGAGCCGGACACCGCTCCGGCTGGAGCCCTCGGCAGAGAAGCTGCCGAGGCTCTCGCCCGGACCCTCCGTGCGGTGGCTGACCCCACTCGTTTGCAGCTACTCAGTCTCATCGAACGCACAGAGAATCACGAAGCGACGGTCGGTGAGCTGACAACCGGCCTGGGCCTCCGGCAACCGACCATCAGCCACCACCTCCGGGTCATGGTCGAGGATGGGTTGCTTCGTCGCGAGCAACGCGGACGCAACGCCTGGTACTCCGTCACCCCCGAGCGACGCACCGAAATCAACGACCTCCTCAGATAATGCCCAGTCGGCCCTTCCACGTCATCCCGCTCGACACGGCAACGGCGACCGCACGCGCCGAACAGCTGGCGACGCTCACCGACCCGGCGCGGCTTCGCCTGATGAGCGTGCTCGCCTCCGACCCGGACGGCGCCAACACCGCCGCCCATCTTGCGGACGAACTCGGACTGACACCGGCGGAGGTGGACGCCCATGTGGGTGAGCTCTCGACCGTCGGACTCATCCGCACCCGCCCGGGCGCCCAAGCCGCAGAGTACGGGCTCTCCCCCGAAGCCTGGGTCCGCTTCGGCCGGCTGCTGGTCGGCAAACCAACCCACGACAGCCACTCGCCACAGAATGCACCCGACATCGCGAACCTCCCGGCGTCCGTGCAACGCGCGGCCGAACGGCTGACCTCCCAGTACCGGACGCACTTCTCCCGCGAGACAGTGGAACGGTACCTGGCGGAGAGCTACGAGCTGCTCGACCTCCATGCCAAGCCCACGAAGCATCTGCCGTCGCTGGCGGCCCAGTTCGCCGGCGACCGACTCGACGCGCTGGCGACAGCGAACGGCTTCGACGTCACAGGGACACCGGAAGTGCTCTTCGTCTGCGTGCGCAACTCCGGCCGGTCACAGATTGCCGCCGGCATCCTCCGGCAACTCGCCGGTGACCGGGTGAAAGTACGCACCGCCGGCTCCCAACCCGCCTCCTCCATCGACGACACGATCATCGACACCCTCGACGAAATCGGGGTGCCTCTCGTGTCCGAGTTCCCGAAGCCGCTGACCGACGAGGTCGTTCAAGCGGCCGACATCGTCATCACCATGGGCTGCGGTGACGCCTGCCCCATCTACCCCGGGCGGCGCTACCTGGACTGGGCCGTCGACGACCCATACGGGAGAACGCCGGCTGAGGTCCGCACCATTCGCGATGACATCCAACACCGCGTCGAAGAACTTCTCAACGGCCTCGGATTGGAAACTACGCCTCGCTAGTATCCGGCTCAGCCCCGCCCTCCACTAGATCCACCAGGTGACGTCCCGTGAAATGGCGCACCTATCGGCAAGAGCATCGCTACGAGCACAGTGATATCCGGAACGCACC
>CAZZNX010000002.1:67437-80214 GCA_964655795.1 uncultured Leifsonia sp. | reverse complement strand
TGGCAAACCAGATCCGACTCAACGGGAGAACAGGCGCGCGAAGAAGCCTGGCTCTTTCGCATGCCCTTCGCAGCGTTGGCTGCGTGGTACGCCTCGCATGACCTGGTCAACGTGCTGGCCGCAGCCAGCCCAGGTCGCTTTTCCGCACTTGCGGCACGTGACTGAACTGCACATGGTTGATTCTCCTCGGGTTAGGGGTCGGGTTAAGTGGGGCTCGCGCTAGGCGTGGTTGCCGTCGCACCACTGCGCGGCGGGGACGTCCTGCTTGACGTCCTCGACGTGCTGGCCGCAGCCAGCCCAAGTCGTTTTTCCGCAGGTGCACGAAATAGGGCTACACATGATGGGCTCTCCTCAAGGGTGTTGTGTGTTGTGTGTTGTGGTGGATGTGGTCTAGGCGACGAGCGCGGGAATGGAGGCGCGAGCCTGCGTGCCGGCACTCCAGGTGAGGTATCCGCCGTCGAGGTTCACGGCTTCGCGGCCGAGCTGGGCGAGTAGCCGCACGCCGGTGTGGCCGCGCTGGCCGACTTTGCAGTGAACGATGAGGCGTCCCTCGGGCAGTTCATTCGCCCGGGACCGGATCTCGTCGAGTGGGATGTTGATCGAACCGGGGATTGCGCCGTCGGCGACCTCGGCGCGAGTGCGCACGTCGACGAGGCTCGCGCCTGCATTGAGTTCGGCCTCCAGCTCGTGCCACTGGATCGAGGGCGTCAGGCCCTCGGCGGCGTTGAGCGCGATGTACCCGAGCATGTTGACGGGGTCTTTCGCCGAGGAGTACTGAGGTGCGTATGCCAGCTCGAGGTCGGCGAGTTCGGAGGCCGTCAGGCCGCCGGCCATTGCCGTGGCGATGACGTCGATGCGCTTGTCGACCCCGTCGCCCCCGACCCCCTGGGCGCCGAGAATCTCATCGGTCACGGCGTCCACGACGAGCTTGAGCGACATCGTCTCGGCACCCGGGTAGTAGCCGGTGTGCGATGCGGGGTGGGTGTGGACGACCCGGATGTCGCGGCCGGTGCGGCGCAGCAGTTTCTCGTTCCAGCCGGTCGTCGCGATGGAGAGTCCCATGACGCCAACGACGGCGGTGCCGAGCGCGTCGCGCACCCGGATGGTCTTACCCATGATTGCGTCCGCAGCAAGGCGGCCGTGTCGGTTGGCGAGCCCGGCGAGGGCGACGAGGCGTTGCTCGCCGGAAACGGCGTCGGTCTTCTCGACGGCGTCGCCGATCGCGTAGATAGCGGGGTCGCTCGTGCGAAGCTGCTCGTCGACCCGGATGCCACCGCGTTCACCGATCGCGAGGCCCGCGGCCATGGCAAGGGAGGTATCGGGACGCACACCGATCGACGCGAGCACGAACTCGGCGGGAACGACGGATCCGTCGGAGAGGGTCGCGGTGTCGGGGCCGAGCTCGGCGACCTGGACGCCGAGGCGAACGTCGACGCCGGCGCTGCGGAGACGGGCGGCGACGGGGCCAGCCATCTCGGGGTCGAGGGGCGGTAGTACCTGGTCTCCGAGTTCCACGAGGGTCACGGCGAGGCCGCGATGCACGAGATTCTCGACCATCTCCAGGCCGATGAATCCAGCGCCGATGACGAGCGCGCTGCGCGGGGCGACGGTCAGCTCGGCCATCGCGGCATCGACGTCTTCGATGTCTCGGAGGGTCAGCATGCGCTCGCCTCCGGGGAGCGGAGGCCGTACGGGCGTCGCCCCGGGTGAGAGCACGAGCGCGTCGTAGGCCAGGTCGCTTTCCTCTGCCGTGGCGAGGTCGCGGATGCGAACGGTCTTGGCGGCGCGGTCAATCGAGACTGCCTCGGTGCGCACGCGCACGTCGAGGTTGAAGCGGCTGCCGAGGGAGGCGGGGGTCTGCAGCAGCAGGCTGTCGCGCTCCTCGATGACTCCACCGAGGTAGTAGGGAAGTCCGCAGTTCGCGAACGAGACATGGCCACCGCGCTCGAGCACGGTGATCTGGGCATTTTCGTCGAGCCGGCGCAAGCGGGTGGCGGCGGACATGCCGCCGGCGACTCCGCCGATGATGATGATGTGCTTCTGGGTCATGCTGACCACCATACGTATACCCCCTGGGTATTGTCAAAATACCCCCTGGGTATTGTTGTAAGGTGAATGCTCAGCCACCAACACAAGGAATCTCGACCATGAAACTTCTCTCTCGCATCCTCGCCCCGCTCGCCGTCGCGCTGACGGTGCTACTCGGTGTCACCGCCTGCGCCCCGGCCACGGAGGCGATTGCCGTAGCCTCGGACACCGTTATCATCGACGTGCGCACGCCCGCCGAGTTCACCGGGGGCCACCTTGAAGGAGCCGTCAACATCGACGTGCGGTCGCCTGAATTCAGCGCGCTTGTGACCGAGCTGCCCAGCGACGGCGACTATGTCGTCTACTGCCAGTCGGGCAACCGTTCGACCGCCGCGATCGAGCAGATGGAGACCCTCGGCTTCACCTCGGTTGTGAACGCCGGCGGAATCAACGCCGCATCGAGGGCGACCGGCGTCGCGATCGTCAAGTGATCCGAGTGCTGCGCGCCGAGCTGCGCGCTTGGCCAGCCGCGCGCCGATGGATTGCGCTCGGAGTGGGTGCCGGAGCGGGCGCACTTCTCACGGTGACCGGGCACCATCTATCCGCCGCTGGCAGGGTGCCATGGTGGGCATGGGTGGCCGTCGGAGTCGGCGCACTCGTGTTCGGATTGACCTTCGCGACGTTCCGAGGCGCACCGGCCGGGGCTGAACCCGTCGTCTGCGATCTGCGCTGGCCAGCTCTTGGTTTCGTAGGACTGTCTCTCGCGACCGAGCAAGCCAGCACGGTGCCCATGATCGACCCGCTCATCCGGCCCATCGTCGCACTCGCTGCCCTCGGCGTACTGGTTTACGGGCTCGTGGACCGGATGTCCCGTGAACGCCGCATGATCAGGGAGCGGCACCACCTCGAAGCCGGTGGCGAATCGGCCGAGGGCGTGACCTGCACCACGTGCCGGCCCCTCTTCTCCGCGCACCGCGACGCCACACCTCCGGTGGCGGCTGACGACGTCACGAGTCGCTAACTGCGAAAGTCGTCCAGACGTGCACGCTGTCGCCACAGTAGCCGCGCCTCGCACTTGCCGCTCTGCCGAGGTTCCGTCCGTAAACGGCCGGCCATACGGTGGGGAAAATGTCTGTTGCCAATCCATCCACGAAAAGGGCTTCCAATGTTAAACCAGACCACCTCGGCTGCAGGTCAAGACGCTGATGCACAGCGCAGGATCATGAATCGTCTGCGCCGAGCCCAGGGACAACTCGCCGCAGTCATCACGGCCGTCGAGAACGACGGCGACTGCCGCGAGGTTACTCGACAGCTCGCGGCAGTCTCGAAAGCCCTTGACCGAGCCGGCTTCCTCGTGATCTCCACCGCGCTGAAGGAATGCCTCGCCAACCCCGACGCGGACGAGCTACCCCAGCCCGAGGAATTGGAGAAGCTGTTCCTGTCACTCGCATGACCCATCGAGCCGACACGCGACCTCGGACACAGCGGGCTGAACCCGCACACTATGGACCCCGCGAGCCGTCCCCATCGGCCCTGGCCGGACCTTCGAAGCGTCAAGCCGTTCCAAGATTGCCTTCGCGAGCGACCCCCGATGTGTTTTCATAACGGGGACGGGTCTTCTGCGTGTCGCCACCAGCGGTGCGTAGCCCGGCCAGTTGGGGTATGAGCTAAGAAGGGGGGGGGCCCGGCATGGGCAAAGGTCGGGGGCTTGCTCTCATAGCGGCGATGGGGGTCGTCGTGCTGGCCGGCAGTTTCGCAAGTTCGAGCGCAGTCGGCGCCGCGGCGGCGACAGCGTCGGGTTCGGCGTCGAGCCTGCTTCCGGCGCGGAGCGCCGCGGTCCTCGCTCCCGGCACATCGGCGGTGAACCCGTTGACGCTTGCGGGCGGTTTCACCGTCTACGCACGGAACAACGCCGTGCTCGGTAACTCCGAGTTCGAGGGCAGCATCGCGGTTGGCGACCGCCTGCGGCTCACGCAGACCGCGACCTACCAGTTCGCCCATGTCATCGCGGGTACCGGTGCGTACGTGCTCCCCACGGTCGACGGCGACCCGACACGCGTGCTCATCGGTGCCTACGAATCGGACCCCGGGATCAACCCCGGGCGCGCGCAGATCACGGACGTCGGTGCGACGCAGCCGTCTCAGGTCGGCGACCTGAAGATCGTCGATCGGTCCGCTCCGTTCGTCTCCTTCACCAGGGGCGATTGGCTGCGCTACGCGCGCACGAACGGTACCGACTCTCCCCCGCTGATCGACGCCCAGAACCAGGTCTACCCTGACCACTCGACACCACCCGAAACCTCGGACGGCGGCGACAGCATTTTCACGTACCAGACCGGCGACGACACGAAATCTGTCGTCGCGGACTACGTCGAGATGAGCGCAGACGCCAACGCGGAGGAGATCGCGCAGTGCTTCGCCGGAGTGATCGACCCGACCCAGCTGATCGGGCACCCCGTCGAAATCCTCGAGAACGTCGGCGACCGCATCGTGCTCGGGGAGCTCGCCCCCGACCGACCGAACGTGCTCCAGTACGCCGACATCGAGGGCACGAGGCTGCTGCAGTTCTCCGATGGCACGCCCGGACCGCTGAATCCGCTCGTCATCCACGTCGAGCCGGGAACAGCGACCATCCAGGCACCCGCGATCGACCCGGAGGGAACCTACTCCCCCTACATCGTGTGGGACCTCTCCCAAGTCACCGGGCCGGTCGCCATCTCCACCGACGGCCGCGGCGACGGCTCGATCTACGCACCCGACGCCGATCTCACCGTCACCGCCCAGCCGTGGGACGGGCAGATCATCGCCAACAACGTGACCATCGAGGGGGGTGAAGTCCACTCATACCTGTTCGCGGGCGCCCTCCCCTGCGACGCGCCAGAGGAGACCGGCACGTTCTCGGTCGCGAAGGCGCTGTCGGGCGTCTCTCCCGGCGACCTTGCAGCAGGCACCGTCTTCCGTGTCCGCTACGTTGCCCTCACACCCGACGGCACGCGCTCCACTGGCGTGCTCGAGCTCGGCCCCGAGGGCGCGCCCGTCTCACCGGTCGAAGAGTTCCCCTACGGCACCCGGATAACACTCTTCGAGATCCCGGCCGACGACGACGACCTTCCACCCGACCTCGCATGGACCGACATCAGCTGGAGCGGCGACACGACCTTCGTGATCGACTCGACTCATCCGGTGACGGAGCTCGTGGTGACCGACACAGCAGCCATCATCCCCGCCGGGTTCAGCATCTCCAAGCAACTCAGCGGCTCGGGCGAGACTGCGGTGCCGTCCGGCACCGAATTCACCCTGAGCTATGCGGTGAACGGCGCAGAGGCGGTCGACCTGATCGTCTCGCCCGACGAGCCCGCCGTCGTCGACGACCTCGCCGCCGGCGACATCATCACGATCAGCGAGATCGAGCTCCCCGACGTCGACGGAATCACCTGGGGAACGCCCGTCTGGTCGATTGATGGTGAGATCCTGACACCAGACGAATTCGGGGACATCCAATTCACGCTCGCGGGTGGCGAGATGATCGCCGTCGAGCTGATCAACGAGGCCGACGCCGTCGGCTGGGTCGCGATCTCAAAGACGCTCATCGGTGACGGCAGCGACACCTTGCCGGAAGGCACACTGTTCCCGCTCATCTACACGCTCGACGGCGGGGCGGAGTCGACGCTCGAGATCCCGGCATCCGAGGCGATCACCTTCGGCCCACTCCCCACCGGCACCGAGATCACCGTACGCGAGGGCGAGCTACCCGAGATTCCCGGCGTCGAGTGGGGCACGCCCGGATGGTCGCTCGATGGTTCGCCTCAGATCCCCGACGCCGACGGCGACATCACGTTCGTGGTGCAGCCGGGCATGACGATCTCGCTGTCGCTCACCAACACCATGAACGGCTTCGGATCACTCACCGTGCTCAAGACGACGGCGGGACCCGGTTCCGACCTCGTGCCTGACGACATGGCGTTTCCGATCGAATATCGTCTCTCCAACGCCCCAAGCAACACCACCGAGGTCGTCTCCGGTGAGCTTGCCACGGTCGAGCGTCTGCCCGCCGGCGTGCCAATCTCAGTACGAGAAGGCACCCCGCCCCCTGTTTCGGGCGCCGTGTGGGGAGAACCGACGTGGATCATCGACGGTGTCCCCGTCGCACCTGACGAGGACGGATGGGTCAGCTTCATCCCGGCTACCGGCACCACGGTGAGTCTCCAGCTCGAGAACACGGCAACTGTCAGCCCGACTCCCACGCCAACCCCGACGCCGACTCCCACCACAACTCCACTGCCCGGAACGAGCAGCGAACTCGCTGCCAGTGGCTTCGGCGGCGCGATGCCATTCGCCTGGGCCGTGGCCGTATTGCTCGTTGGAGCGGCACTACTTGCGTCGAGGAGGAACGCCTGAGGCCTCGCGTGCGGGGCCGCCTCAGGATCGACCGAGGGCCACGAACACACCGGCCAGGGCGATGCGGATCGCCCTGGCGCCATGAAGAGCTTGCAGTCGGATGCCGCTGGTTCAGCTTTGGCGACATGACTCAGACATTCACAAGAGAGCTTTCCCCCGATCCTCAGAGGGATCCCTTCTTCTGAGCCCGCGTAAGTCATTGCTAAGGACGCGCCGCGGCGGATAGTTCAGACGGCGAGGATGACCGTTCACCACTACGACGCTGATGACTTCATCCGGTCGAAGCCACTACAAATCAATCTCCAGGCCCAACCCAATGCGAGGTGGTCGTTCGGGACATTCCGCTGCCCACAAGACAGATGGAGCACTAAGGACGCAGGGCAGATCAGCTGTCGCGGGATGCGACCAAGGCCACTAGCTCAAAGCCAAATCTCCCAATATGCGCATTCCGGATCAGGAATATTTCAGAAATTCCAATACAAAAGCATGAAATTGAATAAGTATTGATCAGGGATTCAAATGTAGGGCGGACGGGACTTGAACCCGTGACCGGCGGGCTGCGGCCGGGCCTCCCCCGCGAGTCGATTCATCTCGTTCGACCTCGAGTAATATCGACTTGACTAGGGACTTCTTGCGTGACGTTCTCTCATTATAACGAGATGCCTCAACTCGCCTCGGGCGATCTGGAGTGAATAAACGTTGAATAAACGTGCGCGCATCAAGTCTCGAACGGCGCCCGTCGCTGCACCCTGCCGGTCGTCACCACCATGTCGCAACAGCCCTTGAGACGTCGCGAAGATGTTCATGATTATTAACGGACGCCTACCCGTGACTTCTACGCAGAGCACGAGGCTTGGGTGAGACTGTTCCCTCTGCCTCCCTCAATCGATTCGGCATTCTGTCTGGCGACCTCGCCCAGCCAGGCGAGGCTCGGCTTCGGGTGGCGCTCAAAGGTGTCGTGGTCGACGGCGATGAGTCCGAAGGTCGGGCCCCAGTGGCCCCATTCGTAGTTGTCCAATGCGGACCAATGCAGGTAGCCGCGCACATCGATCCCGTCATCGACTGCCGCGAGCAGGTGGCGCAGCGCCTCGGCCGTGTACTCAACGCGTTTGGCGTCGTCGCTGGTGGCGATTCCGTTCTCTGTGACAAGAAGCGGGAGACCTGTGACGTCGTGTGCGTGCCGCATGGCCATCCCGAGTGCGTCAGGCCGGTACGCCCAGCCTGTCAACGTGTTGTCTGGATGGGGCGGGTGTGGCACAGGTCCCGTCGCATCGACGCCCTGACTCGTGTACGCCTGCACCCCGACGAAATCGTCCCCACGACTCGCCTCCAGATAGAGGTCTTCCCAGGCCCAGTTCACCCTGCGGAACACGTCCTCGTTGCCAGGGGTCGCCGTGAATGCCTGCTGGGCGACGGTCCATCCGACTTTGGCGCTCGATCGCTCATGCAGGATCGTCGTCGCGACGCGGTGCGCGGCGACGAGCCGTTCTCCGTAGGCAATGTCGGGAGCAACCGGCTCGCGCCTGGACATCGTCGGGCCTTGGCCCTGCCGTGCCGCATTCTGCATCGTGCTCATCAGAGCCAGGATGTTGGGCTCGTTGATCGTACACACCCAGGAAACCCCGTCGAGGATCGCTGCGACGGTCTCGACGTAGAATCCGAATCGGTCGAGTGCATCGTCTGCCATCCACCCGCCTGCCGCAGTGAACCAATGCGGACTGGTGAAGTGATGGAGGGTGACAACGGGCTCGAGCCCCAGCTCGATGGCGGTGTCGATCATGCGACGGTAATGCTGGAGCTGGGCGGTCGACACCAGCCCGGGTTCCGGCTCGATTCGTGCCCACTCGATGCTGAAGCGGTACGCAGTCAGCCCAGCGGCGGCCAGCAGGCCCATGTCCTCCGGATAGCGGTGGTAGTGGTCGACGGCGTCACCGCTACGCTCCGGAAACATGCCGTAGCCTTCAAGGCGCCAGAAGTCGCTGGACGTGTTCCCACCCTCGACCTGATGGGCGGATGTCGATGCTCCCCAGAGGAAATCGCTCGGCAGTGTGGTCATATCAGTTCTCCAGTTCGTGTTGTCGGCACCCTGCGAGGGGTGTGCACATCGGTCGTCACTGCACCGAGTCGACGTAATCGTGCGTCGTCGCAGCGGCACGTTCGAGCTCGTCGAGTACGAGGAGCCCGTTGGCGAAGGTGACCGCCCCTCGGATTGGCAGCTGCTGCGCCATCCGGAATCGATACCCGCCCGGCTCGATTCCCAGCTTCACTATGACCTCGCGCACCATCTCGCTCACCGCCGGGTGGGCCAACCACTCTCCGACGGACGAATCGACGGTCAACGGTCTGATCGCACCCGCTCCCGCGATGTGGAGGGAAATCTCGGCGTGCAGATCCCGCGAGGACGAGCCGACGCTGACGGTGTACGCCCCGCCCTCGCGGCGCCACCCATGATCAGCGACGCTGTAGTGGTTGAGCTCCTCAAGGGGGATCGTGACCAGCACGGGCACCGTCTGGCCGGCGGGCACCTCGACCTGGGCGAAGCCGCGCAGTTCGCGGCGGGGCCGGAGGATCGCCGTTTCGGAGAGGCCCGTGTAGACCTGAACGGTCTCGCGACCGTCGCGATCACCGTCGTTGCGAACGCGCAGCTGCACGTGCAGGGATCCGTCCCGAACCTCCGCCGTCACTTCCGAGTAGCTGAAGCGCGTGTAGGAAAGCCCGAAGCCGAAGGGGAAGGAGACCGGGATCTCGCGGGCGTCGTACCAGCGATAGCCGACGAAGACGCCCTCGCCGTAGCGAACCTTGAGATCTTCGCCAGGGAAATCCAGGAAGTCGGGAGTGTCTTGAATGCGAACGGGGATGGTTTCGGCGAGTCGGCCGGACGGGTTCACCTCACCGAGAAGAACCCGAGCGATGGCTTCCCCACCGCCCTGACCGAGCAGCCAGCCTTCAATGAGGCCCGAGACGCGGTCGGCCCAGCCGGATACCCGCACGGCCGAGCCATTGGAAAGGACCACGACGATCTCTGTTTCCGTCGCGATGAGCTGCTCCAGAAGCGCAGTCTGAACCGCGGGCAGTTCGATGTGCTCGCGGTCGTACCCCTCTGACTCGTCCTGCGGTGGCAACCCGAGGAAGACGATCGCGACGGTGGCTGCCCGGGTCGCCTCGACAGAAGCCCTGGCCAGCTCTGCATCCTCGACACTGTCCAGCCGGTACCCCGGGGTAAAGCTGACGGAGTCAGATGGCAGCCTGTCGGTAATCGCACTGAGGGCATCATCGAGTCGGGTCGGCACGATCAGCGAGCTACCGGAGCCTTGATAACGCGGCGTCCGAGCGAGCTCGCCGACGATCGCGATCGCGTTGCCCGGCGCGGATGTGAGGGGCAGGACGGAGTTGTCGTTCTTCAGGAGCACGATCCCCGCAGCCGCTGCCTCGCGAGCGAGCTCGTGGTGGGCGGCCTCGTCATACACGGCGTCGTCATCGAGTTCTGCGACCGAGCGCAGCACGAGCGCCGCAACACGTTCTGCCGCCCGATCCAGCTCGTCTGGGTCGAGGGTGCCAGCCGTGTGCGCGGCGACGACCTCTGCCGCGGTTCGACCGTGACTGGACGGCATCTCGAGGTCGAGCCCGGCGCGGATCGCCTCGACGCGGTCGTGCACAGCGCCCCAGTCGGAGACAACGAGACCGTCGAATCCCCAGTCGTCGCGAAGGAGTTCCGTGAGTAGCCAGCGGTTCTCGGCGGCGAAGACGCCGTTGATGGCGTTGTATGCGCACATCACCGTCCAGGGCTTCTCGGTGGTGACGATGTGCCGGAACGCCTTGAGGTAGATCTCATGGAGGGTGCGCTCGTCCAGTTCGGAACTATTGCGCAACCGCTCCGTCTCCTGATTGTTCGCGGCGAAGTGCTTGAGGGAGGTGCCGACGCCTGTGGATTGCGCACCGTACACCCAGTCCGCGCCGAGTTGGCCGCTGAGCAGGGGGTCTTCGGAGAAGTACTCAAAGTTCCGGCCGCAGCGCACTGACCTCTTGATGTTTACGCCCGGCCCAAGCACCACCGAGACCTGCGCGGCCTTGGCCTCGAGCGCGATCGCCGAGCCGACGCTCGAGATGAGTTCGGTGTTCCACGTGGAGGCCAGTCCAACAGCGGGCGGGAAGCACGTGGCTGGTGCGCCCTCGATCATGCCGAGGTGGTCGCCACCTGTGTCCTGTTTCCGAAGGCCGTGGGGCCCGTCGGCCATCATGATGGGCGGCAATCCGAACTCGGCAAGATCCGCGGTGCGCCAGAAGGAGGCTCCTGTTGTCAACGCAGCCTTCTGTTCGGTCGAGAGTTGCTCGACGAGCTGCGCCGCCAAGGTGGGCGGGGTCACGTGATTCATACTGAACTGCTCCTTGCAACGCGGAAGTGGTTGGCGCGGCGGTGCGCCGGGGTGTGAAGGGGATGAATGATTGGCGAGAGTAGGGGCTATGCCCGAGGGCTGATCAAGTACGGTGCGCACGCGTCCCTGACGCGTGCGCCCATGTCGATGCTGCGATCCAGAAGCCAGTGCAGCTGGATGCCCTCCGTTGCGGCCACGATGCTGAACGCTGCGGTGGTGGGGTCAACAGTCAACGGAACTCGCTCGTCCCGCTGGAGTTCACGGATGCCGTGTTCCACCTGTTCGCGGGCGGCGACGAGGCGCTGGGCCATGTAGTCGTGGGCCGGATGATCCGGGTCCGATGCGGCGGCCATCAGCGTGGCGTAGAGCTCGATCAGCCCTGGAACGGAGGCATTGTGCGTCATGATGCTCACGAGCCGTTCCACGGGGTCCAGGTCTGGGCGGTTCCAGACTGCGACATCCACTTCTTGGCGCTTGCGCATTACATCGGTGAGCAGCTGTTCTTTGGAGTCAAAGTGGTACATCACGCCGGTGAGGCTCAGGTTCACCCGCCTGGCGACTTCGCGCAGCGATGTGCCGCGATATCCTCCCTCGGCGAAGATCTCGAGTGCAGCGTTGAGGATCTCGTCGCGTTTGGCGATGCCTTTGGAGTACAGCCCTGTTGAACCCATGCCATCACCATACAAGAACTTGTGGATAGAAACCGTTCACCGTACTGTTATCGACGAAACAGTGCACCGCACTGTTTCCTTTCCGCCCTCCTAGCAACGAGGAAGTTGCCATGACCATCGCACCAAAAACGCCCTCTGAGCCATCGCTTCGCCCCGCCGCGCCCGGACCCGTCGCGGGCGGCGTTGTCGATGGAACCACCGAGGGGCCGGTGCAGATTCGCGGCCCACTTCGGCGACTCCTCATCGGGTTCCCCTCCGCGACATTCGTGATCAGCCTGGTCTGGGGCTCGGTTCCTTCGGTCCTGCTCGCCCTGCAGGTGCAGCAATCTCTCGGTGAAGCCGACAAGATCGCAAATCTCGCCATCGTCACCACCATCGGCGGAATCATCTCGATGCTGTCGCAACCCGTTGCAGGACTATTGTCCGACCGCACCCGCAGCCGCTTCGGCAAGCGGGCCCCATGGATCGTGCTCGGCGCACTGGTCGGCGGTATGTCGCTGATCGGAATGTCGTTCGCCAGCACCTTGGTGTCCTTCACGGTCGCATGGGTATGCATCATCATCGGCTTTAATTTCGCGCAGGGGCCACTGACCGCGGTGTTGCCCGACCGGGTGCCCCGGGCCGTCCGCGGCACGTTCGCCGGTCTCATTGGCCTCGGCTCCATGTTCGGTTCGATGGGCGGCCAGATCTTCGGCGCGACGATGTCTGATCGGATCCCGCTGGCGTACTACCTGTTGGCCGGCATCGCCATCATCGGCCTCACCCTGTTCGTGGTGCTCAACAAAGACCGCTCCAGTGCCGGTGAGCCCCTCGAACGATTCTCGCTGCTGACCTTCCTCGGTACCTTCTGGGTGAATCCGATCAAGTACCCGAACTTCTTCTGGGCATTTGTCAGCCGGCTGGCATTGTCCACTGGCTACAGCATCGTCTTCGGTTACAAGCTTTACGTTCTGCAGGACTACGTCGGCCTTGGCGATGACGCCGTCACCGTATTGCCTCTGATGGGCATCGTCGCGATCCTCGGCCTGCTCTCGACCACAGTGATCGCCGGACGTCTGTCCGACAAGATCGGCCGACGCAAGATCTTCGTGATTGTCGGCGCCTTTGTCGTTGCCGGGGCGGTGCTCATCCCGCTGGCCATGCCCACCACGCTGGGCCTGCTCATCATGGCAGGCATCGGCGGAATGGGCTACGGCTGCTTCCAGGCCGTCGACACGGCGCTGATCTCCGAGGTGCTACCCACTCAATCCAGCTACGCGAAAGATCTCGGTGTGGTCAACATGGCGGCCTCGCTGCCGCAGATTCTC
>CAZZNX010000002.1:43994-67380 GCA_964655795.1 uncultured Leifsonia sp. | reverse complement strand
CGCTATCTGCGCGGTGCTCGCGGGTGTGCTCGTCACCCGCATCCGCTCGGTTCGATAGCCGATATCGCATCTCAACAAGTCTCAAAAGAATGAGGACATCCGCAATGCGCCACCCCTGGAATGACCCGGCCGTAACCGCCAACGGCCGAGAGGCCATGCACTCGGTGCATCGCAACGCCGAGCTCTGTTTGGACGGTGTCTGGGAGTCCTCGAGAGCCCCGAACTGCGACCAGGAGCGGACTGGGGCCCCATCACCGTGCCCGGCGCGTGGACAATGCAAAACGTCGGCGATGCGCCGCACTACACGAACGTCACCATGCCATTCGAGGAGTTCCCACCCTCGATCCCCGCGACGAACCCGACGGGCGTGTACCGGAGCACCTTTGACGCCGATCCCGCATGGGCAAGACGGCGCGTCATCCTGCATGTCGGCGCCGCGGAATCGGTGCTGATCGTGGAGCTGAACGGAGTGCAGTTGGCCGTCAGCAAGGACAGCCACCTTGCAGCCGAGGTCGACGTCACGGACCACCTGCTCGAGCACGGGAACGAGCTCGTTCTGACCGTCATCAAGTGGTCAGACGCCAGCTTCATCGAGGACCAGGACCAGTGGTGGCATGGCGGTATAACCCAGTCCGTCTCTCTCTTCAGCACACCCACCACATATCTCGCGGATGTGCACACCGTCGCCGACTTCGATGCCGACAGCGGAACCGGAACACTGACCGTTGATGTCGAGCTCGACAGCCGTGACCCACTGGCCAGCGGCAGCCATGTCGTGCGAGTACGCGCGAACGGACAGAGCATCGACTGCACGGTGGCGATGCGCAATCCGCGGCAGGGCCCCGGCGCGGGCATGGTCGTTCCCGCCGTGCTCAGAGAGATGGACCTCTCCGGGCTGCGCAGCGGACTGGCGGCGGGTGTTCCTGTTCCGGCAGAGATTCGTGCGGCCGCGATGCCCCTCGCGGCGGCGATGTTCCCGGCGGTTCCTCGCCGAGCCACCCTGAAACTGGAGTTCGCAGACATCGCAGCCTGGACCGCGGAGACACCGAGCTTGCACGAGGTGAGCATCGAGCTCCTGGGCACTGAGGAAGAAGTTGTCGACCAGACGCGTATTCGCGTCGGGTTCCGTCGTGTGCAGATCGTCGGCAAGGATCTCCTGATCAACGGCCAGCGCATCTGGGTACAGGGAGTCAACCGACACGACTTCCACCCACAGACTGGACGGACACTCAATCGGGAGCAGATCGCCGACGATCTCATCGTGCTCAAGAGACACAATGTCAACGCAATCCGCACGGCGCACTACCCGCCCCACCCGGCCCTGCTGGACCTGGCGGATGAGTTCGGCTTCTACGTCATCGACGAGGCGGACATCGAGGGCCACGACTATGCAGACACGCTGAGCGCGGATCCTCGCTACCTGTCCGCGTTTGTCGACCGTGTCTCGCGCATGGTGCTCAGAGACAAGAACCACCCCAGCGTGATTGCCTGGTCGCTCGGCAACGAGACGTCCAGCGGCCCCAACCAGAGTGCTGCTGCGGGCTGGGTTCGCGGCTACGACTCGACCCGCCCAGTGCATTACGAGGGTGCGATCGCCGCCGACTGGTACGTCGGTCACGCACAGACCGACATTGTCTGCCCGATGTATCCGTCGCTGGAAGCACTCCGGGCCTACGGAGTGGACCCACGAGCCGACCGGCCGTTGATCATGTCGGAGTACCAGCACGCCATGGGCAACTCCAACGGTTCCTTCACTGACTACTGGGATGTTGTCCGCAGCACCCCCGGCGTGCAGGGCGGATTCATCTGGGAGATGCGCGACCACGGACTCGATCCTGACGGCGATGGTCGATACCGGATGGGTGGCGACTTCGGCGAGGAACCCAACGACGGAAACTTCTGCCTCGACGGGCTCCTGGCCCCGGATGGCACTCCGCACCCAGCCATGTTCGAGGTTCGCCACGCGTGGGCCCCGCTCCGCATCAGCGGCAGTCCGGAGGATGTCGCTGTCGGCATCGTGCGAGTACGAAATGAACGCACCTTCACCGGGCTCGAGGACCTGCGGATCTCAGCGCAGGCGGTCAGCTCGAGTGAAGTCGGAGACGGCATCCGGTTCCGCATCCCTGCTGTTGCGCCGGGAGAGACGGTAGAGATCGGGCTCCCCTCGGAGCTCCTCTCTCTCGTCGGCTCGGAGACGCTGGCGATCCGCTTCACGGTCACCACCGCTGGCGATGTCGCATGGGGTGTGGCGGGAACGGAGCTATCCGTCCAACAGGTCGTGCTCCGGGAGCCTGCCCTGGCGGTCGTGCCTGTTGTTGACCCGGCAGAGCCATCCACCCCGACCGATTCCCTCACCGTCGACGCCGACGGCATTCTCGTGCATCCGCTGCTGACGGCGGGACCGAGTGTGTCGCTCTGGCGTGCCCCAACCGACAACGACAACGCCCGCCTCGTGCGCTGGCGATTCGAGGCGAGCGGTCTGCACAGCATTACAAGAGAACTACTCGGCATCACCTCGAACTCGGATAACTCCCAGGTGACCGTCCGCGCCCGCCTTCACTCCGCGACCGGGCATGTGATCGAGCACGTCCAGACGATCACCGCCGAGAGCGACGGCGCGCGACGATTCGAGGAACGCATCGAGATCCCGCCGGCAATCACCGATCTACTGAGGATCGGCATGGTGTTTGCCACCGCGCCAGGGTTCGACAACGCGAGCTGGCTCGGCGACGGTCCGCACGAGTCCTACCCGGATCGACGCTCATCGGCCCTGCTCGGCCCGTGGTCGTCACCCGTCTCAGAGCTGGCCGGCCCCTACATCAAGCCGCAGGAGAACGGCGGGCGCAGCAATGTGACCCGAGCCGCACTGACCCGGGCCGATGGTGCCCGCCTCGCGTTGGCGAGCAGTGTTCCGGTTCAGTTCAACGCCTCGCACACCAGCGCCGCCGAGCTCGCTGCGAAACGTCACAACTGGGAGCTGCAGAGTGACTCGCAGACCTGGGTGCACCTGGATGTCGCGCACCGAGGTCTCGGCACTGCATCATGCGGGCCCGACACGCTCCAGCGGTACCGCGTCGGACCCGGTAGCTACACCTGGACCTGGTGGTTGGGCGCCTCGGGCAGCGAGCGCTCCTGACATGGTCAGTCGTGGGATCCGCTCAGAGTGCGACGGTGCGGAATCCGGCGTTGCCCATCGACGAGTCCGGAGTGTTCTGCGAACGCGCTGCGTTGCGGTAGCGATTGCAGTACGAGTTGTGGCAGAGGTAGCTGCCCCCTCTGAGCACTCGGCCCTGCCCATGATCCGGGCCGGGCGGATCGTCGACAGGAGAGACGCTGTAATAGCGCGGGTCGAACCAGTCTGCGCACCACTCCCAGACATTGCCCACCGGTTGCCACAATCCAAAGCCGTTGGGCTCAAAGGTGCGGACTGGTGCAGTGGTGCCGAAGCCGTCTTCACCGGTGTTGTGGCGAGGGAAGACCCCTTGCCAGATGTTGGCCCGCCATCCCCCCGCATCCACCTCGTCGTCCCCCCAGGGGTACTTCGCCGAATCGATCCCTCCGCGCGCGGCGTACTCCCATTCCGCCTCGGTCGGCAGACGCCGGCCCGCCCAGGCACAGTAGGCGATCGCATCGTTCCAGGAGATGTGCACGACCGGGTGGTCACCGAGACCGTCGAGCGACGACTCCCGCCCGCCGGGATGCGCCCAGTCTGCCCCGCGCACGCCGTACCACCACGGTGTGCCGGCGGACGGCCCCATGACGTCGGTGACCGGCGCTTCGACAGCGAGGTGAAAGACCGCAGAGAAGCCGAAGGTTTCAGCCTCGGTCCGATACCCGGTGTTGGCGACGAAACCGGCGAAGGCGTCGTTCGTGACGCTCGTGGCGTCAATAGAGAACGCGCCGAGAGTCACGGCGTGCAGCGGCACCTCACCGTCGGAGGCGTTGCGGTCGCCGGAGGAGTCCCCCATCGTGAAGGTCCCGCGTGGTATCACAGCCTGCTCGATCGCATGGTCTCCGCGACCGACACGCAGCTGCTGCTGCTGCTGCTGCTGCTGCGGTGCACTATCGGTCGAAACGAAGTCCGGGCGAACCGGGGCCCCACAACCACAGTCGGGATTGGGGCTGGAGCTGGGGTGCAGGGTCACGTTCTCAGATCGCCTCACGTGAGGGGCGTTCGCTCTCGCCGAGACCGAGGACGGCCTCGCGCAGTTCGACCATGTCGGCGATGTGCTGATCCATCGCCACGGCACCAATCTCATGCATGCGCTCTCGCACCACAGAACCCATCTCGATGTCGTACCCGACGTCCGGAAGCACCTGGATCGAGCGATCCCGGAATCGATAGCGGGCGACTTGCGCGCGACGGCCCTCGATCTCCGCATCGAGCAGCTGGACGAGCTGACTGCGGCTGAGGAACCCTGCGAAATGAATCCGCCCCTGGAACTCTGGGTTCGGCCGGGCGGAGACCGGTGTGTACGGCGAGGTGAGCCACTCGAAGAATACGCTCTCGCCCTCGCTCGTCGCGCGATAGATCTTCGCATCGCGGGCTCCGGGCCTCTCCTCCGTGGAGTAGCTCGCCCACCCCCGGGCATCGAGTTCGGTCAGCGCTCGATACACCTGGCTCATCTGCGTGTTTGCTCTGATGAAGAGGCCGTGTGTGTCCATGAAGCGCTTCAGGTCATAGCCCGTGCGCGGGTGCTGAATCAGCACACCCAGGAGCACATGCTCGAGCGTCATCTTGGACATCTAGCTCTCCTTCGGACCGGTTGTCTCGGTAATTCCTAGGATAGCGACTTGACGTATGGATTCCAAAAGTGGAATCATTACGACGATTCCACAAATGGAATCGGTCGCCGAGGATCAACGTCTCTGCGGCCCAACCCGAGTACCGAAAGAGACCAATGAAGTTTTCCTTCCGGCGAAGCCTCAGCCTCGGCGTGGTGATCGCTGTCACCGCCGCTGCTCTCGTGGGCTGCGCAACTGACGGCGGCTCATCCGCCGAGTCCTCGTCCTCCACCGACGGCACCCTCACCATCGCTACCCTTTCTCCACCTGTGACGTTCGCGGCCAAGGACGCCCAGTGGGCGAACCAGTCCCCTTACGTCCAGGCGGTCTACGACACACTTCTGCGCACCACGCCCGACGGCACCGTCGAACCGTGGCTCGCAACCGAGTGGTCCTACGATGACTCCAACACGCAGCTCACGCTGGAGCTCCGGACCGACGTCACCTTCACCGATGGCACGGCGTTCACCGCGGATGCGGCCGCACAGAACCTGCTCCGGTTCCGCGACGGCGCCTCGCCACAGAAGTCGTACCTCGCAGACCTCGCCGACGCCCAGGCGGTCGATGACAGCACGCTGCTGTTGACCCTGGCCGAGCCGAACCCCTCGCTGCTCTCGTTCCTCTCGCAGAACCCGGGCCTCATGGCCAGCCCGAAGAGCTTCGACAGCCCCACCGAGAAGACCAATCCGGTCGGCTCGGGACCGTACGTTCTGGACACGAAAGCGACCGTCGTCGGCTCGACATACGTCTTCACCAGGAATGAGGACTACTTCGCGCCGGACCAACAGCACTATGCCAAGGTCGTGATGAACGTGTTCGCGACGCCAACCGCCATCGTCAACGCGATTCAAGGCGGCCAGGTCAACGGCGCCCCGGTGACCGACAACGGCTCACTCGAGCAGGTCGAGGCCGCCGGCTTCACGGCGCACGGGCAGCAACTGAACTTCTTCGGGCTCATGCTCTTCGACCGGGACGGCCGAGCCGAAGAGCCACTCGGGGACGTGCGCGTGCGGCAGGCCATCAATCACGCCTTCGACAAGGAAGCGCTGCTTGATGCCCTCGCGCGCGGGTATGGAACAGTGACCGCGCAGATCTTCTCGCCGGAGTCCGATGGCTACGTCGAGGAGCTCGATTCCGCATACCCATACGACCCAGAGAAGGCCAAGGATCTCTTGGCGGATGCCGGCTACGCCCCCGGCTCCATCACGCTGACGCAGCCGCAGGCATCGGGCACCGCCCCCGCGGCCTACGCGCTGGTGAAGCAGTACTTGAATGCCGTCGACATCAACGTGAACTTCGTTCCCCAGGCACCGACCAGTTTCCTCACGGATGCCCTGGCTGCGAAGTTCCCGTCGATGCTGTTCTCACTCAAGGCTGCACCCACGACATGGGAAACCGTGAACCTCGACATCGCCGAGGCTGCCGCCTGGAACCCGTTCCGTTATACGGACCCCAAGGTCGAAGCGCTGATCCAGACAATCCAGACTGGGACGGAATCGGAATCATCAGTTGCCGCCAAGGCACTCAACGAATACGTCGTTGATCAGGCATGGTTCGCCCCCTGGTACCGGCCCCAGCAGAGCTACGCGTCCGACCCCACCACCTCGGTGGAGGTCCAAGCGGGCAACGCGTACCCCTACCTGTGGAACTTCGTCCCCAAGGGATAAATCTCGGATGGCCGGGGTCTCCCCGGCCGTCCGTTCAACGATCCGATCTCGAAGGAGAGAACCGTGCTGACATTCATCGCGAGACGCGTGGTCTCGGGTGTCGTCCTCATCGCCGCGATCAGCGTGATCGCATTCCTACTGCTCTACGCCGGCGGCGGTGACATCGCGCGTCGGCTCCTCGGAAACGAGGCGAGCGCCGTCGCCGTCGCGCAGAAGACCCAGGAACTCGGCCTTGACCGATCCGTCGCCGCCCAGTTCTTCGACTGGGCCTCGCGCGCCGTGACCGGCGATTTCGGTGCCTCGTGGTTCACGAGTCAGCCCGTGACAGAAGCGATCACGAGCCGGATCTCGGTCACCCTGTCGCTCGTCCTGGGCGCGACATTGCTCATCGCGATCGTGTCGGTTGTGCTCGGCGTCCTGGCCGCGACCCGCGGAGGCTGGATCGATCGCGTCGTACAGGGCGTCTCGCTCACCGGTGCGGCCATCCCCAGCTTCCTCGTTGCGCTCGCACTTGTGCTCGTCTTCGCCATCAACCTGCAGTGGTTCCAGCCGACGGGATACGTCCAGGCGACGACATCCGTGAGCGGCTGGCTCGCTTCCGTCACACTTCCCGTGATCGCGCTCGCGCTCGGCGGAATCGACGCCGTCACCCAACAGGTGCGCGGATCGATGCTCGATGCGCTCAGCCGGGACTATGTCCGCACGCTCCGCAGCCGCGGGATCCCCATCGGTCGCGTCGTCTACCGGCACGTGCTGCGAAACTCCGCCGGACCCGCACTCGCCGTGCTCGGCGTCCAATTCGTCGGGCTTCTCGGGGGCGCGGTCATCATCGAGCAGATGTTCGCCATCCCCGGCATCGGCCAGGTCGCCGTCACCGCCACCTCTCAGGGCGACATCCCACTCGTCATGGGGCTCGTCGTCGTCACCGCGATGCTGGTCATCGTCCTCAATCTCGTCGTCGATCTGCTGCAAGGCTGGCTCAACCCGAAGGTGCGTCTGTCATGACCGAAACCCTCCCCACCACCGACACCGCAGTGCTCGCCGAAGCACGGCGCCGTCCGCGCGCCTCGATCATGCGCCAGGTGCTGCGCAACCCCGTCGGAGCTCCCGCATTGGGATTCCTCGTCTTCGCCGTCCTCGTCGCGATCTTCGGGCCACTGCTCGCTCCCCACGACCCGGACACCGCTTCGGCCGCCGATGTCCTCGGCCCGATGACGCCGACGCACCCACTCGGAACCGACAGCGCCGGCCGGGACGTGCTCTCGCGACTTCTCTACGCCACCCGGTTCAGTCTCGCCGGCGCGGCCGTGGGTCTCATCATCGCCGCGGTGCTCGGTACGGTCAGCGGCCTCATCGCCGGCTACTTCGGAAAATGGTTCGACAACGTGTCGTCGTGGACGGTTGGTCTCCTCCAGGCGCTCCCAGGCATGGTCGTCTTGCTGGCAGCTCGCGCGGTGCTCGGGCCATCCGTGTGGACGTCGATGGCGATCTTCGGCGTACTCCTCTCGCCCGCCTTCTTCCGGCTGGTGTACGCAAGCGTGACGGGCGTGAAGAACGAGCTCTATGTTGACGCGGCGCGTGTCTCCGGCCTCGGCGACGCACGGATCATCGGACGGCACATTCTGTCGGTGGTTCGCGCGCCGGTCCTCATTCAGGGCGCGGTCGTCGCCGGGATCGCCATCGCGATCCAGTCCGGACTGGAGTTCCTCGGCCTCGGCGACCTCACTCTGCCCACCTGGGGCGGCATGCTGAACGACGGGTTCGCCAACATCTACTCGGACCCGATCCTGATGCTCTGGCCGAGCCTCGCTATCGCGCTCAGCTGCATAAGTCTGGTGCTGCTCGCGAACGCGCTCCGTGATGCCATCGAGCGCAGCCCCTCCTCGAAACGACCGCGATCCGGCACCCGTGCGACCTCGGCCGCGGCGAGCGAGAACGTGATCCGGCACGAGACGACCACGGCTCGGAGCGACGTCCTCCTCAAGATCGAGCACCTCACCGTTGGCTACGATCAGCCGGACGGCTCAGTGAAACAGGTGGTCAAGGACCTGTCGCTCACGGTCCATCGAGGTGAGGTCCACGGGCTGATCGGTGAGTCCGGCTCAGGCAAGACCCAGACTGGCTGGTCGATCCTCCAGCTGCTCCCGGAGGGCGGCCGCGTCGTCGGCGGCTCGATCGTCTACGACGGCACGGACCTGGCGGTGCTCTCGTCGAGACAGCTGACACGAATCCGCGGCCGCAAGATCGGCTATGTGCCGCAGGAGCCGATGTCGAACCTCGACCCGGCATTCACGATCGGGAGCCAGCTCATGGAACCCCTTCGGCTCCGGCTGGGCATGTCCCGGCGAGAGGCGAAGGAACAAGCGCTGGCTCTGCTCGAACGAGTGGGCATCCCCCACCCCCCGCGCACATTCGCCGCCTATCCCCACGAGCTCTCCGGCGGGATGGCGCAGCGCGTCCTCATCGCCGGCGCGGTGTCATGCAATCCCGAACTACTGATCGCGGACGAACCGACCACCGCACTCGATGTGACAGTGCAGGCAGAGGTGCTCGATCTCCTCCGGGACCTGCAGAGGGAGTTCGGCATGGCCATGATCCTGGTCACGCACGACTTCGGTGTCGTCGCCGACATCTGCGACAACGTGTCCGTGATGCGGCACGGTCGGATCGTCGAGACCGGTCCCGTCCACTCGGTGTTCGCCGCCCCATCCCACCCGTACACCCAGTCACTCTTCGACGACCTCCTCGATGACCCAGGCGAACCCGATCTGGTTCCCTCGGCCCCACAGTTCGACGTCGCCTGCCAAGGAGCACTCCGATGAACGACGAGACCCTTCTCCGGGTCCACGGCCTCCACGTCCGTTACCCGGTCAAAGGCTTCCGGCGTCCCGACTTCCACGCTCTCAAGGGAGTGTCGCTCGACATCCGCCGCGGAGAGACTGTCGGTCTCGTCGGCGAATCCGGTTCGGGCAAGACGACCTTGGGGCGAGCGTTGCTGGGACTGGCACCGGTCTCCGACGGGAGCATCCTCTTTGAAGGACGGGAGATCAGCGGGCTCACCCGGCGCGAGCGGCAGGCGCTCTCCGCCGACGTCCAGGTCGTCTTCCAAGACCCGTACACCTCGCTCAACCCAGCGATGACCGTGGAGCAGATCCTGATGGAGCCGCTCACCGTCCGCAAGGTGCCGGCTGGGCAGGCACGCAAGCGGATACGCGAGCTGCTCGACCAGGTGGACCTCCCCGTGGACAGCGTCGACCGGTTGCCGAGAGAGTTCTCCGGCGGTCAGCGCCAACGCATCGCCATTGCCCGGGCGCTCGACCTTGAGCCGAAACTGATCGTCTGCGACGAACCAGTGAGCGCACTCGACCTCTCGACGCAGGCCCGCATCCTGACGCTCTTCCAGGAGATCCAGGCACGCACCGGCGTCGCCTATCTCTTCGTTTCGCACGACCTGGCCGTCGTGCGCCACCTCAGTCACCGCGTTGCCGTCATGTTCCGGGGCGAGATCGTCGAGTGGGGCGATGCCGAGCAGGTCACAACCCGCCCTGAGCATCCCTACACGCAGCGACTCTTCCTCGCAGCTCCCGTACCGGATCCCGACCGACAGAGACTGCGCAGAGCAGAACGTCACCGACTTGCAGCGATCCACGCGAATCAGAACCTTCAGGCCCTCACGGTCTGAGCCTTACCAGGGAAGGACTCCTATCCATGAAAGCCATTGTCGTCATGTTCGACAGCCTGAACCGGCACATGCTGCCGCCATACGCAGACTCGTTCGTCCACGCGCCGAATTTTGAGAGGCTCGCTAACCGCACCGTCACCTTCGACAATTTCTATGCCGGCTCCATGCCGTGCATGCCGGCCAGACGCGAACTCCACACGGGGCGATACAACTTCCTGCATCGCGGATGGGGCCCCCTCGAGCCGTTTGACGACTCAATGCCGGAGATGCTCCGCCGTGCAGGTGTACACACCCATCTGACCTCGGACCACCCGCACTACTGGGAAGACGGCGGCGCCACCTACCACACCCGGTTCAGTACCTGGGAGTTCTTCCGCGGACAGGAGGGCGACCCCTGGAAGGGCGTCGTGGAGCCGAACGCCGGCGGCGACCTATTCAGCCGGATGCGCCGGCAGGACCAGGTGAACCGTCGCTACATGGAGTCGGAGTCCGAGCATTCTCAGACTCTCACCGTCGACGCCGGGCTTCACTTCATCGAGACAAACGCGGCCGCCGATCGTTGGATGCTGCAGATCGAGATGTTCGACCCGCACGAGCCGTTCTTCACTCACCAGGAGTACAAGGATCTCTATCCGCACCCGTACGATGGTCCAGAATTCGACTGGCCGGCCTACCAGAAGGTGACTGAGGGAGAGGACCAGGTCGAGCACGCCCGGCGCGAGTATGCCGCGCTCGTCTCGATGTGCGATCGCTCGCTCGGCCGCATCCTCGACGCCATGGATGAGCACGACCTCTGGGATGACACGATGCTGATCGTGAACACCGATCACGGTTTCCTGCTCGGCGAGCACGGCTGGTGGGCGAAGTCCGTGCAGCCCTGGTACAACGAACTCGTCCACCTGCCGATGTTCCTGTGGGATCCGCGGGAGGCCAGGGACGGAGAGCGGCGCGACGACCTGTCGCAGACCATCGACATCGCGCCGACCCTGCTCGGCTTCTTCGGAGTTCCGGCCACTGCCGACATGCAGGGGCGCGATCTGTCCACGGACGCGTCATCACGGGAGGCAGCCCTCTTCGGCATCCATGGCGGCCACGTGAACGTGACCGACGGACGATACGTCTACATGCGCGCCTCAGCGACCGTTAAGAACGAGCCGATCGAAGACTTCACGCTGATGCCGACGCACATGCGCAGCCGGTTCTCGGTGAAGGAGCTTCAGAACTGGGAGCCGGCGGCCCCCTTCCCCTTCACGAAGGGACTCCGCACGATGCGCATCAACTCGGTCGGGCGGCGCATGAACCCGTGGCTGCACGGCACGCTGCTGTTCGACCTCGCCACCGACCCGGATCAGCTGCAACCGATCGTGGACGACGCGGCCGAGCTGCGCATGCTGGGCCTTCTTGTCGAGGAGATGCGCCGCAGCGACGCTCCGGCCAGCCAGTTCATGCGACTCGGGCTGCCTCAGGAAGGCCTCGTCAGCGCCGAACACCTCGCCGCCCGCGCGGACGCGGAACGCGCCGCCGCCACCGCGGAACCGCTTCCATCGTTTCACGGTCACCCTGCGGAGCAACTGCTCACCGCATCCGTGCACCAGCTACTGATGGACGCCACCGTGCAGAGCGTCCTCGATGAGCACCTTCCGTGGCTGACGAACACGGAGCTGGTCGCTTCGATGCCGAATCTCAGCCTCCTCGGCATCGCAGCATCGGGGTCAATCCCGGCGTCGGCCCTGGTCGCCATCGCGGACGATCTCGTGCTGGCAATGGCCTCTGAGCGAGCCGACGCATGAGCCGAGCGAGGCCCGCCGGCTGACGTCATCGCGGTCTCCCCCGCGACTACCGGCCGTCCCCGGCCACGACGTTGGTGGCATCTCTGGCCTTGACGTGAGGAAAGCCTCCGGTCGAGTGTGCGGTTCGTCTAGAACCGTCACCGACCGGAGGCTTTCGTGTGCCACCACGTGCCACGATCTCCTCCGGCCCAGCTGGAGCATCGGCATGCACCCGCGAGCGGAGGAGTTCGGCAGCACTACCTCGTCGACGGTCTCGGCACTGCGGTCGCATGATCCCACGCGGGAGCGGGGACCGCGCGCCCTCGGGTCACGCCGTTCTCGTTGAACGAGTCGACGGCCACCCAGTACGGCACCCCGGCGTTCAGAGCGCCGATGTCGAGCTGCGCCGACGAACCCAGGACCTGCCAGCAGGAATAGAGCTTGTCTGATGCGACTCCCCAGCGCACGTTGTATCCGTGCGCCGCCTCGTCGGGCGCCCAGTCGACGACGAGGTTGAGCGCGCCGGTGCGCTCAAGTCGCGGCGTCACCGCTGCAGGCGCCGCCCCGGCCCCCTGCCCGAAGACGCGGAGGCCGCTGAGCGCGAACGCCGTGCCGTACGGCTGGCTGCCCCCGGTGACACGCACATATCGGAGCGCACGCGGCTCTTCGAGCGTCACCCAGGCGTGGGTGCGGTTCGCGGCTATCGGCCGGGCATCGGCGAGCGTGGTCCACGATTCGCCGTCCGCGGAGCCTTCCAGGAGGAAAGGCGTTGGAAGGTCGAGGAGGTCGATCGCGCGCGACCCTCGCTTCGACCGCACGCCGTCTCGGGGCCGGGGCTTCATCCTGTCCCATTCGTGTTCAGCGAGGTTGACCTGCACACTCTCGACCAGGGCGCCTTCGGGCAGCTCGACCTGCAGCCACTCTCCGGCATCCGCCGTGACCGGCACCCACCAGCTGCGGATATCCTCGTCGACGGCTCGATGCGCTTCGTGGCCATCCATCGACGATGAGGCGGTGACGGGCCGAGCGTAGGAGAGGAGCATGCTGCGCCCTGTGAGCGACCACGGGTCGGCCGGGCCGGCCGGGATCGCTACCGGGTAGTCGCCGAACTCCTGGCAGCAGAACAGCAAGCCGTCCTCGTCGAACCCAGCCGGGAACAGCCCCACCCGGCGTTCGAAAATGTCGTTCACGGAGATGCGCATCGTCGCTGCGTGCCACCAGTTGCCGTGTCGGTCCTGAAAGGTCGAGCCGTGGCCTGCACCGGTAATGAACCCGCCTGGCTTGAGCGAGAAAGGCGAGTTGGGCGCGTACTCGAACGGCCCAATCGGAGATGAGCCGACGTAGTATCCGTCCGCGTAGGTGTTGAATCGTGTGCCGGGGGCGGAGTACTGCAGGTAGTAGCGTCCCGCGTGCTTCGTCATCCAGGCGCCCTCGAGGTACGGGCCGCTCCCGAGGAGCAGGCTCAGCAGAACAGGATCCTTGTCCTTCGTCTGGTCGTAGCTCTCCCCCCTGCGCTCCCAGCCGCGCTGGCTCATATTGCTTGCGATGACAGGCTCGGGCTCCGCGAGCGAGCGGAAGGTGGATCGATCGACTTCCACCGCGTCGATCGGCGTGCGCGCGGAGCATCCCTGGTACAGATACACCCTGCCGTCATCGTCTTGGAAGAGGTTGGGGTCCCAGAACGCACGCGAGCCGGGGATCTCCTCCCATCGGCCGCTGAGCGGGTCGTCTGTCCGGAAGAACGGGCAGGGCTTGCCACGACGAGAAGCGCAGACGACCAGCTGGCCGTCGATCTCCCGCACGTCGGGTGCGTAGTCATAAGCCGGCAGTTCCGGTGCCGCGACAAAGGTCCATTCCGCGAGATCGCTGGAGTGCCAGAAGCCGCCTGACATCGACGCGAAGAGGTAGAAACGGTCTTTGTAGAGCACGACAGAGGGATCCGCGGCCTCGCGATTCACCCGCCGCATCAGCGGTCCAACGGATTGATCCTGGATCTTATAGGCCAGGTCGAGCGGGTTCGCGTACGTCCCGATGGAGGGACTGTGCGCGATGCCTCCTGCTTGCGTCATCGAACGGCTCCCTTCGAATCGATCGCGGTCCGAGCGCCTTCGTTGGCGGCCGAGCGTGCTGCGACGTTTGACTGACCATTCAACTTGTAGCATACTTCAGCACGAGAAACCATTCCACTTGTGGACTAGCGCAGGAGTTGCAGACATGAATGCCGAGACACGCGAATGAGCCACGCCGAAGCCAATCAGGACCCGCTGTCCGCGGAATCGCTCATGGCGGACGTGCGCCTGATCACTGAACTCGGATGGCGACGCAATGGGTCGCCTGCCGCCCGCAACGCCGCTGCACACTTCCGGCGCGAGTTCGAACGGGCGTCGCTGACCACCACGGTGGAGAGCTGGCCCTTCAATCTCTACTACCCGCAGGAATGGTCAGTGTCGGCACACCCGACCGGTCAGCCGCCGGCCAATGTCTGGCGGGCGAACTCGCTCCCCATCTGGTATTCAACGCCCGGGGCAGCCCGAGGCGGTGTCGTCTACGTCGATGCGAGAACGGGAAGCCCGAGCTTCGAAGGGATGGACCTTGCCGGGAAAGTCGTGCTCGCCGACATCTCCTATGCCGGTAACTTCCTTCCTTCGGACGGTAGCTCGTCCTCCGAGAGGGGGCTCTACGCAACCGCAGTGGCGGCGGGTGCCGTCGGCTATGTGCGTCGCGCTGGCGCGCCGGGCAATGCCACCATGCTCATGCATTTCGCGCAGAACTTCCCGACGCACGCTCACGATGCCCGCCTCGGCCAGATACCGGCGTTCACCGTCGGGCAGGTCGATTTCGACCGGCTCGCACGGGAGGCCGCCATCGGCAGTGAGATCGAACTGCACAACGTATTGCTCGATGTGCCAAAGGGCGGCTGGGCCACCGCGGTCGGCGGCTCACTCGGTCCGGGCGAGCATGCGCTGCACGCCGTCGTCGATGACGTCATCGGCATCCTCCCCGGGAAATCTGATGACGTGGTCATTATTGCCTCTCACTACGATTCAACCTTCGACGGCGCCGTCGATAACGCCACCGGAAACGCCGTCCTTCTCGGGCTTATGCGTCACTACACCGCCCTGCCGCTCGCAGAGCGCCCGAGGACGCTAGTCTTCCTCGCGAGCGGCGGCCACGACACCGGCGACTTCGACCTCTATCACTTCGTCGAACGCCACAGGGACGATCTGCTCCAGCGAACCATCGCGTTCAACTGGCTGGACCACATGGCGGCGGATGGCTCATGCACCCCACCCGGAAACACCGTGGTCCATGGCGTCATCGCCTCCGAGAACGAAGAGCTCCGGGACCAGATTCGCACCCACATGTCCGCGTTCGGGATACCCGTCGCTCCCCTCATCGGCCCCGCATCGACGATCAGTCACCTTCCGCCCTATGTACCCAGCTACAACGTCACGTTGGCCCCGTCCTGGTACCACTCCGCAGAGGACACGATCGCCACGGTGCCGGCAGAGCAGCTCGCCGTGATGGCAACCGCTCAGCGGGTGCTAATCGATGCACTTATGCGCACCGACGTCCGGCCCCGCGCAGCCACAGGCACGACCGGAGATTCCTGATCGCCTCGAGATGGTTCGACTCAGCTCGAGGAATCTCAACCGACCAAGCGTGGAATAGACGTGCGTGCATCAAGTGTGATGTTCGACAAGTCAACGGTCTGCTTGGCGGGCTCCGCGAGGATCTGCCGGGTCGGCTCCCCACGAGTCTTCACAGCAGGGCGGTGAAGCACTATTTGAGCACACGAAACGCAGCTTGAACCCGAGACCGCCCACCAATAGAAGGCCAACTCCTATGTAAAAGCACAACCTAAAAGCAAGTTTGATCCCAAGTCTCGAAAGCCGGCAAGCTACACCGTTCGGTTGCCCCCAGGACGAGCACATAAACGCGTGCATTGACTTGTACCGTGAGCTCCAACCGACGGGCCTACCTTTAGCGAATATTGCAAGACCAGAGCTCGAGCTTCGCCCAGCCGGTGGTCACGGGTCGCAGGCACGAACTACCTGTGCATGGCACTCAGAGCGTCGAACGCCACCGCCTCGGGCGGCGGCTCGACGTCGATCGTGGCGCCGCGCTCGTCGGCTTCCAACGGTTCCAGAGTCGCGAACTGCGACTCGAGCAGACTGTGGGGCATGAAATGTCCAACCCGAGCGGATGAGCGACTGCGCAGCAGCTCACGATCTCCGGTTAGGTGCAGGAAGAAGGCATCTGGCGCGGCGTGTCGGATGAGGTCGCGGTAGGAACGGCGCAGCGCCGAGCACGCGATCACCAGCCCGTGATCCGCCTTCGACAAGGTTGTTCCGACCTTGGCGAGCCAGGGCCATCGATCATCGTCGGTGAGTGGCACGCCCGCGGCCATCTTCGCCCGATTGTCTTCCGGATGCAGGTCGTCTGCATCGGCGAACGGCACGCCGAGCATGCTCGCCAGTTCGGCCGCGACTGTGGACTTGCCGGCCGCGGAAACGCCCATCACGACCACGCGCGGGACAACGACCCGGTCGATTGCGCTCACCAGTCGTGGACGGTGCCGTCGAGCAGCCGGTTGTAGGGCAGGTAGGCCCGCTCGTACGGGTACCTGCCGGCTTCGTCGACGTTCAGCTCGACGCCGAGTCCTGGCTGGTCGCCGGGGTGCAGGTACCCGTCGGTCCAAGTGAACGACTGCTCGAACACCTGGTCGGTCTTCACTCCGTGCTGCATGTACTCCTGGATCCCGAAGTTGTGGATCGATAAGCCCAAGTGCATCGCCGCGGCCATTCCGACGGGGCTGATATCGGTCGGGCCGTGCATGCCTGACTTGATCTGGTACATCGCCGCATAGTCGAGTGTCTTCTTCAACGGGCTGATCCCGCCCATGTGCGTGACCGCGCCGCGCACGTAGTCGATGAGCTGGTCACGAATGATGTCCTTGAAGTCCCACACCGTGTTGAAAATCTCGCCGATCGCGAGCGGCGTCGTGGTGTTCTGCCGCACCAGCCGCAGCGCCTCCTGATTCTCGGCCGGGGTACAGTCCTCGAGCCAGAACAGATCGTACGGCTCGAGGTCCTTGCCGAGGCGTGCGGCCTGGATCGGGGTCATTCGGTGGTGCCCGTCGTGCAGGAGCGGCAGGTCGCCGCCGAACTCGTTGCGCACGGCCTCGAACACGCCCGGCAGGTGGTTCAGGTACGCGCGGGTGTCCCAGTCCTCCTCGACGGGTTTTGCGCCGCGTCGCGCGGGTTCGTGGTCGTAGCGAACGGATGCATCGCCGACGTCGGCGCCCTGCGCCGCAATGCCGTAGATCGCCTTCAGTGTCGGAACGCCGGTCTGCACGCGAATCGCACGATACCCCTGCTCCTGGTGCGCGCGGATGGAATCGAAGAGTTCGGGCAATTCCTTGCCCGACGCGTGCCCGTAGGCCATCAGACCATTCCGTGAAGCACCGCCGAGCAGCTGATAGACCGGCATTCCCGCGGCCTTGCCCTTGATGTCCCACAGCGCCATGTCGACGGCCGCGATCGCCGGTGTCCACGGCGGCGATGGCGCTCATCGTCACCGGGCCGCGCCGCCAGTAGGCCGACCGGTACAGGAACTGCCACGTGTCCTCGATGCGGCCCGCGTCGATTCCGATGAGCAGCGGCACGACGTGCTCCCGCAGGTAGGCGACGACGGCGAGTTCGCGGCCGTTCAGGGTCGCGTCGCCGAGGCCCGTGAGTCCGTCGGCGGTCGTGAGTTTCAAGGTGACGAAGTTGCGGTCGGGGCTGGTGACGATGACCTCAGCCTTGTCGATGATCATGCTCATGTGGTGCTCCGTGATCGTGCGTGGATGGGGACAGGATCTCTTGAGTGCGGTGATGGCGGATGCGACGCGGGTCGCGAACCCGGCGTCGCACGGTCATTTGGCGATGACGTTGAGCCGGGCATTCAGCGCCGCGACGGCCTCGATGGGCACACCGCCCGCCTGCTTGATGAGTGTCTCCACACTCATACGGTCGACGATGGCCTGCATCGCCTGCGGGATCTCGACGCCGTGACCGACCTCTCCACGGCTGGTCGCGACGGCCTCCATCACCGAAGCGATGACGCGGGCACCATCGTTGGACTGCTTGATGTCGCCGAGCGAGTCGCGCACGGAGAAGAATCCGACGGGGCTCGGCAGCTCGGCCTCGTCGAACCAGTTGGCGATGGTCGTGGTGGGCATCACGCTCGAAGCGGGAACCTCGTCGACTCGGCGGAGCACGACGGCATCGGTGAGATCGCTGGAACGGGCGATGATCTCGTGTTCACCGCTCAGCGGCACCTCGAAACGGAAGACCCGACGGCCTTCGACGGTGCCGGACTCGACGCCGTCGACGGACAGCGTGACCTGGGCCTGATTCGAGTACACGATCACCTCGGTGACATCCTCCGCCCGTTCTGCGCGGCGACGCCCTGCGACATGCACGAACGGTTCGCTCGACCAGGCTGCCTTGTAGAGGTAGAACGCGTCCTTCTTCAGCGAGCGGTCGAACGAGACGAGGCCCTTCTGGTTGCGGCCGGCCGCTCCACCCTCGTCGCGACCGGCGGAGCCGAAGTCGGCGAGGTTCCACACGTGGGTGGCCCAGAGCCATGGCCGCTGCTCGATCATGGCGAGCATGTGCTCGTGGTAGAGCGCCTGGTATCCCTCGGTGTAGTCGCCCTTCTCGGGTTCAGCGGACTGGAACTGCGCGTTCGCGTCCGCGCCGTATTCGGCGAGGCCGATCGCGATCCCGGGGTACGCCGCGTGGAAGTCGTCGAGCCAGGTGTCGTTGTCAGCGACCTCGCCGACGTACCAGCCGAAGTAAAGGTTGTACGACATGACGTCGGGCAGGCCGACCAGCGGGTGGTCGGTCTCGAGCAGGAACAGGTTCGCCATCGCGGTCAGGCGGGTGGGATCGAGTTCGTGCGCGAGGTCGTTCAACTCGCGGTGGGCGGCGACCACGTCATCGCCTGATCCCGCGAGCGTGATCTCGTTCGACAGCCCCCAGGAGATGATGCTCGCGTGGTGGCGGTTCTGCACGATCAGCTCGGTGAGCTGGCTGCGGGCGTTCTCGGTCGCTCCCGGGAGGAAGACCGTGATCTGCGGGATCTCGGCCCACACCACGATGCCCGCCTCGTCGCAGAGGTCGTAGAAGCGCTGGTCGTGCTGGTAATGCGCGAGGCGCACCGTGGTGGCGCCGAGCTCCAGCAGCAGCGCGAGGTCGTGCTGCTTCATCTCCTCGGTGACAGCGTTGCCGACGCCTTGGTGGTCCTGATGGCGCGAGACACCGCGGAGCGCATACTCCTCGCCGTTCAGCAGGAAGCCGCGGTGCGGATCAACTGCGAACTCGCGGCATCCGAATCGCAGGTCGACCGCGTCGAGCACGGTCTCGCCCGCGAGCAGCTCGGCTCGGGCGGTGTAGAGGTGGGGGTCGCGCAGGCCGTGCCAGCGGCGCACGCCCTCGATCGTGAGCGTCGCACTCGCCACTCCGCCGACGATCGGCACGGTCTTCTCCGCCTCGCCGACGATGGTGAAGCGAACGGCGGAGGCCGCGCCCGCTTCACTGGTCGACATGGCAGCGGAGACCGTCACCTCTGCGCGCTCGCCGTCGAGTTTCGGAGTGACCGTCAGGCCCGGCCCGCCATGCTCGGCGAGCTCGAAGTGCTCGCGCCCGACGGTGATCAGACGCACCTCGCGGTAGATTCCGCCGTAGAAGGTGAAGTCGGCCTGCTGCGGGTAGACGTGGTCGTTCGCGGCGTTGTCCACGATGACCAGGAGGGTACGGGAGCCGGCAGCGAGACCGGCGGTCAGGTTCACGCGGAACGTCGAGTATCCGCCGTCGTGACGCGCGAGCAGTTGCCCGCCGAAGTGCACCTCGGCCGACGAGTTCACGCCGGCGAACTCGATCCAGGTGTCGACGCCGGGCACCTCGGGCTCGATCAGGCGTGCGTACGTCGAACGACCGCGACGGTACTCGCCGCCTGCCTGTCCGTCGATCGCGTTCCAGGTGTGAGGCACGGTAACCTGCTCGCCAGCCGCCGCGACATCCTCCCAGCTCGAGTCCGCAGGCCGCTCGACGGGCGCGAACGCCCAACCGTCGTGGATCGACACGACCCGGCGGGCGTCGGTGGCAACGTGCGGCGTCATGGGAGTCTCCTTCGACGAGAATGCGCCGGCGCACGCCGGCTGGGGTCCCACCACGATACGAACTACCACCACTCGCATGATAGAACTGGTCACGCACGATCAGTATTGATTCGGCACCATCTGCTGGCCTGACGAAACGAGGCATCTCATGACGACGACGTCGCACTCGCGTCCGCTCGACGCCCTCGACGCGGTCACGGCCGCGGTGGCCGGGCTCTTGAGCTGCCCGATCGAGCTCACGACCGACCTCGTGGTCGCGCTCGATGAGTTCGAGGCGGCGCACTGCCTGGACTCGCGCATCCAACCCGCGTTCACTGCGTCGGCGATCCGGGGGTTCGCGCGCGACATGGAGCGACAGGTCGTGCACGAGATCCGGGAACCACTCGGAATGGCGATCGCGCTGGTGCACTGGGACGACCGACTGCTCATCATCGGTCCATACACGCATGAGCCGATGCATCCCGGCGTCGCCGAGGAGGCCTTCACCAGACTGGGCATTCCGAGTGCCCATCTCCCGGCGTACAAGCTCTACCGCACCCGCTACCCGATCGTCGATGCCGAGTACGTGTATCGCGGGGCCGTGGCCCTGCTCCGAGCGACGGGGAGCGAAGACCTCCTCGGCAGCCTCCGCGAGGTCGAGGTCGAAGGCGGGACGATCGCGCCGGGGTTCGGCGAGACGCTGCAGTCGGCCGCATTCACCGTGATCGAAGAGCGGTATCAGCTCGAGCGGGATTTCATGGACGCGGTCGCGGACGGCTCATCCGAACGTGCCCTCTCCGCCCTGCAGCGCATGGGGCGGATGCCCCAGACCATCAGTTACCTGAACACGCCGTTCCTCGGCACGACCATTCTGCGGATCATGGCCCGGGTCGCGGCGCAGCGCGGCGGATTGCCGCCGGTGGCCATCGATGCGATCTCGCAGGAGTACGCGCAACGTCTGCACCGGATCGGCCATTCCTCCAGCCCGGAACGCTCGGTCGCCTTCACCGTGGAGATGGTCAACGATTTCTGCCGGCACGTGCGCCGTCACAAGCAACTCGACTTTCCACCGCTGGTGCGCCGGATCGCCGACGAGGTGGACCTTCATCTCCGCAGCCCGGTCACCACGACGGACCTCGCGGAGCGGCTCGGGGTGTCCCCCTCCACGCTCGCGCGCCGGTTCAAGTCCGCGACCGGCATGACCATTGCCGCCTACACTGCGCAGCAGCGCGCCGAGCGCGCGGCCAGGCTTCTCGTGACGACGACGGAGAGTGTGCGTGACATCGCACTGTTCGTGGGGTACGACGACGCGAACTACTTCGTGAAGGTGTTCCGCAAGGCCCACGGGGTGACGCCGACCGCGTACCGCGAGGCGCACACCGCCTGACGTGAACGAGGGCCGCGGATCGTGGGATCCGCGGCCCTCAGCACAAGCGCCTCGTCAGGCGAGGACGCCCTCGGTTTCACTGCCCGCCGGCTGCAGTGCGTCCTTCTTCTCGGCGACTCGCTTCTGGACCTCGATCATTTCGATGCGGTCGAGTTTGTAGCCGCGCATGGCGATGATGGTGCACGCCCAGCCGAGGATCGGCAGGCCGAAGAAGAGCAGCAGGCTGATCAGCAGGATGGGCGTCGACGGGCTGTCGGTGGGCTGGGGCATAACCGTGGTGAACCCGATGAGGGCGACGGCGCCGAGCGCGAGCGCCGCGCCGAGCGAGGAGATGATCTGGTCGACGATGTTGTACGTCGCGGTGACCGTCGCGGGGAGGAACTTTCCGGAGCGGTCGAGCTCGTAGTCGATGACGTCGGCCCGCATGGCGCCCGACGCGACGGTGACCACCATGGACGCGCCGTTCAGAAGCAGGTACACGAGGAAGAACCCGATCGTGAGCCCCAGGTTGCCGAGAATTGAGCCCATGTCGACCACCAGGCAGAACACGGTCAAGATCACGGCGAGAATCATGCAGATCCACGTCCATGTGACGGTGGCGGCCTTCGAGCCGTGCTTGCCGGTGTAGCGAGCACCGAAGATCGCGAACACAATGCCCGGGAGGATCGCGATGAGGCCGAGCACCGATCCGAGTTGCATGTTGCCGAGCAGGATGCCCCACATGAGCGTGCCGATGACGGCCTGCGACTTCACAACCTGGGCGAGCTTGTCGGACGCGCCGCTGATCAGGTAGCGCTGGAACGGCCCGTTCTTCGTCAGCAGGCTCCACATGTCGCGCATCGAGACGTCGGCCTTGTCGCGGTCGACCGAGATGTGGGCGAAGTTCTCGGGCTTGTCGATGCGCGAGACACCGACGCAGGCGAGGATCTGGAAAACCAGCGAGCAGGCTACGTACGCGACCGCGGTCTCGCTGAGCATCTCGACCGTGAACTGGTTGCCGTGGCGAGGCAGGAAGACCAACGTCGAGAGGATCGTAAAGATCGCGGGCACGAAGTACGCGTAGGCGGTGGACCATACCTGCACGGTGGGCCGCTGCCGAGGGTCATTCGTCAGCACGGGGCCGGTCATCTGCCCGGCTATGTCGTTCATCGAGGATCCGATGATGTAGACGACATATATCGCGATGAAGAAGACGGCTCCGAGCCCACTGTCGGGGGCCCAGACGAAGAGCAGCAGGATCGCAAGGGATCGGATCGCCCAACCACCGAGCATGAAGAAGCGCAGCTTACCGAACCGGAAGTCGACCTTCTCGATGAGTAGCGCAAGGAGCGGATCGATCAGTCCGTCGAAGACGCGGGTGAGCGTGAGGATGAGTCCTGCCGCCGCGACCGCGATGCCGTAGCCGGCATTCTGTAGATAGCTCATGAGGCCGACGAGGACGTAGAAGATCATCGCCGAGCCGTTGTTCATCTGGGAGAAGGCGATCTCCCAGGTCTTGGCGCGGCGGTAGGTGATGCCGTCCGCCTCGCTGGCCGTCTGCTTTGGGTTACGCGCCATTGCGTGTTCACTCCTTCGGGAATCCGCCCCGGCGAGCGACGGGTCATTCCGTCGGCCGCCTCATGAGCTACAGGCCACACTAAGAAGGCGGTGAGCGTTCGTGATAGAAGTCGTTGGGCGGGCGTAGAAGAGAACCGGCGAATCCTGCGAGCACCGCGAACGAGCGGAACGTCAGACGCGGACCAGAGCGCGCTGAGTTGCGCGCCGGTCCGCGTGAGCCCTGCTGGTGAGACGGTCAGGCTTCGAGAAGATCGCCCATCTGCTTGGCGATGAGCGTGGTCGCGAAGCGGGGGTTGAGGCGCGAGAGCCGGTCCATCGCCGCCGCATCGGAGCCGATCGTCGCGCGGAAGCGAGCCTTCTCGATCGCCGTGACGATGACCCTTCCCGCTT
>CAZZNX010000002.1:40760-43984 GCA_964655795.1 uncultured Leifsonia sp. | reverse complement strand
CGACGGGGCTCGTCGTCTTGTACTCGGCGGTATCGGCGGAGGCATCGCCCGCGAGGCTGACTCCGGAGTTCGCGGCGATGTCGGTGCCGATCGCGCCAGGGAAGACGACGCTCACCTGCACGTTCGTGCCGAGCATCTCGGCGTAGAGCGCCTCTGTCAGGAGCTTCACCGCGGCCTTGGATGCTCCATACACGGCCTGGCCGGGCACGGGTGCGTACGAGCCCATGCTCGCGACGTTCAGGATCGCCGCCTCCGGACGTGCGAGGAGGGTCGGCAAGAACGCCTTGCACATGTTCATGACCCCGCCGAAGTTCACGTTCATGACCTTGTCGATCTCGGAGAACGGCAGGTCGACGACCTTGACGAACTTCTGGATGACGCCCGCGATGTTGACGATGCCGTCGACCTGGCCGTGCACGGCCTCGATCACAGCGGGCAGCGCGATGACCGACTCGCGATCGGTGATGTTCACGACGTGCGTCGAGAACCGGTCGCCTGCGGTCGCACGCATGGCGGTCTCGGCGAGGCCGTCGGCGTTCAGGTCGATGCCCGCGACGCGTGCTCCGCCGGCGAGGAGGCGCAGGGTCGTCTCGCGCCCGATGCCGTTGCCGGCGCCGGTGACAACGAAGACCTTGTTCGTGATGTGCATGTTCGTGTCCTGTCTCTGGGAATGGAGGTACAGCGAGGTCAGTCGATCCGGACCGCGATACCGGGAGTGACGCCGGCGCTGTTGAAGCTGTCCACGGCGAACCAGTACGGATGCCCCGCGTTCAGCGAACCGACCTCGAGGTCGGTCCGGTCGTAGACGAGCCACGAGTGGTACAGCTTCTCCGGCGAAAGCCCATAGCGCACGTTGTAGCCAACGGCGCCGGGCGCGGCATCCCATCGCAGGGAGGCCGTGCGAGGATCGCGCCGCTTGCCGTCGACGGCGACAACAGGGGTCAGCGGAACGTCGGCCCTGCCGAACACGCGCAGCCCGCTCACGGCGAACGCTCCAGCGAACGGCATGGCGCCGGCGGTCACCCGCACGAACCGTGCTCGATGCAGCTCGGGCAGCGCGATGAATGCGTGCGGCGCATCCTCGAGGGTGCCGATCGCGTCATGCACGACCGCCCACTCGGCGCCGTCGATCGAGAGCTCGACGCGGACTTCGGTGGGCTGGGAGTCGGGGAACACCGCCCGCTTCCCAAACGTCGCCTTCGCGAGATCGCGGCGCTTGGGCGCCCGCGCCGCGAGGTCGTGGTCTGCGAGGTTGACCTGCAACGCATGCACGGATGCTTCAGCGCCGAGGTCGAGCTGCAGCCACTCCCCGGGTTGATCGGAGCCGGCGACCCACCACGTGCGCACCGACTCGTCGGTCGCGAGATCGGGCTCGTGACCGACGACCGATGACGACGCGGTCGCCGCGGCGCGATGCGAGAGCAGCATCCATCCGGGGGATGCCTCGGTCCACGGGTCGAACGGGCGGTCGGGCACCTGCATCGGAAAGTCCGCGAAGTTCTGGTTGCAGAACAGCACGCCATCCTGGTCGAACCCGGCCGGGAAGAGTCCGATCCGCCGCTCGAAGTCGGCGTTGACCGAGACACGCATGGTCGCGACGTGCCACCAATTACCGTGCCGGTCCTGGAACGTGCTGCCGTGCCCCGCGCCCGTGATGAACCCGCCGGGCTTCGACGAGAACGGGCTGTGCGGGTCGTATTCGAACGGGCCGAGCGGGCTGTCGCCGACGTAGGCGCCGTCAGCGTACGTGTTGAACTGCGTGCCGGGGCCGGCATATTGCAGGTGGTAGCGGTCACCGATGCGGTTCATGTAGGCGCCCTCGATGAACGGCGCGTCACCGATGACGGTATCCATGACCTTGCCCACGAATCCGCGTCGCACCTCGGGCACGTAGTCGTCGCCCGTGCGCTCCCAGCCGCGGTTCGCCGTGTCGGCGGAGATCAGCGGCACGGGCGCTCCGATGCGCTGCAGTGTCTCGCGGTCGAGCTCGACGCCCTGGATCGGTTCCTTGTGGGAGCATCCCCAGTACAGGAACAGTCGCCCGTCGTCGTCCTGGAACGTGTCGGGATCCCAGAACGCGATGTCGCTCGGGGCTACCTCCTCGAAGTCGTCTGCCATGGGGTCGACGCTGCGGAAGAACCTCCCGTTCGTCTTCCGCGAGGCGGTGAACAGCAGCGCGCCGTCGACCTCGCGCACGTCGGGCGCATAGTCGATCGCGGGGATCTTCTCGCTGGGTTGCAGCTTCCACTCGACGAGATCGTCGGAGTACCAGAATCCGCGGGTCATCGAGGCGAACATGAAGTACCGGTCGCGATAGAACACAACCGTCGGGTCGGCTGCCTCCCGGTGCACGCTGCGACCCGCGAACGGGGTTCGCACGTCTTGGTAGCGGTAGGCGAGGTCGAGCGGGTTGCAGATGATGCGGGTGTTCATGAAGCCTCCAGAGGCAATAGTCGGCGCAGCACGTCGGCGCTCAGTTCGGCGCTGCGGAGCGGCGACCCGTCGATCCAGTTCTTGTGAGTTTCGAGGATCACCGCTTCGACGTGCAGAGATGCCGCACGCTCGACGATGGCGTCGATTGCCATGTTGCCCGCGCCGAGTTCAACGCTGTCGACCTTGACGATTGGCGTCATCGTCGCGCCGGTGAGACGCGAGCCCCGGTCGGTGAGGTGGAGAAGGCGCACGCGGTCGCCGAGAGTATCGAGCAGTGCCAGCGGATCAGCGCCAGCCGTCGCCGCCCAGAAGCAGTCGAGCTCGAATCCGACCGCGTCGGGGCTCGTCTGCTCGACGAGTGTGGCGAATGCCGTCGAACCCGACGGCAACCGCCGGAACTCCGCGGTGTGGTTGTGGTAGAGCAGGCGGACGCCATCAGCTGCGAAGGCGCGGCCCGCGGCGTCGAGCCGTTCCGCCAGCCGGCCGACGGCGACCTCGTCTCCGTAGTCGAACCGGTGCATGCCGGTCACGACGACGTTGCGAGTACCGAATCCGACGGCACGCGCCGCAACCACGGCCGGCTCGGACTCGATCGTCCCGAGATCCTCGTGCAGCGCGACGACCGAGAGGCCCGATTCCGTGACCAAGCGATGCCAGTCGAGGCGCCCTCCTCGTCCCACCGGCATGCCCGCGACCTTGGTCAGCGCCTGCACGAACATCGGTGTCGGGCGGGTCATGAACCCGTTGAGCTCGATCCCCTCGAACCCGGCGGAGACCAGGCGCGCGAGCGT
>CAZZNX010000002.1:31985-40750 GCA_964655795.1 uncultured Leifsonia sp. | reverse complement strand
CGACGTGATCCGGCCGATCTGGATCTGCTGGATCGCGCGCAGCGGTCGCATCAGTGCGGGAGGCATCCGCGTCAGAGCGTCTCGCCGGCGTCGGCCAGCAGCGTGCTTCCCGTCATGATGATCGAGAGGTCGCTCGCGGCGAAGAGCACCACGCGCGCGATGTCGTCGGGCGTTCCCGTACGTCCGATCCTGCTCTGGCTCATGACGTCGAGCGGCGGCATCTCGATACCGGCCGCGGCGGCAGCCTCGGCGCCGGCCTTCGCGGCGGCGATGTTGCCTTCTGTCGGGACGAAGCTCGGGGCGACGCCGAGCACACGGATGCCGAGCGGTGCAAGGTCCACCGCGAGCGATTTGGTCATGCCGAGGGCTGCGTGCTTGGACCCCACGTACGCGGTCATTCCGGGGAACGCCACTTGCACGCCTGCGGTCGAGATGATGTTGACGATGACGCCGCCCGCTCCATCCGCCGACATCCGGCGTGCCGCCTCGCGCGCGCCAAGGAACACTCCGCGCGCATTGACCGCGAAGGTCGCATCCCACATCTCATCGGGCATCATCGTGACTGGTGCGTTCGGGAAGATCCCGGCGTTATTGACCCAGATGTCGATGCCACCGAGTTCGGCAACCGCGAGGTCGGCCGCGGCTGCAACCGACGCGGCGTCAGCGACGTCGGCGCGCGTGCCCACCGCACGTACGGCGTAGCGGTCCGACAGCTCGAGAGCGGCCACGCGAGCGGCATCCTCGTTGAGGTCGACGAGCACGAGATCGGCCCCCGCCTCGGCGAGACGTGCCGCGATGGCCTTACCCAGACCTTGTGCCGCGCCGGTGACGACTGCGTGGCGGCCCCTGAGCGAGAGCAGGTCCGTCAGCGGGCGGGCGGAGACGTCGGCGAACGGAAAGCTCATGCTGTCGCCTCCGCCGACTCGAGGGCGTTGCGCTTCGCGACCTCACCCAACCAGGCGAGGCTCGGCTTCGGTGTGCGCGCGAAGGTGTCGCGGTCGACCGCGATCAGACCGAATGTCGGCTCCCAGTGGCCCCACTCGAAGTTGTCGAGCAGCGACCAGTGCAGGTAGCCCCGAACGTCGATGCCGTCGGCGATGGTGCCCGCGAGGCCCTGCAACGCTTCGTCGGTGTAGCGGATGCGCTGCCCGTCGTCGGCCGTGGCGATGCCGTTCTCGGTGATCACGATCGGGGTGTGCTCGCTGAGCTCCCACGCGTGACGGATTGCCATCGCGAGCGAGTCGGGCCGGTACGCGGTGCCGACGAGAGTGTTGTCGACGTGCGGCGGGTGCGGCACGAGACCGTTGGCATCGACCTGCTGAGTCGAGTACGCCTGCACGCCGACGAAGTCGTCGCCGCGGCTGCCTTCCCAGTACACGTCCTCCTTGCCGTACCTGATCTGCAGCAGCTTCTCCTCGCCGCCCGGAGCCGCCGTGAGTGCGCCGGCAGCGATGGTCCAGCCGACCTTCGCGTTCGTGCGCTCCCTCACGATCGCACGCGCGGCATGGTGGATGCGCGTGAACAGGCGACCGATCTCGGGGTCGGCGTAGGTCAGGAATTCGCTGTGCGTCTGCTTCTTCTCGTCGTCGCCATCGGCTTCGACGGTTGGGCTGGTCCATTCGCCACCTGATGCCGCGAGGTGCCGCATCGCGGTCATGATGGCCGCCTGCATATTCGGCTCATTCATCGTCGCGACCCACTCGACGCCGTCAAGGATCGTGCACGCCTGCTCGACGTACGCGCAGAACAGCGCTTCGGCTTCCGGGCCGTCCCACCCGCCGAGCGCGGCGAACCACTGCGGCGTGGTGAAGTGCTGAAGCGTGACGACCGGCGTCACCCCGAGCTCGAGGCACGCGTCGATCACTCGACGGTAGTGCGCGAGCTCGGCCTTCGAGAAATGCCCTCGCACCGGCTCGATTCGCGACCATTCGAGGCTGAAGCGGTACGAGCTGAGGCCGGCGTCGGCGAGCAGCTGGATGTCCTCGCGGTAGCGGTGGTAGCTGTCCACCGCGTCGCCGGAGAGCTCCATGCCGGGCATCATCTGCTCGCGCGCCCACCAGTCGCTGTTCACGTTGTTGCCCTCGATCTGGTGGCCGGCGGTCGCCGCGCCCCACAGGAATCCATCTGGGAAGGTCGTCATGAGGTCGTTCCTCTCGTTCATTGAGTGGTTGGTTGTGGATTGGGGACGCCGCGCACGGGCGCGGCACGGGTCAGGCCGGTGCGGGCACGGTGCCATCAACGGGGAGCAGCACCGAGGTCTCGAAGCGCCCGGCTGCGATCCGGTGCTCGGTTCCGTCGGGCAGGACCACTCGGCCGTTGGTTCCGGAGGGGATCTCGGCGGTCAGGTGCATCCGCTCGCCTTCGATGCGCCATTCGACCGCGATCGAGCCCTGCGGGCTCTCGTGGGAGCCGCGGGCCCAGGTGATTCCGCCGCCCGGTACCGGCTCGATCACGACGTGCTCCCACCCGATTGAGGCGGCGTCTTGCCGGAGCCCGAGCGTGTGGGTGTGCAGGAACCGCATTGCCGCGCCCTTGCTGTAGTGATTCAGCGATTCGTGGGCGTCGCCGTGCTCGTCGATGCCCTCCCAGTCTTCCCAGACCGTGGTGGCGCCGCGCTCCAGCATGTATTGCCACGAGGGGGCGGTCCGCTGCTGGAGGAGCTCGTACGCGACGTCCGCCCGACCATGGTCGGCGAGCACCGGCAACAGGTCGCCGGTCGCGAGGAAGCCGGTACCGACGTGCGTGCCGGCGTCCCGGATGAGCTCAACGAGCCGACCGAACGCGCCATCGCGGAGGCCTTCGGGCACCAGCCCGAACGAGAGCGCGCGCACGTAGGCCGCCTGAGTGTCGGTCGGGGTCGTGCCGTCGGCCAGCAGGTACGCCTGCCGCCAGGCGTCGGAGATCCGCTCGGCGATTCCCGCGTAGCGCGCGGCGTCCGCAGTGCGACCGAGGATGCCCGCGATGGTGGCGAGGGTTGCTGTCGAGCGGTGAAGATACGCCGTGCCCACCTCACCCTTGTCGGCCATGAACCAGGCCATCGGGTTGTGCTTGATCGGGTCGATACGATTGCCGTCGGCGTCGCGCTGCCTGGGCTCGGTCCACTCACCCCAGTGGAAGGTGCCGTCCCAGAGATACTGCTCGAACGGCTCGGGCTCTGCGGACGCCTGCACTCGTGCGAAGTGCCGGGTTGTGCGCGCCTGCTCGAGTGCCCACCCGACCCAGCGGACCATTGCGTCCCAGTTCTCGGCGAGCACCAGTTCGTCGCCGTATGAGCGGTAGAGCTCCCACGGAACGGCGACGATCGCGTCGCCCCAGCCTGACGAGCCGGTCATCATCGCGAACTGATCGTCGAGGTGGTGCTTGATGCGGCGCCCGTCGGGCGAGAAGTTCGCGATGCGGCCGTCGTCGAGTTGGTCGTCGCGCACGGAGCGCAGCCATTTGCGGCTGAAGCCGTGCACGTCGTACAGACGAGTCGCCATGGGCGCGAAGACCTGGTAGTCGCCGGTCCACGCGAGCCGCTCGCGGGTCGGGCAGTCGGTCGGCACGTCGACCGCGTTGCCGCGGAAGCTCCAGTCAGTGATGTCGTGCAGGCGATTCAGCGACTCGTCGCTGCACTCGAACGAACCGGTACGAACGAGGTCCGTCTGCACGACGCGCATCTCGACGGATGCCGCGGCGAGGACGCCGCCGGTTCGTGTGATTCTGGCGTAGCGGAATCCGTGCACCGTGTGCCGCGGCTCGAATGCTCCGCCCTGCTCCCCCGCGACGACCTCATCGCGCTGCACGAACGTAATCGTCGCCTCGCCCGGCCGTTCGGAGTCGAGGTGCGACGTGTCAAGGTCGCCTGTGCGGTCGAGCGCCTCGCCGTACTCGATGACCGTGCGCGTGCCGGGGGCGCCGAGGTCGGCCAACCGGATCCATCCGGACGCGTTCTGACCGAAGTCCGCAACCCAGACGCCGTCGGCGATCTGGCGCAGCGCCTGCACCGCACGCGTCTGGACGACGCGCACGGGCGGTGCCGGCGACCAGTCGATCGGGGGCGCGTCGACGACGTCGACGAGCACGAACGCCTCGGGCCCGGCCGGCGCCGATAGGTCAAGGGTCTGACCATTCATGAGGTCGGCCCGCGTGATCGCTGATGGACGGCTCGTCCAGGAGCCGTCGCTGCGCACAACCTGCCGGGTGCCGTCGCCGAGCTCGAGGTGCAGCTCGACGCGTGCACCGACCGTCGTTCCCCACCCGGCCGGAAGTCGGAAGGCACCCACCTGCCCGCGGTACCAGCCGTCTGAGAGGTCGAGCTCGATCGTGTTCTCGCCGTCTCGGACGAGGTCCGTGACATCCGCAGCCTGCGCGTAGAGCGTGCGGTCGTACGAAGTCGACCCGGGCGCGAGCTCGATCGACCCGGCGCGGCCGCCGTTCACGGTCGCCGTGTAGACGCCGAGGGCGGTCGTGTACAGCCGCGCCGACACGATCTCGCCGCTCACTGCGAAACGACTCGTCAACAGGTGCGCGGCGCGCTGGCCGTATCCGGCGTCCGCCTCCGAGCCGACGACGGGTTCGACCGGCGAGATCCATTGCGCGCTCCAGTCGGCGTCGAGCAACCCGACCTCGAAGTCGGCCCACGGCGACCACGCGGCATCCAACTCTGTGTCTGCTGCGGACGGAACGGCGGCGCGCACGCGCCAGCGCACGCGCTGCCCGCTGGCGAGCGCGTCGAACGGCCAGTCCACGAGTCGGCGACCAGTCACCTCGGCGGCCACCGCCTCGGTGCCGTCGATCGCCGCTTCCAGCACGTAAGCCGAACGGATGACCCGATCGATCGGGTCGTTCCACGAGAGCCGCGGGGCGGCGCCGGTGACGGGCAATCCGTCGCCGCCGCTGTCAACGACGAGGTTGCAGGGTGCATTGCTCATTGAGATGTCGCTTCCGTCGGGATGCAGGATCGTGTCGGTTGGGTCGGGCCGCGCTCAGCGGATCGACTTGACCTTGAGCAAGATGATGAGGCCGCCGAAGAAGGCGAATCCGGCACCGAGCAGGTAGAGAAGGGTGTAGTTCTTCACCCCGTCAGTCGCGCCGACCATGATCACCAGGCCGGCGAGCAGTGGCGCCACCGCGCTCGGGATCTTCTGGGCGAACTGAATGACCGCCATGTAGCGACCCGCCTGGTCACGCTCCGGGATGATCGCGTAGACGATCGCCTGGTCGACCGTTGCGAACACCGCGATTGAGAGCTGCATCAGCACAGCCCCAGCGACGATCTGCGGAAGAGACCACGCCGTGGCCTCGACGACCGCGCCGATGACGAACAGCACCGCCGCGATCATCACAAACAGGCGACGTCGCTGGAGTTTGTCGGAGAGGAAACCGCCCAGGAGCGCGCCTGCGGCTGCTGCGAGAACGCCGACCATGCCGACGGTGGCGACCACCCCGGCGACCTCGCGCACGGGCAGGTCGAGCCGCTGGGCGTAGAAGAAGGTGCCGAACGTGGTGTTGAAGTACAGGCCGATGAAGAAGATGAAACGGCCCAGCCAGTTCCATGCGAAGTCGGGGTACTTGCGGATGTTGAACCCGTAGCTCGCGACGACCGACCTCATGGTGACCTGCGTCGATGGCGCGAGTGCCTTCGAGCTGCCCTCGGGCTTGATCAGCGGGAACAGCGCGAGCAGCACCGCGCCGATCGCACCCGGCACGACGAAGATGAGGAAGGTGTTGGACGATACCGCGTACGCAATGCCGATGCCGAGCACCGGTGCAATCTGGGTCATGAGTCCGGTGAGCGCCGACACCTTGCCGCGCTGCGCTTCGGGCAGCTTGTCGGCCTGGATAGTTTGGATTGCGGCACCTGCGATCGACCAGCCGGTCATGCCGAGCACCCAGCCGGCACCGACGGTGAGGAGGGATGGGGCAAGTCCGATGATGACGAGGCCCGTGAGGCCGATCGCGGCACCGAGGTAGATGAACGGGCTTCGGCGCCCGAAACGGGAACGGGTGCGGTCGCTCCAGATGCCGATAAGCGGGCTGATCACGAGGTATACCGCCTGCGCGATGCCGGTGATGAAGCCGAGCACTTCTTCGTGGCCCGGCGCGAGCTCGGTGATGCGCACCGCGATGCCGTACGACAGCGGCACCATCATCGCCATCGAGGCGCCGAAACTCGCGAGCATCAGCCAGAAGATGTAGCTCCTGCTCATCGGCTGCTGCGGCTCCGCCGCGGTGCTCCCCGCGATCGGCGGCACAATCGCCTCGGACACGGCGAGGCCGTCGGCAGGCATCGCTCCTGGCTGGTACTTCGTCACCATTGACTCCTTCATCGGTGAAGCCGACCACGCGATCGTACGCGGGTCGCTCTGGGAACACCCAAAAGTAACCAGATTGGTTACATTAGGGCCAAGAGTAACCACAACGGTTACTCTTAGCAAGTCAGCTCTCAATACTTCGGTCTGCCAGACTTGAGGGATGGGCGAGCAGGGAGTCAGCATGCACGGTTCACCTACGCTGGTCGCGGAGCCACCTCAGGATTCCGACGCGCCCGACGCCACCGCGGGCCCACCCGAGCCTGCGTCCGGCGGCTCCCCCCGAGCACGACGCGGGCCCAATGCGAGCACGCCGGCGCGTCGGGCCGAGATCGTCCGCGCGGCCCTGGCGAGCTTCGCCGAGCACGGCTATGAGCGCGCATCCCTTCGAGACATCGCCGCCCGAGCGCATCTGACGCATGCTGCGCTCCTCCGCCACTTCGCGAGCAAAGACGACCTGCTGCTCGCCGCACTCGCACAGCGCGACGATGACGACGAAGACATGGCGCGCCGAATCATGCAGTCGAAGGTGCCGGCAGAACGGGTGCTCTCGACCGTTCTCGCCGACGAGTTCGCGCACCCCGAACACCAGCGCAATTGGCTCGCCATCACCGTCGCGGCAACCAATCTCGAGCATCCCGCCCACGACTTCTTCATCGCACGGCGCGAGCGCATGCGCGGTCATTTCTCGAACGGCCACCTCGCCACCGCGCACGACGGCGAAGTGCTCACCGCCGACGACAAGGTCACCATGCTCTTGGCCATGATCGATGGCCTGCGCATCCAGGCGCTTCTGGACCCCAAGCGCGAGACGCTCCCGCTCCTGGAGACCTTCATGCGACTCGTCGCCACCGACGTCGAGCACCGCGAGCCAACTGAACCCTCGGCACCCTTCTGAGCTGAGACTGGCGGTACCAGCTGCTTGGCATCGCCCTCGTCACCGTCGCCGGCGCCGCCGCGCAACGCGGCAGGGCACGCAGGACCGAACCCGTTCCCGCCGAGACACCCGCGACAACGAAGCAGGCACTATGACCACGACCCCGAAGTACAGTTCGACATTCATCTTCGAGACGAAGGATCTCACCGACGAGTTCCATCGCATCAATGGCGAGATTGCGCTGCGTGCCCGCCAGATCCCAGGATTCTTGGGTGAGGAGGCCTGGCACAACGAAGACACCGGCCTGCACGCCGAGGTTGAACATGTCCCCGAACTTGAGGAGAAGTCATGAGCATCTTCGCCGGCCTCAGCGCCTTCCCCCTCACCCCGCTCAACGGCGACGCGGTTGATGAGGCCGCGTTCGTTCGCCTGGTCGTGCGTCTCGCGGAGGCCGGGGTAGATTCGATCACCGCTCTCGGCTCGACTGGTTCCTCTGCCTACCTCACACTGGAGGAGCGCGCCCGCGTAGCCCGACTCACGGTCGAACACGCCGGGAGTACTCCGGTCTTTGTTGGCGTCGGGGGCCTGCGCACATCCCACGTCCTCGCTCACGTCGACAACGCCGAAACCGCGGGCGCTGCGGGGGTCCTCCTGGCACCGATGACGTACCAGCCTCTCACCGCGGATGACGTGTTTGAGCTGTACCGCGCGGTCACCGAACACACCCGGCTGCCGGTGATCGTGTATGACAACCCCGGCACCACCCACTTCACGTTCACCACCGATCTCTATGCGAGGATCGCCGAGCTGCCCGGCGTCGCGTCAATCAAGATCCCCGGCGCCCCCACTGATCCCCAGAAGACGCGTGAGCGAGTCGCGGCAATTCGAGCGGTGGTGCCCGAGCACGTCACGATCGGCGTGTCCGGCGACGCCTTCGCAGCCGGTGGGCTGCACGCAGGCTGCGATGCTTGGTACTCGGTCATCGGTGGCACGCTCCCAGACCCGGCGGTGATGATCACCCGTGCAGCATTGGAAGGTCGGCCCGCTGAAGCGGTGGCAGAGTCCGAGCGACTTGCCCCGCTGTGGGGTCTGTTCGCGGAGTTCGAGGGTAGCCTGCGCGTAGTCGCGGCGATCGCTGAGCACCTCGGCCTCGCACCAGAGAAGTGCCTGCCGTTGCCGATCCACGGGCTCACCACTGTTCAGCGGGCGCGGGTTGCCGACGTGGTGGACGAGCTCGGCCTTCGCTGACAGCACGAACGCCGATCCGAATGGGCGGGGGCGGGCGTTGGCGACGTACCCCGCTGCAGCGTCGTCACTCAGTCGCCGGATGCCACCCCAACGCATTGTGGATCCTGGTCGCCTCGAAGGGAAGCGCGAGCACCCGTAGCCCGTATCGCTGAGCGGCTGACGCAAACTCGGCGAGTAGCTCGAGAATCTGCGCCTGTACCAGCACGTCAAGTGCCGAGACAGCCTCTTCGAGCATGACCAGCTCGGGCTCCAGCGCGAGCGCACGAGCGATCGCCACGCGCTGGCGTTGCCCGCCCGAGAGCTCGTGCGGCAATCTGGCGGCCATCGCTCCGGGCAGGGCGACCTGC
>CAZZNX010000002.1:26382-31941 GCA_964655795.1 uncultured Leifsonia sp. | reverse complement strand
GCAAGCGGTTCGAGATCGGCGGCAGATCGACGAGGTGCGCCGAGCCGAGCGGCCGGCCTCGGCGGTGGGCAGCTGGTTCCACGTTCCGGCCGTTGGAATGTTCTTCGGCGAATGCCAGCGTCCTCCACGGCGAGGCAGGGCCGCGTGCTGAGACGCCCTGCCTCACACTCCTCCGTTCAGGTCTGTATCTGAGCGAGGGCGGTCGCGAGGGCCGTAGGGGTGCACATCGTGATCTCCTGACGTTCAGCCCGTGACCGGCAGCGAGACGTCGTCGATGGCGAACCAGGTTGCACGGCGGCGGTTCTCCTCGCCGGTGAAGGTGAGCGTGATCGTCTGACCGGCGTATGCGCCGAGCGGGATGGTCTCCAAGGTGTAATCCCTTTCGTCTCTGTTCGACCAGCGGACGAGCCGGGTGCTGTCACCGTGGGAGTCCGTCACTGTGAGGTCGAGCTTGTCGTAGACATTGGCGAGTACCTCATCGGAGGCGATGCGCAGCCAGAGACGCAGTTGGGCGTTCGTGCAGCCGGCCGGAATCGTGACCGTCTGGCTGAGCGTGGCCAGACTGCTGCCGTCGCCGGCCCCGTTCATAAGGGCCTTCCAGCTGCCGCTGTGCGCGGGCTGTACGGCGGTGCGATCGTCGATGACCCCCGCTGAAGCGGTCCAAGGCGCGGCCGCTCCGGTCTCGAAGCCGCCGTTGCCGATCGCGTCGGCAGCGACGCAGCCCCCGCCGCCGGGCTCACCCTCAACCATCGGGGCGAGCTTGTTCGACTCCTTGACTGTCGCCGACCATGCGAACTCGTTGTTGTCGCTGAAGACGTAGTAGCTCGATCCGTTGGGCATGAGGGTGACAGTGATGCCGCCGTAGCCCGACATGAAGGGCACCCAGAACGGCGCGGTGTACGCGGGGTCGTCGCTCGCATCGAAGTCGAGGGCCCAATACCCGTTGTTGTATTTGAACGGCGTGGTACCGCTCGTCGTGAGCCCGCGGTCGGCGGGGTCGCGTTGCAGGCTCGCGTCGAGCAGGCCAGGGTGCAGCACCTGCTGCCCGCCGGTCGCCCCGTGGTCGGCGACAAGCAGCTTCGCGACCTTGGCGATGTCGTCCTGGGTCCAGAACAGACCGTAGCCCCCGAACGGGACGCCGGTGGGTGAGTTGTCGGTGCGCACGGTGGTGAGCGCGTCGGGACCGACCTTCGCGGGCTTCAGCACTTCATCGCGCAGCATCCCGAACAGGTCGGCGCTCTGGCCCGCCTGATCCTTCAGCACGTCGTCCATCGCCCGCGTCGCGAGGAGGGTGTCGGAGGTGTGGTAGTTCCACTTGCTGCCCGGGGTCGCCTTGCGCGGGAACGAGAGCGCAATCTGCAGTTTGGCGGAGTAGGCCTCGGCATCGAAGAAGTCGAGCATCTTGGCGCCCGATTCGTCGCGCTCGTACAGGGGCGAGACGTAATTGCCAGTAGCCATGTCGAGGGCGTTACCGATCGTCACGCCGCTCCATGCGGCGCCGCTTGCCTCGGCGATGTGGGCCGAGATGGTCTCGTTCGCGACGGCCGGTCCGTACTTCTGGGCAAGTCGCATGAGTGCCATGCCACCGAACGCCGACTTCGCCGTCGAGTACGACGGCAGCAGCAGCTGACCGCAGAACGGGTAGGAGCCTTGCCGGGTCGGGCAGTCGCCGACGTAGTTCACCCCGTCGTAGACGAAGCCGAAGGTGCTGAGCGCACTCGGCGTGATCCCGGAGCCGAATGCCGCGGTGTTCACCCCGCTGCCCGGGTGGTCACTCGCGAGCGCCGCGATCGGCTTGGTCGGCAGACGGTCCGCCACCTCAGTGGCATAAGCCGAGCGGATGCCCTCGGCATCCGCGATGCCGCCGGGCGTGTAGCTCGCACCCACCTGACCCCAGAGGTCGAACTGGAAGTATTCGCAGGTCTCGCTCGTCACCTGGTACCGCACCTGCGAGACCGTCGTCGTCGTGAACAGGAACGAGAGCACGCCGTTGTGCACGCAGTTTGCATTCCGCTCGACGAGGGCGAATGGCAGGGAGGCGCGGGTCTGGCCTCCGTCTCCGGCCTCATTCCACGCCCGGCCAGCACCCACCTCAAGGTTCCACACCGGACTGCCTGTGTATTGCAGTCCGCGGGCGACCGGCACGAGATGGCTTCCGTTCTGCACGAGCTGCACGGAAAACGACGGCAGGTGCTTGCGGGCCTCCACGCCGTCGTAGTTCGCCGAGTCCTTCACCTTCCGGAAACCGCCGGCGGTCGCGGTGCCGTTCAGAGTGAGCGTCCCTTCGAAGAGGTGGGACGGCGCGGCGGCGTCGGTCGGCAGCGCGAACGCATCGTTCGACACGGTGGCGCTCGGTATCGAGCTCGACGCGAGCTGCGCCGCGGTGAGCACCGAGCGGGCTACCGTGCCAGAACCGATGAGCGGGTCGCCCGGCACCGAGTTGGCGGCGGACGCAGGTGCCGCACCAAGCGCCGTGAGCGCGGCCGCCGCGAGGGCGCCGCACACGAGGAGGGACAGGGAACGACGCACGAGATCTCCTTTGATCCGTTAATGGGTGATCGGGTCAGTGTGGAGGTCGCGATGCCGATCGGTCCACGACCCGTTCGGCCCCGCCCCGATGCCCGCGAAGTATCGCCGACCATTACCGCCACGTGCTCACCCGACTGCGCCGTCCGCCCCGAACTTCACCGTCTGGGGGTAGAGCTCGGCGTTGAACGCGCTCAGTTCCTCTAAGCAGGCGGCTATGTTCGCGCTCGCGTAATGCAGTTCATCCCACACGCCGAAGAGGGTGATGATCAACTCGCCGTCTGGCGCCGAGATAGGCACGGCGACGAGGTCGTAGTGCGGGTCGTCGGAGAGCACGCAGATGCCGCGACCGGCCGCGGAGAGTGCCTGGGCGAGCACGGGAGAGGTGGTCTCGACCGAGGCCGTGAACGCGAGTCCGGCCCGTGCGGCGGCCGAGTCGAGCATCTGACGCACCCCGTGCGCGCGGCTCATCACGATGAGCGGTTCCTGCACGAGCTCGGCGATGGGGACACTCGGGCGGCTCGCGAACGGATGCCACGCCGGCATCTGCGCCCACAGATACGCGTGCCCGAGCACCATCGAACGCAGCTCGGCGGGCGGGATGCGCGTGCCAACGGCGAAGTCGGCGTCGCCGCGCTCGATCACACTGTAGACATGCTCAGGCATCGCCTCGATCGCATTGCCGATGACTCCTCCGGCGCCGGAGCGTACGATGAAAGGTGAGATCACATCGGCTACGGTTGTCGGCGCGGCGACCACCGTGAGGTCGGACATCGTCCCACGCGCGATCGAGCGGGCAGTGGCGCTCGCCTGGGTTGCGCGCGTGAGAAGGTCCTCGGCGACGGGGAGGAATGACCGACCGGCGGCGGTGAGCGAGAGCCCGCGGGCGGAGCGATCGAAGAGAGTGAAACCGAGATCCTGTTCGAGTCGCCGGATCTGCCGACTCAGCGAGGGCTGGGCGACATGGACCACGGCAGCCGCGCCGTGCAGGGTGCCGGTCTCGCAAACAGCGAGGAAGTAGCGAAGTAGGCGAAGATCCATTGATGCCTCCGAAGTATCACATTGACGGTAAACAGGTATTGGCGTGTTATCGCTCGGTGTTCATAGAATAGCCAAACTTCGTCGCTGAAGATCCCAATGGCGGCGATCTCACATCAGGAGGCAGACATGGCAGTCACCCAGGCGCGAGCACCTCGCGCACTTTCAATTCTGGCCCTCGGCGCCGTCGGCGTGCTGGGCCTCGCCGGCTGCACCGCCGGCGCCTCGGACGGCGACGCATCGAGCGCATCCGTGCTCAGCGTGGCCGCGTCGGCGGCCGTCACCACGTGGGATCCCGTGCGCTCCTTCTCAACCGAGGCACTCTACCTCGGCAACGTCTACGAGCCGCTCCTCTGGAAGAACGCCGAGGGCGCTGACGAGGAGTTCACTCCGGGCATCGCCGAGTCTTGGGAGACGAGCGAGGACGGTCTCACCTGGACGTTCACGATCCGCGAGGGCGCGACGTTCCACGACGGCGAGCCCGTCGACGCGGCAGCCGTCAAGGCGAGCATCGAAGCCGCGAAGGATCACGCCGGGGCATCTTTCATCTGGGCACCGCTCGAGTCGATCGAGGCCACCGATGACACGACCGTCGTCATGCATCTCGCCTACTCGGCGCCAATGGACCTGGTCGCGGCGTCGACGTACGGGGCCTGGATTGTGTCACCGAAGGCCCTCGAGGCCTCGGCCGACGACGAGTCATACTTCGAGCAGGGCATCGACGCCGGCACGGGGCCCTACACAGTCAAGTCGTACGCCCCCGGCGAGAAAGTCGTGCTCGAGTCCTACGACGAGTATTGGAATGAGGATGCCGCACCGCACTACGACATCGTCGACATCGCGATCACGCCCGATCCGGTCACGGCGCAGCAGATGCTGACCGCGGGCGAGGTCGACCTCGCCACGAACCTCCCCCTCGAGAACGTCGAAACCGTGGCTGCCGATCTCGGCACTGAGGTGAAGACGTCTAACTCGCCGTTCAACTTCCTCGCGTTCTTCAACACGACGAAGGCGCCGCTCGATGACCCGAAGGTGCGTCAGGCGCTCAGCTACGCGGTGCCTTACGAGGACATCATCGAGATCGGCGGTGCCGGGTACGGCACCCAGGCGCACGGGCCGGTGCCGAAGGGAATCTTCCCGTATTCGGAGGATGTGCCGCAGTACAGCCAGGACCTCGAGAAGGCCAAGGCGCTGCTCGCCGAGGCGGGTCATGCCGACGGACTCACCCTCACGCTGACCTACGCGTCCGAGAACCCCGCCCAGGCCCGCTTCATGCCGCTGCTCAAGGACGCATTCGCGAAGATCGGGGTCACCCTTGACGTGCGCGCAGAGCTATTCAACCAGCAGTGGGAGAGCGCGAAGGCCGACCCCGCAACCGCGCAGGACATCTTCGTCCTCTACTACTGGCCGACCTACAGCGATGCCGGCGCCGACAACCTCTACTCGCTGTTCCACTCGAGCGAGACGCCGTTCTTCAACCTCAGCTACTGGAAGAACGCCGACTACGATGCGCTCATTGACGAGGCCGGCACACTCACAGGCAGCGACCGCGCGGCGGCGCAGGCGAAGTACGAGGAGGCAATGAACCTCCTTGTCGAACAGGCACCCGGCGTCTTCCTCTACGACGCGCAGGCTGTCAGCGTCGTGCCGAAGGGGCTCGACGTCGCGGAGTTCAACGAGAACTATCCATTCACGACGTTCTTCGCCCCGATCCAGCCCACGAGCTGAGTCCGCTTGGCGTCAGGATCGGGTGGGTCGGGCTCGGCCCGCCCACCCGATCACACCAACCCAACCACACCCAGGAGTCATCCATGTTGCGCTTCCTCGCCAGCCGGCTCGGAACCGCGGTGATCGTGCTTTTCGTGCTCACGCTCGTCGTCTTCGTCCTCTCGCGCGTCATCCCCGCAGATCCAGCCGTCGTCTATGCCGGGCCGAAGGCCCCACCTGAGGAGCTCGCCCGCATCCGTGAGAAGCTCGGCTTCGATCAGCCGCTCA
>CAZZNX010000002.1:20918-26372 GCA_964655795.1 uncultured Leifsonia sp. | reverse complement strand
TGCAGTACCTCAGCTACCTCGGCGGTCTCGTCACCGGCGATTGGGGCGACTCGCTCGCCACGAAGCGTCCCGTGCTCGACGAACTCGCCACCCGACTCCCGGCTACCCTTGAGCTGCTTTTCGCAGCCATGCTGATCGCGATCGTCGTCGGTATCTTGCTCGGGGTCGTCGCCGCCAAACGGCCGGGCAAGGCGCTCGACGGGGTGATCCGGTTCCTCGCGATCGGCGGCATCTCGATGCCGGCCTTCTGGCTCGGCCTCCTGCTGCAGGTACTGTTCGTCGGGCAGCTGAAGCTGCTGCCGGCAACAGGCCAGTTCAGTACCGAGGTCGAGTACCTTTCACCGATCACCCCGGTCACCGGATTCCCGCTCCTCGACAGTCTCATCACCGGCAATTGGGTCGCCTACAGTGACGGGCTCGCTCATCTCATACTGCCGGCGATCACGCTCGCCGCCTACCCGCTGGGGCTCATCGCCCGCATGACTCGGGCCTCAATGCTCGAGGTGCTCGGCCAGGATTACGTCTTCACCGCGAACGCCTACGGACTGCGCGACGGCCTGATCCGCTGGAAGATCGCGCTGAAGAACGCGCTGCCTCCGACGATGACGATCATCGGGCTCGCTGCCGCATACGCGCTCCCCGGCACGTTCTTCGTCTAGGTCGTCTTCAACTTGCCCGGTATCGGCCAATTCGCCGCCGGGGCGATGCTCGCCGTCGACTATCCGGCGATCATGGCGATCACGCTCCTCGGCGCCGCCGGCTACCTCATCGCCAACCTCGCCGTGGACCTCGTGCAGGCCCGGCTCGACCCGAGAGTGACACTGTCATGACCGCCACCACCGCGCTCCCTGCTTTCGTCCCGATGGGCGGCAGCACGCTAGGCCGCATCGGCCGGGTGCTGCGCACCGACAGGCTCGCCGCGCTCGGCCTCGCGCTCATCATACTTGTCGTCATTCTCGCGCTCGCCGGGCCGTGGATCGCCCCCTATCCGGCGCAGGGCTATGGGGAGACGAACATTGAGACCCGCAATCTCGCCCCAAGTTCAGTGCACTGGTTCGGAACCGACCAGCTCGGTCGCGACATTCTCAGCCGCGTCATCATCGGTGCCAGACCGGCGCTCACAATCTCGCTGTTCGTCGTCGCCATCGCCGCGCTCGTCGGTATTCCGCTCGGCGCGATCGCCGGGTACCGGGGCGGATGGCTCGACCAGGTGCTCATGCGCGTGACCGAGGTGTTCCAAGCGTTCCCGCCGCTGCTGCTCGCCATGGTGACCGTCGCGATCCTCGGCCCCAGCCTCACGAACGCCGGCATCGCGCTCGCGATCTGCTGGTGGCCCTGGTACGCGAGGCTCGTGCGCGCCGAGGCTCGCTCACTGCGCGACCGCCCGTTCGTCGAAGCGGCCCGCTCGATCGGCGTTCCGGCCTGGCGGATCCTGCCGCGGCACATCCTGCGAAACTGCCTTACCCCGGTGCTCGTCCAGGCGACGGTAGACGTCGGCAGCGTCGTCCTGGCCGCGGGATCGCTGGCCTTCATCGGCCTCGGCGCGCAGCCGCCAGCGCCCGACTGGGGCCTCATGGTCGCCGAGGGGCGCGGACAGATCTTCACCGCCTGGTGGATCTCCACCTTCCCCGGCCTGGCGATCTTCGTGACCGTACTCGGCTTCAACCTGCTCGGCGACTCGCTGCGCGACTTCTTCGACCCCCGGCAGGTAAAGCGATGAACACCGAAACCACAACCGACCTCCTCCGCATCGACAACCTTGAGGTCGCATTCGAGGAGCGCGGCGCGCTCACGAACCGGCCCGTGCGTGGCATCACCCTTTCCATCGCGCCGCGCGAGGTCGTCGGCATCGTCGGCGAGACCGGTTGCGGCAAGAGCCTCACGGGGCTGGCCGTGTTGGGCCTGCTGCCGAAGGGCGCGGTGCCGAGCGGCCGGGTGCTGCTTGACGGGATCGAGCAGCCCTTCGACGGCCGCGGGTCGGCGCGCGGCGATGCGATCTCGATCGTGTTCCAGAACCCGGGCACGGCGTTCAACCCGGTCTTCACGCTCGGCCAGCAGATGCGCGATGTCGTCGACCGGCACCGCCGGGTCGACGGGAAGCCGCTGCCTCGTGCGGCGGCGAAGGCCCACATTCTGCACTACCTCGAACAGGTCGGCCTGCCTGACCCCGAACGGATCTACCGCAGCTACCCGCACGAGTTGTCGGGCGGCATGCTGCAGCGCGCGATGATCGCAATGGCGCTGGTCTGCGAACCGAAGCTGCTCATCCTCGACGAGCCAACGACCGCGCTCGACGTGACGATCGCGAAGCAGATCCTCGAGCTGATCCTGTCGCTGCGCGACCGTTTCGGCTTCGGGGTGCTCCTCATCACGCACAACCTCGGCGTGGTGCGTGAGGTCTGTGACCGCATCGCAGTGCTCTACGCGGGACGGGTCGTCGAGGCCGGCCCGACCGCTGAAGTGCTGCGCGCCCCGGCCCACCCGTACACGCGCGGCCTGCTCGGCGCGCTGCCTGGACGGCATCGGCCGGGCCAGCCTCTCGACGCAATCCGGGGCTCAGTCCCGGGCAACTTGCTCGACCTCAAAGGCTGCTCCTTCCGCGACCGCTGTCCGATCGCCGTCGCTGCCTGTGCGGACATCGACCCCGGCCTCGAACCCGTCTCGCCGTTGCACGAAGCGGCCTGCATCCTGGCCACCAGCGTCGAAAGGAGCCACCGATGAGCGCCATGTTGACGGTGGAGAACATTGTTAAGGTCTACCGGGCGCACGGCAGCGAGGTGCGTGCGGTTGACGGCGTCTCCTTCGAGGTCGAGGCCGGGACCACCTTCGGTCTGGTCGGCGAGTCCGGATCGGGGAAAAGCACGGTCGCCCGATGCGCGCTGCGACTGATCGAGCCGACATCGGGCAGTTCGAGCATCGACGGCGAGCCGATCGGCGGGCTCCGCAACGGTGCGCTGCGCCGCCTCCGCGCGAGCACCGGCATGGTCTTCCAGAACCCGATCGCCGCGTTGAACCCGCGACTCACGATCGAGCAGTCGATCGCGGAACCGTTGCGTACGCACACCGCGCTGCGGGGACGTGCCCTCGCGACGCGTGCCCGCGAACTCCTCGACGAGGTCGGCCTCGCCCAGGCGCACGCCGAACGGCTGCCCCACCAACTGTCCGGCGGACAATGCCAGCGCGTCGGCATCGCCCGCGCCCTCGCCACCCGGCCAAAGCTGCTCGTGCTCGACGAGCCGACGAGCGCGCTCGACGTGTCGGTGCAGGCGCAGGTGTTGAATCTGCTCCAGGAGTTGCGCCGCGAGTACTCGCTCAGCTACTTGCTCATCTCACACGACCTCGACGTCGTGCGCTACATGAGCGACACGGCCGGAGTCATGCGGAACGGCGGACTCGTCGAGGTCGGCCCAGCTTCGGAAGTGCTCGTCAATCCGCGGCACGAGTACACGCAGCGTCTGCTCGCCGCGATGCCCGAAACCCCGGGCGTGGTGCGCCCGAGTGGGTTCAGCACGGTCGAGGGCGAGGCATCACGGGGCGGTCCGCCGGGTGCCTTGACCAAGACATCCCGCATCGACCCATCACACAACGAGAACAGGATCCCGTCGTGACCTCACTGCTGCCCCAGTCCGTCTCCCCCGGCGTCCACCCGTCCCGCGTACCCGGCGGCTCCACCGACGACCCGACCCTCGCGACCTGGCAGGATGCCCCGTACAACCGCTGGGCTTTCGCCCACGTCGCGGAGTTCGTGCCAACGGCCTCGATCGCGCATCTGTCCGCCGAGGCATCCGCTCGCCCGGTGGTCGGCCTCGGCAGGCTAGCCGCGCTGCCCGAACTGGGCGAGCGGCTCGAGCAGAGCTACACAGACGCGCTCGTCATTGTGCGCGACGGCGCGATCCTGGCCGAGCACTATCGCGACGGCGTCGACCCTGACGGAGTGCACCTGCTGATGAGCGTGTCCAAGTCGATCTGTGGGCTGACAGTCGGCACCCTGGTCGACGATGGGCTACTCGACCCCGAGCGTCGCGTCGACCACTACGTCCCTGAGCTCGCCGGCAGTGCCTATGGCGACGCGACAGTACAGCAGGTGCTCGACATGACCGTCGACGTCGACTACGACGAGGATTACCGCAATCCCGCCTCGGAAGTGCAGGCACAGGACCGGATCGCCGGCTGGCGCCCGCGTCTGGACGGCGATCCCGTCGACACTTACGCATTCCTCGCGGCGCTGCGCGGCGGTGGCCGGCACGGCGAGCGGTTCCTATACTGCTCGGCCGGCACTGACGTGCTCGCGTGGATCGTCGAGAACCTGACGGGTCTCCGCTACCCCGACGCAGTCTCGCGACGCCTGTGGTCGAAGCTCGGCTGCGAGCACGACGCCCAGATCACAGTAGATGCCGGGGGGTTCGGGTTCGCGAACGGCGGTATCTCCTGCACCGCGCGGGACCTGACCCGCGTCGGCCGCCTCATGCTCGATGACGGCGTCGTCGACGGTCAGCAGGTGGTTTCAGCCGAGTGGGTCCGGCGAACTGTCGAGGGCGGCAACCCGGATGCCGCGCGGGGCACCGTGTTCCAGCGGGTGCACCCTGGCGGGGCCTACTCGAACCAGTGGTGGATTACGGGCAGCGCGCGCGGCGATTACTACGCAGTCGGCATCCACGGCCAATTCATCTGGATCGACCCGGGCACACGAACAGTCATGGTGAAGTTCTCCTCGTGGCCCGATCCGGTCACCGAGGAATGGAACCGACTGCACGCCCAGCTGTTCCGGGAAATCTGCGACGCGGTCAACTGACGACGCTGCAGCCTCGTGCTGAGCGACTCTGACTTTCACGCTTTCACCTCGTGTTGTGACAGACGAACCGAAGCGCGTATCTTCCAGGCGAGCGTTTACGCGATTCGCAAGCCCACTTACTGACAGATTCAGCGCAATCCGAGACAGCGGATTCGACCGGTCAGCGCAACGTCACCTGTTCGATGGCTTCGGCCGGCTTCGCGAACTTGAGTCGTTGCGTGGCCGGTCGTTCGTTCCCACTCAACACAGTCGAGGTCTTCTGAGCTGAACACCGCGAGGTCAGTGTCTTTCGGGAAGTACTTCCGGAGGGGCCCGTTCGCGTTCTCCTTCGAGGGCCGTTGTCAGGGTGAATCCGGGTCGCAGAAGTAGATCGCGATGGCTGCGGCGATCACGGTCTCATCGTGCTTCTACCAGGCGACGGAGCTTCACGGCGCGCCGCCGCCGCTCGGAGCGACGGAGAAACTGGTCGACGGACTCACTGACGTTGTCGTAGTAGGGCTGAGGACCAACGGCCGGCGTTGCCCTTTCCCTCCTCGGAATGGCTGTACAGGCTACCGCCCGAGAGCACGAACTGGTGAGGGCCGAATGCCAGGCGCGAGACGCCTGGCTCCGTCGTGATCCACCGCACGATGGTGCGGTTCGTCAGGCATGCAGCCATTGCT
>CAZZNX010000002.1:20686-20894 GCA_964655795.1 uncultured Leifsonia sp. | reverse complement strand
TTGTCGGGTGCGACCTCACCGCCGACCACCTGGTCGGCGGTGAGGTCGAAGCCGCGGGTTTCGAGTATGCGGACGGGTTCTCCCTCAGTCGGACGCGTCAACCACCGATACACGTCAGGAGGTCGAATTCTCGGCAGGCAATCTCACCGTATATCCGCGACCCGGTGGCGGCCCATGCGTGCTGAGCGGCCACCGCGACGTCGAGCGC
>CAZZNX010000002.1:16224-20653 GCA_964655795.1 uncultured Leifsonia sp. | reverse complement strand
GAGGAGCGCGGTCTCGATTCTGCTCGCGGAAATCCGTCCTGTCGTGTTGGTCACGGGTAGAGTCCCCGCGTGCGGTGAGCCTGGGCGACACGTTCTACGGCGAGCATCGTCGCCGCCGTCCGCAGCGAGAGGGCCCGCGACTCGGCATAGCCGCTCACGTGCGCCCACGCACCGAGCATCCGCTCCTTGAGCCGCGCCTCGACCTCGTCGGCACGCCACCAGTAGGCCTGGTTGGCCTGCACCCATTCGAAATACGACACGATGACGCCGCCGGCGTTGGCGAGGATGTCGGGGACGACTATGACGCCGGCCTCCTCGAGGATGCGATCGGCGGCCGGCGATGTCGGCCCGTTCGCGCCCTCGACGATGACCTTCGCACGCACGCGCCCGGCGTTGCCCTCGTGCAGCACACCTTCGACGGCGGCGGGGACGAGCAGGTCGAGTTCGAGTTCGAGGAGCGCGTCGCCGTCCAGCGGCTCAGCGCCGCCGAAGCCAACAACGCTGCCGGTGGCTGTCGTATACGCGCCGAGGGCCTCGACATCGATCCCGACGCTGTTGTACACGGCTCCGTACTGGTCGCTGATTGCGACGACGCGCACGCCAGCCTCGTCAAGGAAGCGGGCGGCGTCGTGGCCGACCTTGCCGAAGCCCTGCACTGCGGCCGTCGCACCCTCGACCCGGACGCCCGCGTGACGCAGCGCAGCGAGGGCGATGTGGGTCACACCGCGCGAGGTGGCACTTGCCCGGCCCTGGGACCCGCCGAGGCTGATGGGCTTGCCGGTGACGATCCCGGGCACGGTGTACCCGGAGTTGACCGAGAAAGTGTCCATGATCCACGCCATTGTCTGCTCGTCGGTGCCGATGTCGGGTGCCGGGATGTCACGCTCTGGGCCGATGATCGGCAGGATCTCGCTCGTGTACCTGCGGGTCAGTCGCTCAAGCTCGGCCGTCGAGTGTATCCGCGGGTCAACCGCGACGCCGCCCTTCGCACCGCCGTACGGCATGTCGAGGAGGGCGCACTTCCATGTCATCCACATGGCGAGGGCGCGCACCTCGTCGATGTCGACGCTGGGGCTGTACCGTAGGCCCCCCTTGGCCGGGCCGCGCGAGAGGTTGTGCTGCACACGGAAGCCGGTGTAAAGGGTGATCTCGCCGCTGTCGAGCCGCAAAGGCACGGCGACGGTCAGTTCCCGCCGAGGGGTCGCGAGCATGCGGTGCAGGCCGTCGTCGTAACCGAGGAGGCCGATGGCCTCGGCGAGCTGAGAGCGGGCGTCGTCGAGAGGGGTCGCGTGCGGCGTCCCGGTCGTCAGCGCGCTCATGCGGTTGCCCCGCTCTCGAAGCTCTGGGTGGAGCGCAGGGCGTCCGCGATGACGGAGATGCCCTCGATGAGCAACTCGTCGCTGATCGTGAGCGGGGGAAGAAGGCGGAGGACGTTGCCATAAGTGCCGCACGTGAGCACGATGACACCGGCGCGGTGGGCTGCGGCAGCAACGCCGCTGGTGAGCGCTGCATCCGGCTCCCGCGTGGCCGGGTCCACGAACTCGACGGCAATCATGGCGCCGCGGCCGCGCACGTCGCCGAGGCGCGGGTCGTTCAGCCGGATGGCATTGAGCCGCCCCGTGAGTATGGCACCGATCTCGGTGGCACGCTCGATCAGGCCGTCCTGCTCGTACGCGTCGATCGCGGCGAGTGCGGCGACGCAGGCGAGCGGGTTGCCGCCGTAGGTGCCACCGAGGCCGCCGACCTGCGCGGAGTCCATAATCTCGGCGCGCCCAGTGACCGCGGAGAGCGGGAAGCCGCCCGCGATGCCCTTGGCTGTGACGATGAGGTCGGGCACGATGCCCTCGTGCTCACTGGCGAACCAGCGGCCCGTGCGACCGAAGCCGGTCTGTACCTCGTCAGCGATGAAGACGACGCCATTGGCGTGGGCCCAGCGGGCCAGGGTTGGCAAGAAGTCGGGCGCCGGGACGATGAAGCCGCCCTCGCCCGGGATCGGTTCGATGATGAGCGCCGCGAGGTTCTCAGTGCCGACCTGCTTTTCTATCTGAGTGATGGCACGCTTGGCCGCGCTGACGCCATCCAAGCCGCCATCCCGGAACGGGTACGACAGCGGTGCGCGATAGATCTCGGGGGCGAAGGGTCCGAATCCGTTCTTGTAGGGCTGGTTCTTTGCGGTGAGGCCCATCGTGAGATTGGTGCGCCCGTGATACCCATGGTCGAAGGCCACGACAGCCTGCCTGCCCGTGTGGTGCCGGGCGATCTTGACGGCGTTCTCGACGGCTTCTGCGCCGGAGTTGAACAGCGCCGTCCGCTTGGCGTGGGCGCCAGGGGTGAGGCGGTTCAAGGCCTCTGCGACTTGCACATATGAGTCGTAGGGGGCGACGGTAAAGCAGGTGTGGGTGAACGCGTTCAGCTGAGCCGCGACTGCCTCGACCACACGTGGGTTGGAGTTTCCGACGCCGGTCACGGCGATGCCGCTGCCGAGGTCGATCAGGGAGTTACCGTCGACATCGACGACCACCCCGCCCCCTGCAGCTGCGACGAATACCGGGATAGTCGTTCCGACGCCCGCGGCTACCGCGTCCATCTTGCGTGCCATGAGTTTCTGCGACAGGGGTCCGGGGATGCTCGTCACGAGACGGCGCTCCTGCGGGAGTCCAGGGCCCCCGGCGAGCGTGGGCGGGGCGGAATCGATGAGGGTCATTGTGTGCTCCTGAGTCAGCGACGGTGATGGCTTATGGTCGATGGTAGAGAGGACACGGGTGTGAACTGACTAGCCGCCATGTACAGAGGTAACACTTTCGTTAACCACGATGTATACCGACAGGCAGGAGGGTGCTCCCCTCATTCCGAACCCCGCTGGGGCGATTCCGAGCTCGGGTTGCAACTCGTGAGCGACTCTTCCCCACCTACTGCGGCCACCCTCGCCGTTGCCGCGAACTGGGTGCACAGCTCCAATCTGCGCCTTCCGGCGCCCTTCCTTGCCGACGGGCACGTGCTACTCGCGACCGGGACCTGGCTGGAGGGCCCCGCAACCGACATCGACGCCTACGTCCGGCGACTCGTGGACCGCGGGCTCGTCGGACTCGTCGTGGTTTCGTGACCGAGGTCATGCGGGCGGGCACGCGGGAAGTACTCGCCTCTGCGTGCGCCACGCGCGTCTTGCCCTTGTCCGAACTGCCTTATCGGACGCCATGTCATTGCGGAGCCCCGTCTCGCCACTGGATTGAACGCGCCGGCGAGCTTCGGGCTCGGAGTTTCGTCGCACCCAGCGAGGCACGGGGTCCATCGTGCGGGGAGACTTGGCGCAGAGCGTCGAAGCGCCCCCTAAAGATCAGCTCCGCGCGGGACGTTCAGAACGGTGACCGCCTCGTTCGACATCGGCGGCCACGGGCGGCTGCTGGAAGTGCCGCTGGCCCCCACTCAACTTGAGTTCTACGGCCTCCTGGTAGTCGACTGTGCCCAGGCCGACCTGCCCGAGTGGGTCACCTTTCGCCCTGACCATGCTGTCGTCCGAGGAAACGCACCTGCCGATCGCCGTATCTGGCCACCGGCGCATTCCAGATCAGGAATATTTCAGCAATTCCGATGCATACGCATAAAGATAAACAGCCCCTGATCAGGGATTAAGAGTAGGGCGGACGGGACTTGAACCCGTGACCGGCGGATTATGAGTCCGATGCTCTAACCAGCTGAGCTACCGCCCCGTGCGCCTGCCGGCATCCGTTCGGAACTAGTCCGAGGATGCGGCCGGTGCAGCGTTCGTGACCAGGTCGGTCACAGCTTCTCCACGATACAGGCTCTCAAAGGTGCTGATCGTGCGTTGGATGTCGTGGGCGACGATGCGGTTGAGCGACTCCTGCTTCATCGCCGTGAGCTCGGCCGGTGCCATCTCGAGCACCGTGCGCAGCTTCTCGGCGAGGTCGGTGGGGTTGCTCGGCTCGAACAGGAAGCCGTTCTGGCCGTCGCCGACCAGGTGCGGCAGCGCCATCGCATTCGCCGCGACGATCGGCAGACCGGATGCCATGGCCTCCATCGTCGCGATGCTCTGCAGCTCGGCGATCGACGGCATGGCAAAGACGGTGGCGGCCGTGTACTCGGCGCGCAGCTCAGCCTCGGTGACGTAGCCACGGAACGTGACCCGGTCGCCGATGCCGATCCACCGCCGCGGCATGTGTTTGCTGCCCGCCTACCCGGTCGCCGATGCCGAGGGAGTCGGCCAGGTGCTGCAGATTGCGCATCTGGTCTCCCCCACCGACGATGTGGAGCTTGGTGTCGAGCTCGGACGGCAGCAGCGTCATCGCCTTCAGCAGCACGTCGATCTGCTTCTCACCGGTCACACGACCGACGAAGAGCACAGTGTTGCCGGTGCGCGGCTCGAAGTTCGGCGTGTACTCGTGGGCGTCGATGCCGCAGGAGATCGCGTGCA
>CAZZNX010000002.1:15985-16201 GCA_964655795.1 uncultured Leifsonia sp. | reverse complement strand
GGAACTGCGCCGCCTTCGCGGTCGGTGTCGTCACGGCTTCGGCACGGCCGAAGGTGCGGCGCGCGGCCTTCCAGGCGAGCCCGATGGCCCATTCCTGCCATGCCTTCGGCAACAGCGTGAACTCGAGCAGGTTCTCGGGCATGAAGTGGTTGGTGCCGATGATGCGGATGCCGCGCTTCTCGGCCTCGACCGAGAGGCCGCGGCCGACGATGATGT
>CAZZNX010000002.1:250-15974 GCA_964655795.1 uncultured Leifsonia sp. | reverse complement strand
GCTTCACCAGGTCGATCACCCGCGCGCTGTTCTGCCGGATCCGCCATGGCAGCGCGAAGCGCAGCCAGTCGTGCGGGTACCACCGCCAGCTGTTGAGGCGGTGGGCCATCATCTTCTGGCCCTCGTGTTCCTCCATCCAGCTGCCGTGCTTGCGGGAAGCGGCGGGAGCCATGATGTGGACCTCGTGGCCGCGGGCAACGAGTCCGGCGGCGAGACGCTCGGCGAAGCGAGCGGCACCGTTCACGTCGGGCGCAAAAGTGTCGGCGCCGATGAGCACGCGCAATGGCTTCTGCGCGGACCGTGTGCCGGCCGCGGGTGCGGCGGAAGACGAGCCTGGCGTTTCAGTCAAGTGGAGATTCCCTCACGGTGCTGGGCCGGGAAGAGTGCGCCGGCGAAAAGTCAGTAGTCCGCCTCGAAGCGGAACTGCATGAACCCAGTCTAAACCGGGCTGGCTGTGACACTGTCAAATGTTCGCCGGAGCGTCGGATCTGAGCCGGCGCTCAGACCTTCGTCTGCGGGTGGTGCCTGGCGAGGGCGAAGACACCCCAAATCGCGATCACACCGGCGACGACGAAGCCGATGACGGCCCAGAGCGGCGCCTGCGACGCCTCGTCGAGCACGAAGATGCCGATGGCCACGGCCACCAAGGGGTCGACGACGGTGAGCCCGGCGATGACGAGGTCAGGCGGGCCGGAGGCGTACGCGTTCTGCACGAAGTACGCACCGAGCCCGGCCGCGGCGAGCAGGGCGATGAGGCAGAGGAAGGTGAGCCACTCGAAGTTCTGGTGCTGAATACGGTTGATGATCACCTTGGCGAGCGTCGCGACGAAACCGTAGAGAACGCCGGCGCCGAGAATGTAGAAGAGCGCCTTGAACTTGTTGCGCAAGGTGATGAACGCGATCACGAAGGCGACGAGCACCACCGCGAGGATCACGAGGATCGTGATGAGGTCGGCATCTGTCACCGGCTTGTCGACCGCGGTGAGAGCGGCGATCGTGACGAACAGGCCGACGCCGCCGACACACATGCAGATCGCGATGATCGACTTGCGGTTGAGGGCGACCTTGCTGACGCGCGCGTTGACGATCGCCGTGATCACCAGGGCGACGGCGCCGAGGGGCTGCACGACCATCAGTGGGGCCTGGGTGAGGCTGGCGAGCTGCAGCACAACGGCGAAGCCCAACATGAGCGTTCCGATGACCCACGACGGCCGGGCGAGCAACAGCATCAGCTGCTTCACGTTGAGTCCGGAGCCGGCGTACTGGGTATTGCGTTCGACCTTGACGACGCCACGGTGTTGGAACTGCGCGCCGAGGGAAAGGAACACCGCGCCGATGAGCGCGAGCACGATTCCGAAAACGACTCGCGGGTCCTGCGGAATCAGTTCCTCGGCAAGGTCGTTGAATTCGAAGGGCACCCCACGACACTAACGTGACCGGGCCCGATATTCTGTGAACATGGCCGTTCTTCCCATCCGGATCTCCGGAGATCCCGTGCTGCACACCCCCGCAGCCCCCGTGACCGTATTCGACGACGAGCTGCGCACGCTCGTCTCCGACATGTTCGAGACCATGGATGCCGCCCCCGGCGTCGGTCTCGCAGGCCCGCAGGTCGGCGTTGCCCTTCGCCTGTTCACCTTCGGCTGGGTCGACGATGACGGCGTGAAGTGGCGCGGCGTCGCCATCAACCCCGAGCTCTGGCTGAGCCCCATGGATGTCGGCCCCGCCGACGAGGACGAGGAGTCGGAGGGCTGCCTGTCGTTCCCCGGCGAACGGTTCCCGCTGCGCCGGGCCGACCGCGTCATCCTGCGCGCGACCGACATCGACGGCGAACCGTTCGAGATCGTCGCTGAGGGGTGGCTTGCCCGCATCTTCCAGCACGAGTACGACCACCTGGACGGCCTGCTCTACGTCGACCGCGTCGAGGACGACTACCAGCGCATCATCGCGAAGATCACCCGCAAGCGCGGCTGGGGCGTTCCGGGCAATGCCTGGATGCCCGGCGTCGACAACCTCGAGGACTAGGTTTCGACAGGCTCAACCAGCGGAGTTTCATGCTGTGTCGGGGCTTCCGGACTTCGTCCCTCAGCCGGCGTGCGGGGTTTCGACAAGCTCAACCGGCGGTGTTTCAGGCGTGCGGGGTTTCGACAAGCTCAACCACCGGAGGGTTTCGGCCCGCGCAACCTGCGGGGCGACCGGGCCGCTAGTTGAGGGCGCGGATGCCGGCCGCCACCAGCGCGGCCACGATCACCACGACGATGAACGGCACGCGCAGCGCGAAGAGCCCTGCCGCCACGATCACGGCGGGCACGCGGGCATCGATCACGATGTCCTGGCCTTGGGCGAAGGTCTGCACACCGATGAGTGCCGCGAGCAGCGCGACGGTGAGTAGCTCGGCGACGCGGGACACGGCCGGGTTGTCGAGCACCCGCGGCGGCACGAGGTAGCCGGCGAGCTTCAGGAGAACGCACGCTATCGACGCCAGAATCACGATCTGCCACATGCTCATGCGCGCTCCTCCGTTCCCAGCCAGTTGAACGCGCCGACGATGACGGCGACCAGCGCGGCGACGAGCACGGGCAGGCCGGGCATCAGCACGGGCGTGAGCAGCACAGCGACGAGCGCGGCGGCCACGGCGACGGCGCTCGCCTGCAGGCGCTTCAGTCGCGGCCAGAGCAGTCCGAGGAACGCGGCGGCCGCTGCGGCATCCAGTCCGTAGATGCGCGGGTCGCCCAGCGCATCGCCGATCAGCGCCCCGAGCAGGGTCGTGAGATTCCAGCCGATGAAGATCACGACGGCCGTCACCCAGAAGCCGACACGGCGCAGGTGCGGGCGCGGCTGGGCGAGGGCGACGGCCGTGGACTCATCGATCGTGCCCCACGCCGCGGCGAGCTTGGTCCACCAGCCGCCGCCGAGGATCGGCGCCATCCGCATGCCGTAGATCGCATTGCGGGTGCCGAGGAGTGCCGCGCCGGCGATCGCGGTCGGGCCGGCGGCGACCCCGCCGGTCGCGAGCACACCCACGAGGGCGTACTGCGAGCCGCCGGTGAACATCACCAGGCTGAGGAAGCAGGCCTGCCAGACGTCGAGGCCCGCCGCGACGGCGAGTGCCCCGAAGGAGATGCCGTAGGCGGCCGTGGCGACGCCGACGGCCCACGCCTCCCGGACGACGATCTTGCGGGCCGCGAGCTCATCGAGCTCGTCGACGTCCGCGAGGCTCATCGCGCGAGATTGACGCTGTGCACCCCATTGTGGAAGCGCAGCGCGGGGAAGATGACCGACACCGAGAAGCCGACGCCGGGGACGGTGCGGGCCTGGAACACGCCGCCGTACAGCTCGGCACGCTGCTTCATCTGTGTGAGACCGGCGCCTGAGAAGTTGGAGGTGAGCGCGTGCAGGTCGTCGTCGATCGTGTACGCCGTGTCGCGGTTGATCGCGTCGGCATCCAGCCCGGCGCGGCGGGCCTGTGCCCGGATGCCGTCGTCGTCGACGAGCAGTTGCAGACCGTCCCGAGTCCAGCTGAAGGAGACCTTGGCCTCCGTGCCAGTTCCGCCGTGCTTGAGCGCGTTGGCCAGCGCTCCCTGCAGGATGCGGAAGATCGCGAGCTCGGCGCCCGGCTTGAGTTCGTAGCGCTCGCCCGATTCGTCGAAGACGATGGTGAGGCCGGCATCCCGCATCACGCGGAAGAGGTCACGGGCCGACTGCAGCCCGGGCTGGCGCGAGGAGACCGATTCGCCCTCGCGCGCCACGGTGAGCACGCGGCGCATGTCGCCGACGGCCTCACGGCCGGACTCGACGATCGCCCCGACGACGCGGGCGGCCGAACTCGGGTCGCTCTCCGCCGTGTACCTGGCATGGGTGATCAGGCGGGAGACGTTGAGCACGGCGACATCCTGCAGCTCGCGCACGATGCCGAGGCGGCCGGTCTGCTCGGCGAGCGAGAGTTCGAGGTCGATGCGGGTGCGCTCGGCGCTCGTCCAGTCCCGATCGCTCCGGCGCAGCCGCCTGGCGGCCCGGAGCCAGAGCACCACCGTCACTGCCAGAGCGAGCACAAGCACCGCCGCCACGATCAACAGCACCGACGACGACGCGTCGCTCTGCAGCCATTCGGCCATGTCTTGCCTCCACTCGAAACGGGCCACACCGAGTGCAGCCCGCGTTCGATTTTAGCGAGCGGATGCCGCAGAAGCAGCATCCGCCCGTTTTCCTCCTGCCCCGGAGGCCCTCGTTAGCGCTCCGGACGGTTCGCCCGCAGCACCTCCAGGCGCGCCCGGTACTCGGTCTCGTCGATGTCGCCGCGGGCATAGCGCTCGGAGAGTGTCTGCTCGGCCGAGACGGTCGGCGCCCAGCCGTGCGGGCCGTACCCGCGGGAGGCACCGCGCCAACGGCGGCCCATGAAGACGAAGAACAGCACGAGGAGGGTGATCCAGAAGATCGGGATGAAGATGAAGAGCCAGCTCGGTCCGACCCAGCCGTAGGGGTGGGCGGCGACCGCTGTGACGGCCCCGGTGACGGCCGGTGCGGCGAGGAGTGATGCGAACATGGTGGGATCCAATCGACGGGGTGTGCGATCGGCTTCGCCGGATGCCGCAGCGAGCGAATCCGCCCACGGCAGACACTTCGGCTGCTCCCCCGGGAGTACGCCGGCCCCGCCCAGTTCCGGTCGGCCCAGCTCCGGCCGGCTCAACGCCAGCCGGCTCAGTTCCAGCCGGCTCAGTTCCAGCCCGCGCGCACCAGGCCGGTCTCGTAGGCCGTCACGACGAGGTGGACCCGGTCGCGCGCGCCGAGCTTGCCCATCACCCGCGACACGTGGGTCTTCGCCGTCAGCGGGCTGAGCACGAGCGCCTCGGCGATCTCATCGTTGCTGAGCCCGCGTCCGACGAGCGTGAGCACCTCGCGCTCCCGCTCGGTGAGAACCGAGAGCTGCTCCGCGTTCGGCGCGTCTTTCAGGCCGGCCGCCATGCGCGCGAGCAGGCGCCGTGTCACACCGGGCGAGAGCAGCGCGTCCCCGGCGGCCGCGACCCGCACGGCACGGATCAGCTCGACCGGCTCGGTGTCCTTGACGAGGAAGCCGCTCGCACCGGCACGGATCGCCTCGGCGACATAGTCGTCGAGCTCGAAGGTCGTCACCATCACGACGTGCGTGTGCGCGAGGGTCGGGTCCGCGGTGATCGCCGCCGTGGCCCACAGGCCGTCGCCGTCCGGCATCCGGATGTCCATCAGCACGACATCGGGTCGGGTGGCGCGCACCCCCTCGAGCACGGCGCGCCCCGTACCGGCCTCGCCGACGACGCTGAGGTCGGCCTCCGACTCGAGCAGCGCCCTGAACCCGCCGCGCACGAGCGCCTGGTCATCGGCCAGGTACACGCTGATCACGAGAGCTCCCCGCCCCGGGGCAACCGGAGTGCGACCCGGAAACCGCCCTCCGGCAGCCATCCAGACTCCAGCGTGCCGCCGAGCAGCACCGCACGCTCCTGCATGCCGAGCAGCCCGCGCCCCTCGACGAGCTCGGCGCCGGGCGGGTGCGTGCCGTCGTCGGTCACGGTGACGAGGGTGCCGCCCCCGTCCTCCGCGAATGCCACGGTCGCGTTCTTCGCGGTGGAGTGCCTGGTGATGTTGGTCAACGCCTCCTGCACGACCCGGTAGATCGTCAGCTCGGCGAGCTGGGCCAGGCCGAGCGGGGGCTGCCCGGAGAGCGTGACGTTGACCCCGAGCGCCGAGACGGATTCCACGAGCGCAGGCAGGCGGGCGAGTTCTGGCTGCGGCATGCGTGGAGCGGCCTCGTCGACCCCGTCGACGCTGGAGCGCAGGAAGCCGAGCACGCCGCGCACCTCCTCGAGGGCGGACTTGCTCGTCGCCTTGATGTTCGCCAGCGCCTCCGCAGCCTTCTCCGGCTGCTCCTCGATGAGGTGCAGGCCGACACTCGCCTGCACGTTGATCGACGAGAGCGAGTGGGCGAGCACGTCGTGCAGCTCCCTGGCGATGCGCACCCGCTCCTTCTCTGCCTCGCTCTGCCGCCGGCGCACGGCGGCCGCGCGGTACTCGGCGAAGCGGTCGCGGCGGTTGCGGGCCGCCTCTCCCAGCCCGACGAGCAGGCTGAGCACGAGCATCACCACGAGCGGCCGCACGATGTCGCTCGGGCGCTCGGCGACCGTGAAGGCGAGCGCGACGGTGAGCAGCAGGCCGGCGCCGACGGTGCCCCACACCCAGGCCCGCGCGCCGCGCACGGTCGCGCCGATCACGGCGAAGGCCAGCGGAATGGCGATGGGCACGGGGATCGTGGTCAGGAAGATCGCCGGAAAGGTGCACAGGGCGACGGCGACGACACTCGGACCCGGCCAGCGGCGCAGCCCGAGCAGCAGGAAGGAGCCGAGCATGGCGGCGGCCAGCACGGGGGCCGTGAACGCCGGGGTGGCGAGCGCCGCGTCGGATGCCGACACTCCCCCGGAATCGCCGCGGGCAAGCAGCACGACGACGACCACGAGCTGCACCAGCAGCGACAGCATGACCGGGAACCACCGGGCGCCACGGGGTGGGCCGGACTCGGCACGACCCCACCGCCACGGGCCGGAACCCCACGGGGCGCCCCACTGTTCGGGGCCGGCTGAGCGCGTCATGAACCGATCGTAGCGAGACAGCCTGCGAGCGGCATCCGCCCCCGGGAGTGCCCGACGTACTCCCCCGGGCGTACGCCCCCGCCCCAGCCCCAGCAGCAAGGGACGGGCATAGCGGCTTCCCACCGTCCCCCGCTAGGAAGTGTGAGGCTATGCCCGTCGGTCCACGCTTTGGCGGTGGCCCACCGCCAGCAATGGGGGGTTCTCGGGCGGAGGGCCACCTGATTGCGAGCGCTCTCTGCCGTCACTTCTTCGGGTAGCGACTAGGGATCCGCTCGGCCCTGAGGATTTCTCCCTCAGGGTATGCCTGCACCATAAGCAACGACCTCCCCCCGCACAATCCCATTGCGCGGGGGGAGGTCGTTGTGTTAGCTCAGCGCTGTTGCCAGCGCAGCGAGCCCGGTGTCTCGGCTCAGACCGTGAGGCCGTGCCCGAAGCGGAACAGCGGGTCCTTGGTGTCGAACGGAACGTCCTCACGGCTCGCCTCGACGGCGGCCATGCTCGACGGCAGGTCGAATGGCAGCTTGCCCTTCGCCTCTGCTGCACCGGTGAGCACGTCGAAGAGCGCACGGGCGTTCGCGCCGTAGTTGGCGACGACGGCGACGGGCGCGTCGATGATCGGCGTGAGGATCGCGGGGCGGTCCAGGTGCACGTCGAGCACGGTCGGCACGGCGGCTGCGATCTCACGGATGTGGGCGATCGCCTCCTCGGTGAAGTCGAGCGAGCCCTGGTGGAAGAAGTTCTCGAAGAACGTCTCACGCACATCGAACGGCGCCTGCACGCGGACGACGGCGACGTCGGCCTCTGCCGGGGTCGCGACCACGGTGCCGTACTCTGCGGCCACCTCGGCGTCGATGCCCTCGACGTAGAGCTTCAGACCGGTGGCCAGCGGAAGCGCCGGGGTGCCGGCATCCGAGGCCGTGTTCGTGAGCACGGTGATGGAGGCGCGCTGGGCGGCCTCGCCGGCTGCGCGGAACTCGGCGGAGCCGACGACGCGGCCGGCCTTCTCCACGTCGACGAGCGGGGCGTCGAAGAGGCCGAGCACGAACTTCTCACGCAGCAGGCGACGGGCGGACTCGTCGAGGCGTGCCTCGCTGACGTCGCCGCTCTGCACGAGCTCGATCAGCATCTCGGGGATGGCCTCGCCGCCGAACTGGTCGACGCCGGCCTCGATGATCTTGATCATGCGCTCGCGCGGGGTCAGGTCCTCAACGCCCCATGCCCGGGCAGGGAACGGCTGGCCCATGATCTCGGAGTCGGAGATCAGGCCCCAGTCGGTGCAGACGATGCCGTCGAACCCGAAGCGCTCGCGCAGCAGGCCGGTGATGACGCTCTTGTTGAAGCCGAAGCCGACCTCTTCGTGTTCGGTGCCGACCGGCATGCCGTAGTAGGGCATGATCTGGCTGGTGCCGGCCTCGAAGGCAGCCTCGAAGGGCTTCAGGTGCAGCTCGAACTGGTCACCGGGGTAGACCTGCTCGCGGCCGTATGCGAAGTGTGCGTCCTCGCCGTTCATCTGCGGGCCGCCACCCGGGAAGTGCTTCGTCATGGTCGAGACGGACTCGCTGCCGAGCTTCTCGCCCTGGAATCCGCGGATGTACGCGGCGCCGAGGGCACCGGTCAGCTCCGGGTCCTCACCGAAGGTGGCGACCTGGCGGCCCCAGCGCGGCTCGGTGGCGAGGTCGATCTGCGGGTGCAGGGCGAGGCGGATGCCGACGGCCAGGTACTCCTGACGCGCGATGTCGCCGAACTGCTCGACGACGTCCTCATCGCGGATGGCGGCGAGGCCGATCGACTCGGGCCAGGAGGAGAACGGTCCGGCCATCATGCCGGCGAGCGGGTTGTCGCTGAAGGAGTGACGGGGGTCGGTCGAGATCGTCACGGGGATGCCGAGGCGGGTGCCGGCGGCGAGCTCCTGGAGCTTGTTGTGCCACGTCGCCATGAGCTCGGGGGTCGGGGCGGAACCCATCACGTTGAAGTGGTTCATGCCCTTGTCGATCACGAACACGTCGTTGGCCGGCAGGCCGAAGGTCGGGTCGCCCTGCGAGAGCTCGCCGTCCTGCGTCATCGTGATCATGGTCTGGAAGAAGAGTCCGGCCTTCTCCTCGAGCGTCATCTGGGCGAGCAGGTTCTCGACGCGCTCATCGGTCGGCAGCGATGCGTCGCGGTACGTCGGGTCGACGGGGGCGGATGCCGCGGCATCCGTAGCGGAATTGATGGTGTCGGTCATGGCGTTACTTCACTCCCTTGATGCGGTAAACGAGGATGGCGCCGGCCAGTGCGACGACAGCGCCAAAGAGGTAAAAGGTGGTGTAGCCGCCGAGTGCCGTCGTGGCGCCGAAGGCGATGATGGCGGGGGCGATCGCGGGTGCGATCGACTGCGGCAGGGCGTTGGCCATGTTCAGAACGCCGAGGTCCTTCGCGGTGTCGCTCTGGTTCGGCAGCACCTGTGTGGCCAGCGCGGTGTCAACCGACATGAAGGAACCGGCGCCGAAGCCGATGATCGTCTGGGCGACGATGACCATCTCGATGCTCGGGGCGAACGCGAGCACGACCAGGCCGATCGCCATGATGCCGCCGGCGACGGCGACGAAGGGGCGACGCTTGCCGAACTTGTCGGAGAGGATGCCACCGATCGGGCCGGAGATCGCCATGGCGAGCATCGAGGCCATGTTGGACATGAGGATGATGCCGATGGCCTCCTGCTCGCCCAGCTTGAACTGCTGAGTGAGGTAGAACGGCAGGAAGGTCGCGATGCCGGCGTAGCCGAACATAACGAGGAACTTGGTGAGCCAGGTCCAGCCGAAGTCCTTGTGCTTGACCGGGTTGAAGACGAAGGAACCGAAGAACTCCTTGACGCCGTAGCGCTCGGCCGGCTTCTCGGTGAGAACGCGGTCCTTGAGCGTGAAGACGAAGGCGCTGACGAGCACGAGCGCGATGATGCCGGGAACGACAAAACGGGCGAAGTCATCGGCGAGGAAGTTCACGAGGAAGCTGCCACCGAGGATGCCGAGAGGCGTGGTGAGGCCGATGATGCCCGAGACCTTGCCACGAGCAGTGACCGGAACCTGGTCGGGAACGGTGGCGGTGGATGCCGCGAGCAGGCCGTTCAACGATGCCTGCACGATGCACCAGCCGAGCAGCACCATCCAGGTGGTGGTCGCCGCGCCGATCAGTGCGAAGGCGGCGAGAGCGACGATGGCGCCACCGAGCATCCAGGGGCGGCGCATGCCGAAGCGGGAGACGGTGCGGTCGGAGAGACGGCCGACAAGTGGGTTGCAGAGCAGCGCGAAGAGCGCGCCGACACCCATGATCAGACCGAGTGCGGCGGTTGCCTCCTCCGGAGTGGAGGTGATGTGCTGCACCTTGAAGGCCAGCGACACCATGACGGGCGTCAACAGGGCCAGATACACGCCGAAGTTGGCGGATGCGAGGCCCAGAATGTAGCCGCGCGGTGCGCGTGCCTTCTGTGTTCCGGGGACCTCTGCAGCGTTTCCACTGCCCGTACTGGTCGCTTCCGCGGCCACCGACGACTCTGTCATGGTGTTCCTTTCACTGAACGCGAGCCTCCATCGGCCCGCGGACGAGCATACATGAAACTAGACCGTGTGGTAACTGAATATCGTCCGGCTGGTAACTGGCATGTGGCAAGATGGGTTCAGCACTGTTGAGGGGGGCGGATGAACGACGCAATCGCCGCGGGGGTTCCATCCGTCGCGCTCTCGGGGGCTCCGGCATCCGCCCGCACTCTCGCTGCCGCCCGCACCCGAGCCACGATCCTTGACGCGGCGAAGGAGCTCTACATCGAGCGCGGCTTCGGTGCCGTCTCCGTCCGCGACATCGCAGCGAGGGCCGGACTCTCGCACCCCGGCGTGCTGCGCCACTTCGCCTCCAAGGACGAGATCCTCGCGGCGGTCGTCGAAGATCTGTCGGAGCAGAGCAGGAACCTCATCGGTGAACTGGGCTTCGATCTCGATCTGATCGGTGCCCTGGCACGGCTGAACGCCTCGATCCCCGGGTACATCCCGCTGTTCACGACGCTGGCCGGGGAGGCCACCAGCGACGCGCATCCGGCGCACGACCGCTTCCGGGCACGTCACGCAGTATTGCGCACGCTGACCGCCGAGATGTTCGAGCGCACCATTGAGAACGGCACACTCCCCCGCGACATCAACGCCGTCAGTGAGTCGGTGCGTCTCACCGCGGCTTGGGACGGCCTACAGCTCATTTCCCTGTATCTCCCCGAGCGCTGCGATGTGCCGGCGTTGCTCGAGACACACGTTGCCCGGCTGCTCGGCCGAGAGGCCCCGCGCTCCCCGCACGCGCAGAGAGCCTTCACCGACATCGACTTCGAACAGCCATGGGTGCTCGATCTCGGCTACGCGCCGGGGCGCGAGCGTCGCGCACGCATTGTCGCAGAGGCCTCGACGCTGTTTGCGAGCCGCGGATTCCACGCGACGAGCCTCCGCGAGATCGCCGCCTCCGTCGGCATCGGCAAGTCGACACTCCTGCACCACTTCTCGACAAAGGAAGACCTGCTCGCGGCCGTCGTCGCCCACCGCGACGCGTCGATCGAGGAACGCACTGTTCGCGAAGACAGCGCCTCGACTCCGCTGGATACATTGCTGAGCCTCCCAGAGGGAGCCAGACACGACACAGCACGCACGCCCGGCCTCATCGAGCTCTACGCGGTGCTCTCCGCTGAGGCCGCGGCGCCCTCCCACCCCGCGCATGCCTATTTCGAGAAGCGTTTCGAAAACGTCATCGGCACCTTTACCGAGATGTTCGCCCGCGCCTCCGCGGTCGGCGATCTGCCCGCGGACATCGACCCGGAGTTCGAGGCGATCTGGCTGGCCGCCCTCTGGGACGGACTGCAGTTGCAGTGGCTCTACGATCCGGAGAGCGTCAGCGTTGGCGACGAACTCGCCGGCCACATCAAGCAGCTGCTCGTCTCTACCGACGCCTAGTCGACCGCCTAGTCGACGACCGCCGCGATCGCCTCGATCTCGACCAGCTGCTCGTCATACCCGAGCACGGTGACGCCGAACAGCGTGCTCGGAACGTCGTGGGCCCCGAATGCGTTGCGGACGACTTCCCATGCCGCACGCAAGTCATCCCGGCTGGATGACGCGACGAGAACGCGCGTGCTGATGACGTCGGTGATGCGCACCCCGGCCTCGGCCAGCGCCTGTTCCATGGTGGAGATGCACGCGGCGGCCTGCGCGGCGTAGTCGCCCGGTGCGACGGTGTTGCCGTGCTCGTCCAGCGGGCAGGCCCCGGCGAGGAAGATCAGTCTGGCGTTCCGCGGCGCTGTCGCCGCGTAGGCGTACTGGGCGACGTCGGACAGCGCCGACGACCGAATGAGTTGCACGGAACTGGGCATGGGGTACAGCTTGGCAGATCGCCCCGACCCGGGCGCCGCTGGCGCCCGCACTGTGCGCGATCAGTCGCGACCGGGTGGCTCGTGCGGCGAACGTGGCTTCGGGTGCGGCCTCGTTCCTCGGCTGCTCCCTCGAGCCAGCGTGTGGTGCTGGCGTGCGCAGCGCACGGAGCGCCCCTCTCACGGCGGCTGAGGGAGCGCCAGCGACCGAAGCCCTGAGCGGCTCCGCGCAGACGGCCGCCCCGGTCCGGACAGCCAGGGAAACCATGCCCGGATCCCCCCGGTATCCGGGTGCCTCGTGCGGATGCGGTCTGCGCCAGATACCGCGGTTCGCGCCAGAAACGTGTGGCGCACAGCGCGGCAGGTGGCGCAGAACGCGATCGGAGCGACGTGGTCACACGGGCACCGGGCACAAAAAAGGCCACCAGGGGTGGAGCCCTTGGTGGCCTTTCGCTCCCCGAGTTGGACTCGAACCAACAACCTGCCGGTTAACAGCCGGCTGCTCTGCCAATTGAGCTATCGAGGATTACTGTGTTTCACATGCTGCGGTGTTCATCGCTGCGTTGCTACTTTAGCAAAGGTTTCAGATCTACCAAATTCGCTGCACCCGGGCGCGTCGGATTTGCGACGATCGACCCCGCTCTCAGTAGCCGCGGGCGGGGTCGACGACACCGACGAAGCGGGCATCGCCCAGAAATGCACGGGTGTTGACGCTGATCCTCTCGGCGAGCAGCGGCGCCGTCATGGTCGGCGTGTCGGCCATGTGGGGCGTGATGATCACGTTCGGGGCCGCCCACAGTGGATGCCCGTCCGGCAATGGTTCCGGAACCGTGACGTCGACGGCCGCCCCCGCAATGGTGCCGCTGTGGAGTGCCCGCACCAGATCATCGGTGTTGACGAGACCGCCACGCGCCACGTTCACGAGGTATGCCGTTGACGGCATGAGTTGGAACTCGGTGGCGGAGAAGAGGTCCCTGGTGCCGTCCGTGAGCGCCGCGGCGACAATCACCAGATCGGCCTCCGGCAGCACGTCGTGCAGCCGCTCAGTGGTCACCGTGCGGGCGGCTCCCGGAACCGGGATGTCGCTCCGTCGCACGACTGTGACGTCGGCACGGAATGCCGCAAGGAGGCGCACAAGCTCGAGCGCGATGCCACCGGCACCGACGATGACGACGCGCAGGCCGTACAGCGAGACGCCGTCCGGTGCGGAGTTCCACGACTGTGCGCGAATGCGCCGGGGCAGGAAGCGCAGCAGCGCGAGGCTGAGGGCGAGCGCGTGTTCGGCGACCGGCTGGGCGAATGCACCCTTCGCGCTGGTCCACAGCGGCCCGCCGCCGGCTGTGCCCCGCATCAGCTCGGCGAAGGCGTCGACGCCGGCCCACGGCAACTGCACCCACTCGATCTGTGGGTTGGCCGCGAGCACCTCGGAGAGCTCCGCCGCCCGCTGGTAGTCGAGCCAGACGACGCCGCGCGTCTCGGCGGAGAGCGGCGCGACCGTTCCCCCGCCCGCCTCGACGGCGGCGACGAACACGTCCCGCGGTTCCGGGAGGACGGCGATGGGTCCCGGAGTCGGGCGTTCACCGAGCGGCAGCGCCGTCGGCGCCTCCGCGAGCACGGCCTGGTGTCTGGGGGCTCCGGCGCTCACCGGCGCGGCTTCTTCGGTTTCGGCGCTGGCAGGGCGTCGGCCGTGGCCTGCACGGCCTCCATCAGCCATTCCCGGTCCTCCAGCGCATCCCCCGGCACGCGGTGGTAGAGCTTGGCTCCCGGGTATGGCGGTGCAGGCTCCGTGCGGGCGAACAGGGCGGCGTCGGCATCCGATGGCTTGATGAAGAGAGCGTCGTCGCAGATCAGCCCGACGACCTTCTCGTCGCAGTAGATTCCGTATTCGCCGAACATCTTCGCTGTGCGGACGAGGAGTCCGGACAGCTGGTCCTCGATGAATTCGACGGTCTCCGCTCTACTGGCCATCGGAGAAACTCTCCGCGAGCTGCGCGACGTAGGGGTGGCTGGGGTCGGCGAACACCTCATCGATCGTGCCGAGCCCGACGAGCACGCCCTGCTGGAGCACGGCGATGCGGTCGGCGACGGCCCGCAGCACGGTGATGTCGTGGCTGATGACGAGTGCGGAGAATGCGCGCTCCCGCTGCAGTTCGGCGAAGAGTTCGCTGATGGCGCCCCGCACGGTCACGTCGACGCCCGCAGTCGGTTCGTCGGCGATGAGCAGCGTCGGTTCGAGCACGAGGGCGCGGGCGAGGGCCACGCGCTGCCGCTGGCCGCTGCTGAGCTCGTAGGGATAGCGGCTGAGGATGCTGAGCGGGAGCCGTACCGCGTCGATCATCGTCACGACGATGCCCTCGAGTTCGCGCCGATCGAAGTGCTTGTCGCGCAGCAGGATCGGTTCGGCGACGATCTCGGCGACGGTCGACGTCGACTCCAGCGTCGAGCCGGCATCCTGGGCCAGGAAGCCGACGTTGAAGCTCAACTTGGACGCCTTCCGCCGGCTGAGGCCGCGCAGCGGAACGCCGAAGATCATCGCATCACCGCCGGTGATGACCGGGCTCAGCTCCGACGTCGGTTCGACGAATGCCGCAGACAACACGCGGGCAATGGTGCTCTTGCCCGACCCGCTCTCGCCGAGCAGGCCGAGCACCTCCCCCCGGGCGACTCGCAGGTTGAGCCCGTGCACGGCGACGTGGGCCGGGCTGGGGCCATGCGGCGGGTATTCGATGGTGAGGTCGCTCGTCGAGATCGGAAATCCGTGAGCAGCAGTGCCTGACATGACTCCTAGTCTGCCGCAATCAGGCGTGCGAGCGCTGTGCGTCGTGCGGCCTGCTCCTCCGGGTTGGGAACGGGCAGCGAGGCGAGCAGCCGCTGGGTGTACGGATGCTGCGGGGCGCCGAGCACCTCGAGCCCCGTCCCCTCCTCGACGAGTTTGCCCTTGTAGAGCACCGCGATGCGGTCGGCGACGATGTCGACCACCGCAAGGTCGTGGCTGATGAAGAGCGCCGCGAAACCGAACTCGCGCTGCAGCTCGGCGAAGAGCTCGAGCACCCGCGCCTGCACGGAGACGTCGAGGGCGGATGTCGGCTCGTCGGCGATCAGCAACGTCGGCTTGAGCGCGAGGGCGCGGGCCAGGCTGGCCCGCTGCCGCTGTTCCAGGCGCTGGATGACCACCTGGGTGATGGCGAAGGCCATCTTGGAGAGGGGGATGAGTTCCTGGTTGCGGTGGATGCGCTCCAGCAGATCAACCTGGGCCAGGGAGCTCAGCCCGTGACGCTCCAGCAAGTCGATCAGCAGGCCGGTCTCCACGCCATAGCCGGTGAAGAAGGGCACGGCCTCGAGGGCGAAGCGCCGCCCGGCATATTCGCCGGAGAGGGGTTGGAGCATACCCGACAGTTCAGGGTAGAACAGGTTGAGCAGGGGCCGGGCGGTCAACTCGGTGACGCGACCGCCGCCGCTGGCCTGCACCTTTTCGCCGAACTGGATGGGCCGCCGGTAGAAGCCCTTGGAGTAGACCAGCCGGCGCTCGCGCAGCAGGGGGCCGATCACGCCATAAACGAAGCGCGGGTGGAAGTTTTTGATATCCGTGTCGCACCAGGCGATAATATCGCCGGTGAGCACGTAGAGGCTCTTCCACAGGGCCTCGCCCTTGCCGTAGAAGGCCCCGTACTGCGGCAGGATCTCTTGATGGATGTAGACCGGGATGCCGTGGGCGGCGGCGATCTCGCGGGTG
>CAZZNX010000002.1:0-240 GCA_964655795.1 uncultured Leifsonia sp. | reverse complement strand
CGATCCTGCGAGCCGCTGTCAATCAGCACGACCTCGTCGAGCAGCGGCGTTTTTTCTATCAGGTGCTCCTGCACCTGGCCGATAATCTCGCCGATGGTCTGCTCCTCGTTAAGAGTCGGCAGGCCGAGGCTGATGCGCACCCCCTGCTGTTGTTTGAGCGCCAGGAGGCGTTGCAGGTCGTCGTACTCGGTGGAACTGAAGGTGTTTTCGGCGAACCAGCGGTCAACAATGGCCGAGAGA
>CAZZNX010000001.1:101385-121196 GCA_964655795.1 uncultured Leifsonia sp. | reverse complement strand
CGACGGCACGGTGACGCACTTCGTCGCCGGCGTCGGCACCGGCGGAACCATCACCGGCACCGGACGCTACCTGCGCGAGGTCTCCGGCGACACGGTGCGCATCATCGGCGCCGACCCGGAGGGCTCCGTCTACTCCGGCGGCACCGGCCGGCCCTACCTCGTCGAGGGTGTCGGCGAGGACTTCTGGCCGAGCGCCTACGACCCGGCCGTCCCACACGAGGTGCTCGCCGTCAGCGACGCCGACGCCTTCGCCATGACCAGGAGGCTCGCCCGCGAGGAGGGGATCCTCGTCGGCGGTTCCAGCGGCATGGCGGTCGTCGCCGCGCTGCGAGCCGCGGCCGACTTGGGGCCGGATGCCGTCGTCGTCGTGCTTCTGCCCGACGGCGGTCGCGGCTACCTCGGCAAGATCTTCAACGACAAGTGGCTGCGCAGCTACGGCTTCAGCAACGCCCCGAGTGGGCACACGGTCGCGGAGCTGCTGGCATCCAAGGCGGACCGCACGCCCGCTCTGCTCTATGTGCACCCGACCGACACGGTGCGCGAGGCGATCGACGCGATGACCGCGGCCGGAGTCTCGCAACTGCTCGTGCTGAGCGCGAAGCCGCCGGTCGTGATGGGGGAGGTGGTCGGCGCGATCGAGGAGGGGCAGCTGCTCGACCAGGTGTTCTCTGGCGAGGCGCCGCTGAGTGCGCTGGTCGGCCAGTTCACCGGGGCGGCGCTGCCGCTGATCGGCGTGAACGAGCCGGTCGCGAACGCCAGAGCCGCGTTCGGCACCGCGACCGCGCTGCTCGTGACCGACGGCGGCAAGCCGCTCGGCGTCATCACCCGCCACGACCTGCTCCGCTACCTCAGCCAGTGATGTCGACCCTTCGACAGGCTCAGGACAGGCCGCGCTCACTCAACGGGACTCCGCTGGTTGAGCTTGTCGAAACCTCTCTGCTTCATATCTCACACGAAAGAACCGACTCATGACCAGTTCAGACTCCGACGCATTCGCCACCCGGGCGATCCACGCCGGCCAGCACTTCGACCCCACGACGGGCGCCGTGATCCCGCCGATCTACCAGAGCTCCACCTTCGTGCAAGACGGCATCGGTGGCCTCCGCGGCGGCTACGAGTACTCCCGTGGCGGCAACCCGACGCGCACAGCGCTCGAGTCCCAGCTGGCCGCGCTCGAGGGCGCGACCCACGGGCTCTCCTTCGCCTCCGGCCTCGCCGCCGAAGACGCCCTGCTGCGCGCCGTGCTCGCGCCCGGCGATCACGTCGTGCTCGGCAACGACGCCTACGGCGGCACCTACCGGCTGATCAACCGGATCCACGGCGCGTGGGGCATCCGGAACACCCCGGTTGACCTCACGGATCTGGCCGCGGTCGAGGCTGCCATCGAGCCCGCAACCAAGATCCTCTGGGTGGAGACACCGAGCAACCCGCTGATGGCGGTCAGCGACATCGCCGCGCTCGCCGAGCTCGGTCACCGGTACGGCGTGCTCGTGGTTGTCGACAACACCTTCGCCTCGCCCGCGCTGCAGCAGCCGCTCGCGCTCGGCGCCGACGTCGTCGTGCACTCGACGACGAAGTACCTGGGCGGGCACTCCGATGTGATCGGCGGGGCCGTTGTGCTGAACGACGACGATCTGCACGAGAAGATCCGCTTCATCCAGTTTGCGGCCGGCGCGGTCTCCGCCCCGATGGACGCATTCCTCACCGCGCGCGGCATCAAGACCCTCGACGTGCGGATGCAGCGGCACAGCGCCAACGCGTACGCGATCGCCTCGTACCTCCAGGAGCACGCCGCGGTCGAGCGCGTCTACTACCCGGGGCTGGAGTCACACCCGGGGCACGAGCTCGCGGTCAGGCAGATGTCGGGCTTCGGCGGCATGATCTCGCTCGCGCTGCGTGGGGGAGAACCGGCGGCCAGGCGCTTCGCTGAGTCGATGCGGCTCTTCCAGCTGGCGGAGTCGCTCGGCGGGGTGGAGTCGTTGGTGAACTACCCGAGCGAGATGACGCACGCCTCCGTGCGCGGCACGGAGCTCGAGGTGGCACCGAACATCGTGCGGCTCTCCGTCGGCATCGAAGACGTCGCCGATCTGCTCGCCGACGTCGAGCAGGCGCTCGCGCAGCTGTAGCGGCTCGGCCGGACGACGGTGGTTCAGTCGGAAGAAGGGCCCGCAGCGAGGGCGCTCAGTGTCGCGGCGACGGTGGCGCCATCCGCGTCGCCGAGGCGCTGCTGCCAGCGTGACTCCATGTCGGTCCAGACGGAGCGCACGGGGGATTCGAGTGCGCGTCCGGCGTCAGTGACGCGCACGATCGTCACCCGCCCGTCCTGGGGTGATCGCTCGCGGTGCACAAGGTTGTTCCGCTCGAGCCGCTGCACCGATTTGGCGATTGTGGAGTGGTCGAGACGAAGCAGCTCGCCGAGCTGTTTTTGCGAACAGCCGTCATCGGACCGCCAGAGCTGATCAAGGATGAGCTCCTGTCCGGGGAACAAACCCAGTGCGGCGAGGCGTTCGGCGGCGTAGCTGCGTTGTGCGTGGGCAAGCTGCATGATGGCCCAGCTCATCGGCGCAGTGTGCGCGATTGTCGCCGTCCCCCGGTCGTGAGCGGGAGTCGTGGGCTGGGCCATAGTGACTACTTTCTTACGGCGTGCTCGGGCTGAGGGCAGGGGAGTCGGTGCGCCCCGTGGCCCCTCCACCATAGAACGTCGCCGGGTCTGTCTCATCGAGATCGGCGACCTTCACCAGCAGTTTGCCGCGCAGATGTGCGTTCTCGCTTGCCCGATGCGCGTCAGCGACAGCATTGAGGGGGAACACTCCCGCGACTTCCACCGCGAACCGCCTCTCCGCGGCCCGGTGCAGAGTCGCCGTGATCGTGTCGGCCGTCAATGCGGTCGGATCGCCGCCGGCGACGTTCACCCCCTTGGCGCCGGCAGCGAAGTCGACGATTGTGACGACGCGCTCGGCGGGTACCAGCGTGAGGATTTGGTCGATGAAGCCGCGTGCTCCGCCGTCGAAGGCCGCATCGACGCCGGTCGGTGCGCTCTCCGCCAGATCGCTCAGGAGGTGCTCGCCATAGCGGATGGGCGTGGCGCCCAGCGCGCGGACATAGTCGTGGTTCACCGGCGAGGCGGTGCCGATCACGCGGGCGCCGGCCGCCACCAGCAGCTGGACGACGGCGCTTCCGACCGACCCGGCTGCGGCGTTCACCACGACTGTCTCGCCCGGCTGGACCTCGATGAGCGCGAGAGCTCGTTGGGCGGTCTCCGCCGCGGTCGGAAGTGTCGCGGCCTGCTCGAGCGGCAATCCCTTCGGCACGACCGCGAGGCGGTTGGCACTTGTCACGGCGAACTCCGCGTAGGCACCGCTGGGAACGAACCCGGCGACGCGGTCACCGACCGACATGCCGATCACCCCCGGACCAACGGCCTCGACCACACCGGAGATCTCGTTGCCCAGCACGGCCGGGAACGCGATCGGGAGCAGAGCGGACAGGGCTCCGCTGCGGATCTTCCAGTCCAGCGGATTGACCGCCGCATATGCCACCCGCACCGACACCTGACCTGCCCCCGCGACAGGGTCAGGAATCTCTGCATTCGTGAAGACCTCTGGCCCACCGTAGTTGTTGATGATCTGTGCTCTCATCGGTATCCTCCTTCGTTTATGTTGCCGACCACGTAATGCTAGCGCGATTTATGTGGTCGGCAACATATGTTCGATCATGGCGAACACAATGACCGAGGGGGTGGCCGGTGTCGGCGCTGCGGAGTAGAACTGTGGCATGACTGACGAAGACGTGATCACGCGCTGGGTCGAGGGATACGAGCGCGCCTGGAAGAGCAATGACCCCGCCGACATCCGCGCGATCTTCACCGAGGACGCCGAGTACCGCACCCGCCCGCACCGCGAGCCCTGGCGCGGGCACGAGGAGATCGTCGCGAAGTGGATCGAGAACGGCGACGGCCCGGATGACGTCACCTTCGAGTGGGAGCCGGTGCTGGTCAGTGCCGACACCGCCGTGGTCCGGGGCAAGACCGACTACGTCGACGACAGCATCTATCACAACCTCTGGGTGGTGCAGTTGGCGCCGGACGGCCGGGCCACCTCCTTCACCGAGTGGTGGATGGAGGAGCCGAAGGGCGGGGAGCCGGCGTCCGAGTGACGGGGTGCCGGGGTGAACGGCGACGTCGCTGACGGGCAGTCGCGGCCTGGCGGAATCCGGGCTTGGCAGTTTTTGTATGAACAGTGTCATTTCTGCCAGCGCGCCGCGGTGCGCGGGAGCGGCATGATGGGGTGGTGACGTCGACCACCGTGCCAGCAGCAGCCGCCTCCCGAGTGGAGGTGGGTGCACAGCCATCCGCCGAACACCGCGGCTCGCTCGGCCTGGTGCGCGGAACGGCGCTCTACATCGCGGCGGTGCTCGGAACCGGCATCCTCGTGCTGCCCGGGCTCACGGCATCCGTCGCCGGGCCCGGCTCGATCCTCGCCGTCGCCGCGGTCTTCCTGCTCTCGATCCCGCTGGCCGGCACCTTCGCGGCGCTCGCCGCACGCTACCCCGACCCGGGCGGAGTCGCCAGCTATGTGCGTCGGGCGCTCGGCAACACGCCCGCACGCATCGCCGGCTACTGGTTCTACTTCGGCGTCTGCGTCGGCGGCCCCGTCGTCGGCGTGCTCGGCGCCGAGTACATCGTGGCGGTGCTCGGCATCGACCACTCCGCGGTCGGCATCGTCGGCCTCGCGATCCTGGTGCCACCCTTCATCGCCAATCTGTTCGGGCTGCGTGTATCGGGGACCGTGCAGCTCGGCCTCACCGTGCTCCTCCTCGCCGTCGTCATCGGCGTCGTCGCCGTGTCCTTCCCGGCCGCCGATCCCGCCAACTTCCAGCCCTTCCTGCCGCACGGCCTCGCCGGGGTCGGCGCGGCGATCAGCTTGTTCCTCTGGGCCTTCGCGGGCTGGGAGGTCGGCACCCACATCGCCGGCGAGTTCGCGAACCCGCGCAAGGTGATCCCGTGGGCGACGGGAATCGCCGTGGTCGTCGTCGGCGTCGCTTATCTGCTGCTGCAGATCGTCACGGTCGCCGTCCTCGGGCCGGATGCCGGCAACGGCCCGGTCCCGCTGATCAACCTCGTGTCGGCCGTCGCCCCCGGCGTCGGGCCGGTGGCGGTCGCGATCGTCGCCGGTGTCGTCGTGCTCGGTGTCATCAACGTCTACCTCGGTGCCTTCGGCAAACTCGGCGCCTCCCTCGGCCGGGACGGCGACCTTCCGCGCTGGCTGGCCAAGGGCGTCGAAGACGGAGCCGTTCCGCGTCGCGCGCTCAGCGTGACCGCCGTGCTCATCGCCATCTACTACGCGCTGATGGCGGCCAATGGCTTCGACCTGACCGCTTTCATCCTCGTGCACACCAGCTGCATGGCCGCGATCTACGCCTTCGGCATGATCGCGGCGGTCACGATCCTCGACCGCTGGAGCATCGGCTGGTGGATGGCGATCATCTCGAGCGTGCTCACCATCGGGCTGCTCGTGCTGGCCGGGCCGAACCTGGTGATCCCCGCGGTGCTGGCCCTCGCGGCCATCGTCGTCGCGCTCGTCAAACGCCGCATCGCCCGCCGTGCGCCCCCGCTGATTGAGCCTGCAGCCCCGCTGATTGAGCCTGCAGCCCCGCTGATTGAGCCTGCAGCTCCGCTGAATGAGCCTGTCGAAATCACACCCAATGAACGACCTTTGGAGAACAGATGACCGAGTACCGCGCGCAGTTCGACGCCGTCGTCACCTTCGTCAACGGGGGAGACCTCGTCGCCCACGGCTTCCGGCTCGATCTGCCGTCCGGCGAGGTGTCGAAGCAGCGCCTGGCCGAGCTCTTCGTGCGCCACCTCGGGCTCACCCTCGTCGAGAACGTCACCCTCACCAACATCGAGACCGTGCGGGAGCAGCACAAGGGCAGCCGCGGCATCCCTTTCGCCGACATGCTCAGCGAGGCGCTCGATGGCAGCGCGCTCGCCGACAGCCTGGCCGAGCAGGGCGCCGCGGATGCCGGGGCAGCCGGCCCGCGCGCCGGCCGCCTCGTCGACCTCAGCCACAGCATCCGAGCCGGACTCGTCACCTACCCCGGCCTGCCCGCACCCGTGATCACCCCGCACCTGACCCGTGCGGACTCCCGCAGCCGCTACGCCCCCGGCACCGAGTTCGCCATGGACGTCATCACCATGATCGGCAACACGGGGACCTACCTCGACAGCCCGTTCCACCGCTACGAGGGCGGAGTCGACCTGGCCGGGCTCGATCTCGACACCCTCGTCGACCTGCCCGCCGAGGTCTTCCACCTCGCGGATGCCGTCAACCGCGGCATCCCGGCCGAGGCCTTCTTCGACCGCACGCTGGCGGGGGCGGCCGTGCTGCTGCACACCGGCTGGGACCGCCACTTCGGGCAGCCGGAGTACGAGCACGGCGCACCATTCCTCACCGAGGCCGGTGCCAGGCACCTCGTGGAACAGGGTGTCGCGCTCGTTGGCATCGACTCGCTGAACATCGACGACACCGAGCCGGAAGCGGGCGGAGCACGCCCGGCGCACACCCTGCTGCTCGAGGCCGGCATCCACGTCGTCGAGCACCTCACGGGTCTCGGCGGGGTGCCGGCGCGTGGCGCGTCCTTCACGGCAGTGCCTCCGAAGGTCGAAGACTTCGGCACGTTCCCGGTGCGCGCCTTCGCCACGCTGCCCGAGTAGGCGCGTGCTCGCGTAGCCGAGCATGGAATCCCGCTCGTCGCTGAGCGCGCGCAGAGCTTCAGCCGCCAGAATGGAGCTGCGCCGCTCCGTTGCGCCCGTCACAGTCTCGGGAGAGCCATGACCGTTCCCGTTCCAGCCGAGTGGGGCAACGGCGCGCCCGCCGCTCCGGCCGCCGAACGGGAGCAGGGGCGGCGCAGTGCACAGGGCGGGGTCGCACGCCTCGTCGGAATCGACTTCGCCCGCTTCCTCGCCATCCTCGGCATGATGTGCGCGCACCTGCTGCCACAGCCGGGGATGCCGGAGCACCAGGCGTGGGTCAGCTCCCTCGTCGACGGGAACGCCTCAACGCTCTTCGCCGTGATCGGCGGCATCAGCGTCATCCTCGCCACCCGCCGCTACCTCGAGGCCGGCGCCTACGCGGCGGCGGCGTGGGCGATGGCCGTGCGCGGGGTGATCGTCATCGTGATCGGCGCCACACTCGCAATGCTCCCGGTGAGCGTGGTGGTCGTGCTCGTCTACTTCGGTGTCGCGATGCTCTGCACCATCCCGTTCCTGCGGATGCCGGTGCGCTGGCTCCTCGTCAGCGCTGCCCTCATCGCGGTCGTCGCGCCGCTCGTCAACACCGCGCTCCGTGGCTCGCTCGACGTCACGAGCGAGGGCGGCGGCTTGCCCTGGACCGAACTCGCCGACCCGGCGCTCGCGGTGCGCGCCGTCTTCGTGACCGGAACCTATCCCGTCATCACCTGGCTGGTGTACCTGCTGGTGGGCATGGCGCTCGCCCGCCTGCTGCTGGCCGCGCGGCGTGATGAGAGGGCCGAGGCGCGGTTCATCCTCCGCAGCGGCGTGACCGGACTGCTGCTCACCGTGCTGAGCCTCGGCGCGTCCCGCCTGATCTTCGAGCTGTGGGGGCGCGCGGCCATCATCGCCGCGACACCGGGAATCGATCCACTGCTGCTCGATGAACTCGTCGGACAATCCGCTTACGGTGCCCCGGTATCGGGGGACTGGTGGTGGCTGCTCGGTGCGGCACCGCACACCGGGACCATCCTCGACGTGCTTCGCGGCGTCGGGGTCGCCCTGCTCGTGATCGCGCTCATGCTGGCGTTCGCCCGCTGGGCGCCGCGGTGGCTGCTCACCGCCCTGCGCCCCGTATCGGCGGCCGGTGCGGCCCCGCTCACCATATATACGGTGCACGTCTTGGGCGTCGCCGTCACCACGAGCGTGATGATGCTGCTTGAGCCCGGGTCATTCACCGAGCTGCCCTGGTGGTACCTCGGCTGGCAGATCCTTGCCGTCCACGTTGTCGTGGTGCTCGGCATCGGGGCCGTGCTCGCGGTGTTCGGCACGCGCGGCCCGCTGGAGGCGTTCGTCAGCGACGCCGCAACGCAGGCGGCCCGTCGTGCATCGCGCGGGCGTTGATCGCGCGACCGTTGATTGAGCCTGTCGAAATCCCTGCACCCCGCCACGCTTGATCTCAAGCACTGTTGAGGTCCTAGGCTCGAAGACGTGCCATTCCGCGAGACAAGCCCCACAGAGCCCCACGACCCGTCGACCCCGAACCCGGGTCTCGAGGGAGCGGTCGCGGCGGCCGCCGCCACTCCGGCGGTGGATTCCGCGCCGGCATCCGTGCGGACGGGCGACTCGGCCCAGCGCCCCGCGAGCGTGCTGAGCCCCGAGTATCGCTGGATCAGCATCGGCATGTGCGTACTCATTCTCCTTGCGGCATTTGAGTCGCTCGCCGTCACGACGGTCATGCCGCTCATCGCCGCGGAGCTCGACGGGCTCTCCCTCTACGCACTCGCCTTCGCCGGGCCGCTCGCAGTGAGCGTCGTCGGAATGGTGCTGGCCGGCAACTGGGCCGATCGTCGCGGACCGAAGGCCCCGCTCTACGCCTCCGTCGCGCTGTTCGCGATCGGCCTGATCCTCGCCGGCACCGCAACGAGCATGGAGGTGCTCGTCGCCGGGCGCCTGATCCACGGCCTCGGCGGCGGCGGGCTCACCGTCGCGCTCTATGTGATCGTCGCCCGGGTCTACCCGCACGCCCTGCAGCCTCGCATCTTCGCCGGCTTCTCGGCCGCCTGGGTCGTGCCGTCCCTCGTCGGCCCCTTCGTCGCCGGGGTCGTCGCCGACGTCGCCAGCTGGCACTGGGTGTTCCTCGGGGTCGTCGCCCTCGTCATCCCGGCCCTCGTCATGGTGGTTCCCGCCCTCCGCGGCATGATCCACGAGGCGGATGCCGACGCGCCCGTCGCCCCCTGGAACATCGCCCGCATTCTCTGGGCAGTGCTGGCCGCCGCCGCGGTGCTCGTGCTGAACCTCAGCGCCGAGGCCGCCGGCTGGGTGCTCTGGACACTGCCCGTGCTCGCCGTCGTGGTGCTCGCGATCGCTCTGCGCCCGCTGCTGCCGACTGGCGCGCTGCGCGCCGCCGCCGGCCTGCCGGCCACCGTGCTCGTGCGCGGCCTCATCGCCGGCGCCTTCTTCGGCGCCCAGGTCTACGTTCCCCTCATCCTCACCGAACGCTACGAGCTCACCGCCTCGCTGGCGGGCCTCGCGCTCACCCTCGGCGGCCTCGCCTGGGCCGTGACCGCGCAGATCCAGGGCCGCTACGCCGAGCGGCTCTCGCACGCCCGCTGCCTTCGCATCGGGCTGACGCTGCTCGGTGTCTCGCTCGCGATCACCCTCGCCGCCGTCGCGCTGGCGCTGCCCGCGCTCGTGCTGATCGTCGCGTGGGGCCTCGCCGGTGCCGGCATGGGAATCATGTACCCGCGCACCTCGGTCATGACGCTGCAGTCCTCGAGTGAGGCCGATCAGGGCTTCAACAGCTCGGCGATCGCGATCTCCGACGGCATCGGGGCGGCCATCGCCATCGCACTGGCCGGAATCGTGTTCGTGCTGCTCTCACCGTTCGGCGGCGTCGTGCCGTTCGTCGGCTGCTTCGCCCTGGCGGGCGGATTCTGGCTGGTCGCCGTGCTCGTAAGCAGGCGGGCATCTGTCACGGTTCCGATCGCCTGACCGACAGCACCTCGGGCGGCGCAACGGGAGGCGATCGGCGCCGGGGGAGGCCAGTTCCGCCGGTTCCGGCCTCCGCACACGCCGATGGCCTCCCGCCGCGCACACCTCTGCGGCGAGGCGGATTCCGGCATCCACCGACCGCACCGACCGACCGCACTAGGGGAGCCACGCCCCGGTCTGCCGCGGATGTTCCTGTCACACCCACCCATGTGACAGGAACACGCGCCGATGTGACAGGAACACATGTGACAGTCACACTCCGGCGCGGGGTGCATAATTGACCTGCGCGCACGCATGTGAACGTACACATCGGGGTCGTGCCACAGCGCAGACAGACATCGCTGGTTTAGACATCGCAGCTTTACACATCGCAGAGACGGGATGGCCGTGACAGACGAAGGCAGCCGGGGGCGGGCTCCGAGTATTCGCGACGTCGCGCGGCTGGCGGGGGTCTCCCACCAGACGGTTTCGCGCGTTCTGAACCACCACCCGAGCATCCGGCCCGAGACGAAGGCGCGTGTGCTCGCCGTCATGGACGAGCTGCAGTATCGGCCGAATCGCGCGGCCAGGGCCCTCGTGACGAGTCGCTCGCGCACGATCGGTGTGCTCTCGGCCTCCAGCTCGCAGTACGGGCCGGCCAGCAGCATCGCCGCGATCGAGGTCGCCGCCCGCGCGCAGGGGTATTACATCAACACGGCGAACATCGTCAGCGCCGACCGTGAAGCCATCACCGGCGCGATCGAGCACCTCATGGCGCAGGCCGTCGAGGGCATCGTGGTCATCGCCCCGCAGGTGCGCGTCTTCGACATCCTGGCCGAACTCGCCATCGATGTGCCGCTGGTCACGCTGCAGTCCAGCGGGCGATTCGACGGCAACACCCTCGCCGTCGACCAGATCACCGGTGCGCGGCTGGCGACCCGCCACCTGATCGAACTTGGCCACCGCCACATTTACCACCTCGCCGGCCCACAGGACTGGATCGAGGCCGAGGCGCGGATGACCGGCTTCCTGCGGGAGATGTCAGACAGCGAGGTGGCGACCACCGCCCCGATTCTGGGCGATTGGACGGCCGACTTCGGTTACTACGCCGGTCGGGAGCTGCTGAGCGTGCGCGACTTCACCGCGATCTTCTCCTCGAACGACCAGATGGCGCTCGGGCTCATGCACGCGGTGCGCGATGCCGGGCTCGACGTTCCGCGTGACGTCAGCATCGTCGGCTTCGACGACATCCCGGAGGCCGCGCACTTCGCTCCGCCGCTGACGACGGTGCGCCAGGACTTCGCCGAGCTCGGCCGCCGCTGCGTCGAGCGACTGATCACCGACATCGGCCGGCGTTCGAGCGTGCGCGGTGAGGCGGGCGCGGATGCCGCGGCTCCGGCCGACCCCGACGCTGAGCCGGGCACCGAGCAGGGTGCCGAGCCGGGCGCCGAGACGGGAGCCGAGCAGGGCACCGAAACAGAGGCTGCAGCCAGCCGTCTGCTCGTTCCAGAGCTCATCGTGCGGGCATCGACGGGTCTGCCCGCGTTCTGAGCCTCCCCAACACGCTGGGTGGATGCTCCGTGTGCCCTCTGCGCGCCCTCCGCGCCCGCTCCGTGCGCCCGGGGAGCGCGCTGAGAGCGCGCTCAACCGCGGAAACACGGGGGTCCCTGGACCGTTACCGATCTGAGACACAAGGGATTTGACAATCCGATCACCGATGCGGCTAACATGAGGACACTCGATGTGACCGTTCACATTGAGTGTCACATCCGGCGGTCAGCCGCCCGGGAGTGAAAACCCCCAGACGCACCCGGTGTGTCGACAAAGGAGTCGAGAAACGTGAAGCAACAGTCGATGCAGACAGGCCTGGCGGCAACCGCCGGCGCTGCGGCATCCGCGTCTCGACACAGCACCGGCACCACGGGAGCACGCTCGTGAGCGGCTACGGCCCCACCATCGAGGTGGCGATCGCCCGTCTGCGCACCGAGGTCGCCCATCTGCACTCCGAGCTCACCCGCAACGGCCTCGTCGTCTGGACCGGCGGCAACGTCTCGGCCCGCGTCCCCGGCGCAGATCTCTTCGTGATCAAGCCCTCCGGCGTCTCGTACGACGAGCTCGCCCCCGAGAACATGATCCTCTGCGACCTCGACGGCACCGTCATCACCGACACCCCCGGCAGCGGCCGCGCGCCATCCAGCGACACCGCCGCCCATGCATACGTCTACCGGAATATGCCGGAGGTCGGCGGCGTCGTGCACACCCACTCGCCGTACGCCACCGCGTGGGCGGCCCGCGGCGAGGCGATCCCGTGCGTGATCACCGCCATGGCCGACGAGTTCGGCGGCCCGGTTCCGGTTGGCCCGCTCGCGGTCATCGGCGACGACTCGATCGGTCGCGGCATCGTGCAGACCCTGAGCGGTCACCGCTCCCGCGCCGTGCTGATGCAGAACCACGGACCGTTCACGATCGGGTCGAGCGCGCGGGACGCCGTCAAGGCGGCCGTCATGGTCGAGGACGCCGCCCGAACGGTGCACCTGGCCCGCCAAGGCGGCGCACCGATCGAGATCCCCCAGCCCGCGATCGACGCACTCTTCGATCGATACCAGAACGTCTACGGTCAGGCAGGCAACGCCCGCCCGCCGAAGACTCCGCGCGGCGCGCGGAAGCCAGCAACGACACCACCCACAACGCGGCGCCCCGGCGCCGCGGGTGCGAAGGCGAGCAGCAGCTAGCCGTCACACCACCCAGACATCGAAAGCGCGACAGCTGCGCCGCCGATCCGAACCTCGGCTCTCATGGACGAAGCCGAATTCGGTTTGCACCACCCGACAATGATGTCCATGTCACAACGAAAGGAAACACAGTGAAGACGAAGAAGGTCCTTCTCACGATGTTCACGGCCGGCGCCATGCTGGCACTCGCTGCTTGCTCCGGCACCTCCGGCGACTCGACCGGCGGCGAGGGCGGCGGCGACGGCGGCCTCATCGGCGTTGCGATGCCGACGAAGAGCTCCGAGCGCTGGATCCAGGACGGCGACGCCGTCAAGGAGCAGCTCGAGGCCCAGGGCTTCAAGGTCGACCTGCAGTACGCAGAAGACGACATCCCCACCCAGGTCTCGCAGATCGAGAACATGATCACCAAGGGCGCAGAGGCCCTGATCATCGCTTCGATCGACGGCACCACGCTGACCAGCGTCCTCGAAGAGGCCGCTGCGAACGACATCCCCGTCATCGCCTACGACCGCCTGATCCGCGACTCGGAGAACGTCGACTACTACGCGTCGTTCGACAACTACATCGTCGGCCAGCAGCAGGCATGGTCGGTCCTCAACGGACTCGGCCTCGTCGAGCTCGACGGCACCCCGATCGACGGCGCGCCCACCGGCCCGTTCAACATCGAGCTGTTCGCCGGTTCGCCGGATGACAACAACGCCACGTTCTTCTGGAACGGCGCCATCGACGAGCTCCAGCCCTTCATCGACGCCGGCACCCTCGTCGTCAAGAGCGGCCAGACCGAGTTCGAGCAGGCCGCCATCCTCCGCTGGGACGGCGAAGTCGCCCAGAAGCGCATGGAGAACCTGCTGACGTCGACCTACTCCGACGGTTCCAAGGTCAACGGCGTTCTCTCGCCCTACGACGGACTGTCGCGCGGCATCATCTCCGCTCTGACGGACGCCGGCTACACCGTCGGTGACGAGTGGCCGATCATCTCCGGCCAGGACGCCGAGCTCGACTCGGTCAAGGCCATCAACTCGGGCGAGCAGTTCGCGACCATCTTCAAGGATACCCGCCAGCTGGCAGAGGTCGCCGTCTCGATGGCGTCCGCCATCCTGAACGGTGAAGAGGTCGAGGTCAACAACACGACCGACTACGACAACGGCAAGATCAAGGTTCCCTCCTACCTGCTGCCGTCGCAGATCGTCGTCAAGGACAACATCACCGAGGTCCTGGTTGACAGCGGTTACTGGACCGAAGAAGAGATCACGGGCTAGTCAGCCGCGATCCATCGCACCGGGCGGCCGGTGGGGGTACTACGGTATCCCCACCGGCACTCCCACTGCGGCATCCGTTCGTCACCCGGCAGCGGATCAGACTGCGCCAGGCAGAACTAACAAAGAAGTAGGAAGTCGAATGAGGAAGGCACACTCGTGACCACCAACATTCTGGAGATGCGTGGCATCACCAAGACGTTCCCCGGTGTCAAAGCACTCTCCAACGTGACGCTCTCGGCCGAGCGCGGCGAGGTGCTGGCCATCTGCGGTGAGAACGGCGCGGGCAAGTCCACGCTCATGAAGGTGCTGAGTGGCGTCTACCCGCACGGCACATACACCGGCGACATCGTCTTCGAAGACGAGATCGTCGAGTTCAAGGACATCACGGACAGCGAAGCCAAAGGCATCGTCATCATCCACCAGGAGCTGGCCCTCAGCCCCTACCTCTCCATTGCGGAGAACATCTTCCTCAACAACGAGTTGACGAACAAGGCCGGCCTGATCGACTGGAACCGCACCAACCACGAGGCGCAGAAACTGCTCGCCCGGGTCGGGCTCAGCGACAACCCGACCACCCGCATCATGGACATCGGTGTCGGCAAGCAGCAGCTGGTCGAGATCGCGAAGGCGCTCTCCAAGCGCGTCAAGCTGCTCATCCTCGATGAGCCGACGGCCGCCCTCAACGATGAGGACTCCAACCACCTGCTCAACCTGATCCTGCACCTCAAGGGCCAGGGCATCACGTCGATCATCATCAGCCACAAGCTGAACGAGATCAAGAAGATCGCCGACTCCGTCACCGTCATCCGTGACGGCAAGACAATCGAGACGATCGCCAAGACGGATGTCACGGAAGAGCGCATCATCAAGGACATGGTCGGCCGCGACCTCGAGAGCCGCTACCCCGACCACACGCCGAACATCGGCGAGGAGCTGCTGCGCGTCGAGGACTGGACCGCGCACCACCCGCAGGACCCGAACCGCGTCGTCGTCGACAAGGTGAGCCTCAATGTGCGTGCAGGCGAGATCGTCGGCATCGCCGGGCTCATGGGCGCCGGGCGCACCGAGTTCGCGATGAGCCTGTTCGGGCGCAGCTACGGCACCAAGATCTCCGGTCGCGTGTTCAAGCGCGGCAAGGAGATCAAGACCCGCACCGTCGCAGAGGCGATCGAGAACGGCATCGCCTACGCCACCGAGGATCGCAAGACCTACGGCCTGAACCTGATCGAAGACATCAAGCGCAACATCTCGATGGCCTCGCTCGGCAAGCTCGAGAAGTGGGGCCTCGTTCACGACAACGAGGAGTACCGCGTCGCCGACGAGTTCCGCAAGAGCATGAACATCAAGGCTCCGTCGGTACTGGCGAAGACCGGCAAGCTCTCCGGCGGCAACCAGCAGAAGGTCGTGCTGTCGAAGTGGATCTACTCCGACCCAGACGTGCTCATCCTCGATGAGCCGACCCGCGGCATCGACGTCGGTGCCAAGTACGAGATCTACACGATCATCAACAAGCTCGCGGCGGAGGGCAAGGGCATCATCGTGATCTCCTCCGAACTGCCAGAGCTGCTCGGCATCTCGGATCGCGTCTACGCGATCTCTGAGGGCCGCATCACCGGCGAGGTTCCCATTGCGGATGCCACACCGGAATCCGTCCTCAAACTCATGACCATGGAAAAGCCCCGCTAGCGTCGGCGCTCGGGAATCTCAAGGAGACACTCACATGACAAAACTTGAAAACCAGCCGACCGACAACACCGCGGTCGGCTCGCAGATCAATCCGTCGGACAACAAGTTCACGCGCTGGCTCAGCCACGTGCTGGCCGACCTCGGCAAGAACGGCATCTTCCTCGCGCTCATCGCCGTGGTCGTGCTGTTCACGGTGCTGACCGACGGCATCCTGCTGCGCCCGCAGAACATCTCCAACCTGATCGTGCAGAACGGCTACATCCTCGTTCTCGCGATCGGCATGGTGATGGTCATCATCGCCGGCCACATCGACCTCTCGGTCGGATCCGTCGCAGCCTTCGTCGGAGCCTGCTCCGGTGTGTTCGCGGTGACGTGGGGGCTGCCGTGGTGGCTCTCGATCGTCCTGTCGCTCCTGATCGGTGCCCTGGTCGGTGTCTGGCAGGGCTTCTGGATCGCCTACGTCGGCATCCCGGCGTTCATCGTGACGCTGGCCGGTATGTTGATCTTCCGCGGTCTCGCCCTCGTCGTGCTCGGCAACGCCAACATCGGTTCGTTCCCGGCGGAGTACCGCGCACTCGGCAACGGCTTCCTCACGAATGTGTTCGGGGAGTTCGCTCTCGACCCGCTGACCATCGGTGTCGGTGTCATCGCGATCGCCGCGCTGATCCTGCAGCAGGTGCGCACCCGCGTCGGCCGCCAGAAGTACGGCCAGGAAGTGGAGCCGCTCAGCTGGTTCATCATCAAGCTCGTTCTGATCGCAGCCGTCATCGGTGCGTTCGCCTGGGCCCTCGCCAGCTACAAGGGCATCCCGATCACGCTCATCGTGCTCGCCGTTCTCGTGCTCATCTACGGCGTGATCATGAACCGCAGCGTCTTCGGCCGCCACATCTACGCCATCGGTGGCAACCGTCACGCCGCTGAGCTCTCCGGTGTCAAGGCGCGTCGCGTCGACTTCCTGCTGTTCGTCAACATGGGTGTGCTCGCCGCGCTCGCCGGCCTGATCTTCACCGCCCGCCTCAACCTGGCCGGCCCGAAGGCCGGTGACGGCTTCGAGCTCGAGGCCATCTCCGCCGCCTTCATCGGTGGCGCGGCCGTGCAGGGTGGTGTCGGTACGATCGCCGGCGCGATCATCGGTGGTCTGATCATCGGTGTGCTGAACAACGGTATGTCGATCATGGGTATCGGCATCGAGTGGCAGCAGGCCGTCAAGGGTCTCGTGCTGCTGCTGGCCGTCGCCTTCGACGTCTACAACAAGCGCCGCGCTGGGGGGAACTAGCCGACGCGTCTCACGCACGAAGGGCCCCGGCATCCGCTTTCGGATGCCGGGGCCCTTTGTCATTCGCGGGTGTCATAATCAAAGTGGCACGATCTGCCACATCGACACAAAGGAGCACTAATGTCAGCGACACAGCCGTCCCGCACCACTGTCTTCCTGACCGGTGGCTCCGGCAACTGGGGGCGCGCGACGCTGCGCGAGTTCCGCGGGCGGGACGTCGATGTCATCGCGCTCGTGCTCCCCACCGAGCGGGACCGTGCGGCGATCGCCGAGTTCGACGACATGGCGAACCTCGAGGTCTTCTTCGGCGACCTGACCGACTACGACGCCGTCGAGGCGTGCGTGCGCCGGGCAGACTTCGTGCTGCACGTCGGTGCCGTCGTCTCGCCCCTCGCCGACGCGCAGCCGGAGCTCGCGCACCGGGTGAACATCGGCAGCATGCGCAACATCATCCGCGCCGTCGCGGCCCAGCCCGACCCCGCGCGCATCGGCGTGGTCGGCATCGGCTCGGTCGCCGAGACCGGCGATCGCCCCGCGCCCTACCACTGGGGCCGCGTCGGTGACCCGATCCGCGTCTCGCAGTTCGACGAGTACGGTCAGACCAAGGTGATCGCGGAACGGATGCTCGTCGACTCCGGGCTGCCGAAGTGGGCCTGGTTGCGCCAGACCGGCATCTTCCACCCGGGCCTGTTGGCCGGAGACAACGACCCGATCGTCTTCCACACCCCGCTCGCCGGTGTGCTCGAGTGGGTCTCGGTCGAGGACTCGGCGCGGCTGCTCGCGAACATCTGCGAACCGGAGGTTCCCGCGGAGTTCTGGGGCGGCATCCACAACATCGGCGGCGGCGAGGGTTGGCGCATCTCGAACTGGGAGTTCCAAGAACGCCTCTTCCGCGCGATGGGCGTTGCCGACCCGCGCGGCTGGTACGAGCGCAACTGGTTTGCCACACAGAACTTCCACGGCCAGTGGTACACCGACAGCGACCGCCTCGAGGCGCTCGTGCCCTTCCGCCGCGACAGCTTCGACGAGGCGGCGGCGCGTGCCGTCGCAGGCCTGCCGGACTCGGCGCGCAAGGCGGGCACGGTGCCGGCGTGGATCATCCGCAACTTTGTGATGAAGCCGCTCAGCCGCAAACCCCGCGGAACCATGCACGCGATCCGCTCGGGCAACACGGCCGAGATCAACGCGCACTTCGGTTCGCTCGAGGCGTGGAAGGCGATCGGAACCTGGTCGACGTTCACGCCGCCGCGGCTCAGCCACGAGGCGGTGCTGCTCGACCACGGCTATGACGAGTCGAAGGATGCCGCCGAGTGGTCGGCGTCCGACTACGAGGGCGTCGCGGCGTTCCGCGGCGGCCGGCTCGTGACCGCGCAGCCCGTGGTCGGCGACATCGCGACCCCGCTGGAGTGGGAGTGCGCGGAGGGGCACGCGTTCTCGGGCAGCCCCCGCCTGATCCTGACCGGCGGGCACTGGTGCCCCGAGTGCGTCAAGCGCTCAGCGGCCTACGGCGAACAGGCCGCGCGCAACGCCTTCCTCGCGCAGCTGGAGACGCCCGCGGCGGTGCCCGCCGCCGCCTAGCCCCGCGCCTGCTCGCGTTGCCTGCCCGTGTACTCGGCTCGCGCTTTCGGCTCGCGGCCCGCGATACTCCCGCGGGCCCGGTGTATTCACCGGGCCCGTGCAGTTTTCGCGGGCCGCGACGCCGACCCCGCACCGACTCGCGTGGGCGCCAGTTTTCCCCAGCCCCGTCGCCGTCGCTGCTTGTCCACAGGCCACGAGGTGACGGATGCCGCCGCGCCCGGTGTGCGGCAGGCTGCCAGCGTGATCGAAACCCTCGAACTCCTCAGTGCGCTCGATGACGGGCTCATCTCGGCGGTGATGCTGCGCGACGCCGGCATCTCGAGTCGGGCGTTGGAACGCTTGGTCGGAACCGGCATCCTCACCCGCATCCGCCAGGGGGCATTCGTGCTCACCTCCGTGTGGCGGACGATGTGGCCGGATGAGCGATATCGGCTCTTCGTGCGGGCAACCGTCGCCGCCTCGCCGCGGCCGCTCGTCGTGTCGCACCTCTCCGCTGCCGTGATGCACCGCCTGCCGTTGGTCGGCGCCTGGCCGCAGACCGTGCACGTGCTGGATACGGGCGCCGGCGGCGGGGCCTCGGCGCGGCTGCTCACAAGCCATCGTTCGGTGCCGGAATCCGAGACGGTGCTCATCGACGGCGTGCGGGTGACCGCGTTGGTGCGGACCCTCGTCGATGTCGCGATCGCCGAGACAGCTGAGCGGTCGGTGCCCGCGCTCGATGCCGGGCTGCATGCTGTCCGCGCGGCATCGGACAACGCCGCACGCATGCGGGGCGTGCCGTGGGGGAGTGAGCAGATGGGCGCGTTCGCCCAGCAGGCGGAACTGGGCTTGCGAGAACAGCTGCACGATGAGTTGGAGCGACTGGCGCCGCGGCGGTGGCGCGTCCGAGCCGAGCGAGCCATCGATTTCGCGAACGGCCTGGCCGACGGCCCGGGGGAGAGCCTGAGTCGTGTGCGTTTTCTGGAGCTCGGGTTCGAGATTCCGGAGCTCCAGGTGCGCTTCGACGGTGCTGATGGTCGTGACGCATTCGTCGACTGCTTCTGGCGCGGGGTGCGCAAGGGTGGCGAGTTCGACGGTCGGTACAAGTACATGCGGGGTGCGATTCTGAAGCCTGGGCAAGACCCCGGTGAGATCGTGTTCGCCGAGAAACGTCGTGAGGACGCGCTGCGCACGCAGTTGAGCTCGATGGCGCGGTGGGTGTGGGACGAGGTGCTGCCCGCGCGCACCTTCTTCCGCTTCCTCACCGAGCACGATGTGCCGCGCGCGCAGCCGTCGCGACGTGTCGCAGTGGCGGGGCCCGCGAAAACTGCGCGGGCCCGGTAAATACACCGGGCCCGCGCAGATTTCGCGGGCCGCGAGCACGAGCGCGGGCGCGGAACGGGCGCGGAGTCCGCGCGAAAACGGGTGTCGGAGGGTGCTGTCAGAGTGGTCATAGCAGCACAAGATCCTGTGGTCAACGACATCCGAACGCGACACGCCGGGGAGCTTTCCACAGGCAAACAGTTTCCCGAATGGGGGGCTGTGGATAAGCCTCGGCCGAGGCGCGGAAACAGGCCGAACACGCTCGCCCAGCCTGT
>CAZZNX010000001.1:0-101355 GCA_964655795.1 uncultured Leifsonia sp. | reverse complement strand
GGTGGATAACTACATAAATGTAACTACATCATCTAGTGGCTGTTCCTATCGGTGAGCACTAGATGTAGTATTGAGTAGTCGGCAAAACAGCGCGGACTTCGTACAAAACTAAGGGGAAATCGATGACTGTAACGGTCTACACCAAGCCTTCGTGCGTGCAGTGCACGGCGACGTATCGCGCCCTCGACAAGCAGGGTATCGAGTACGAGGTTCTGGACCTGTCGGTCGACGAGAATGCTCTCGCAGCCGTCAAGGAGTTGGGCTACCTGCAGGCGCCCGTCGTGATCACCGACGAAGACCACTGGTCGGGCTTCCGCCCCGACAAGATTTCGGAACTCGCCTCGCGCCTCGCGTAGGTCTCGACTCCGAGAAACCGCCGCATTGCGGCATCCGGGCACACCGGCACCGAGCAGAGTCTCGGCGCCTGGACCATGCCCACAACCACAGCGAACACAACCCATTCGGCCTACCGAGAGGGGATGATCCCATGGCCAATCTGGTCTACTTCTCCAGCGTTTCGGGCAACACGCACCGATTCATGCAGAAGCTCGGCCTCCCGGCCGATCGGATCCCGCTGTACCCCAGCGATGCACCGTTGCAGGCCACGGAACCCTACGTTCTCGTCCTTCCCACTTACGGGGGCGGCGATGGCAAGGGTGCCGTGCCCAAGCAGGTCATCCGATTTCTCAACGACGAGAACAACCGGATGCTGCTGCGCGGTGTCATCGCGGCAGGAAACACCAACTTCGGAACGGGCTATGGCCTGGCCGGAGACATCATTGCGGCCAAATGCAACGTGCCGCAGTTGTACAGATTTGAAGTATTCGGAACACCGGACGATGTGAACATCGTCCACGAAGGATTGGACTCGTTTTGGTCGGAACAACTGGCGACAGCGTCTCATTGATGGAAGCCCCGCGCACGGGCATGGATTATCACTCGCTCAACGCGATGCTGAACCTCTACGGCCCGAACGGCGAAATCCAGTTCGACAAGGACCGTGAGGCGGCGCGCGAGTACTTCCTGCAGCACGTCAACCAGAACACGGTCTTCTTCCACTCGCTCAAAGAGCGCCTCGACTACCTGGTCGAGAAGGAGTACTACGAGAAGGACGTGCTCGACGCGTACTCCTTCGAGTTCATCACCAAGCTGAACGACCTCGCCTACTCGAAGAAGTTCCGTTTCGACACCTTCCTCGGTGCCTTCAAGTACTACACCAGCTACACGTTGAAGACCTTCGATGGCAAGCGCTACCTCGAGCGTTTCGAAGACCGCGTCGTCATGACGGCGCTCGGCCTGGCCGCCGGCGACGAGAAGCTCGCCGTCAACCTCGTCGAGGAGATCCTCGCCGGCCGTTTCCAGCCGGCCACCCCCACCTTCCTCAACTCGGGCAAGGCCCAGCGCGGCGAGCTCGTCTCCTGCTTCCTGCTGCGCATCGAAGACAACATGGAGTCGATCTCGCGCGGCATCAACTCCTCGCTGCAGCTCTCCAAGCGTGGCGGCGGCGTGGCCCTGCTGCTCTCCAACATCCGTGAGGCCGGCGCACCGATCAAGCAGATCGAGAACCAGTCCTCCGGCATCATCCCCGTCATGAAGCTGCTCGAAGACAGCTTCAGCTACGCCAACCAGCTCGGTGCCCGTCAGGGTGCCGGTGCCGTCTACCTGCAGGCGCACCACCCCGACATCATGCGCTTCCTCGACACCAAGCGTGAGAACGCCGACGAGAAGGTGCGCATCAAGACCCTCTCGCTGGGCGTCGTCGTTCCCGACATCACCTTCGAGCTGGCCAAGAACGACGAGGACATGTACCTCTTCTCGCCGTACGACGTCGAGCGCGTCTACGGTGTGCCCTTCGCCGACATCTCGGTCAGTGAGAAGTACCGCGAGATGGTCGACAACCCCGCCATCAAGAAGTCCAAGATCAAGGCCCGCGAGTTCTTCCAGACCCTCGCCGAGATCCAGTTCGAGTCCGGCTACCCGTACATCATGTACGAGGACACCGTCAACGCTGCGAACCCCATCAAGGGCCGCATCAACATGTCGAACCTCTGCTCGGAGATCCTCCAGGTCAACACGCCGACCACGTACAACGAGGACCTCTCGTACGACAAGATCGGCAAGGACATCAGCTGCAACCTCGGTTCGCTGAACATCGCCCTGGCCATGGACTCGCCCGACTTCGCCAAGACGATCGACACCGCCATCCGCGGCCTCACCTCGGTCTCGAACCAGAGCCACATCAGCTCGGTGCGCTCGATCGAAGACGGCAACGACAAGTCGCACGCCATCGGCCTCGGCCAGATGAACCTGCACGGCTACCTCGCCCGTGAGCGCATCTACTACGGCAGCGAAGAAGGCATCGACTTCACGAACATCTACTTCTACACGGTCGTCTTCCACGCCCTCAAGGCGTCCAACGCCATCGCGATCGAGCGCGGCGAGACCTTCGACGGCTTCGAGGACTCCAAGTACGCCAGCGGCGAGTTCTTCGACAAGTACACGGATGCCGAATGGCTGCCCGCCACGGAGCGCGTCGCCGAGCTGTTCGCCAACTCGGCCGTCGAGATCCCGACGCAGGACGACTGGCGTGAGCTGAAGGCGTCCATCCAGAAGCACGGCATCTACAACCAGAACCTGCAGGCTGTGCCGCCGACCGGCTCGATCAGCTACATCAACAACTCGACGGCATCCATCCACCCGATCGCCTCGAAGATCGAGATCCGCAAGGAAGGCAAGCTCGGCCGCGTGTACTTCCCGGCGCCGTTCATGACGAACGACAACCTGGACTACTACCAGGACGCCTACGAGATCGGTGCCGAGAAGGTCATCGACACCTACGCCGCGGCGACCCAACACGTGGACCAGGGCCTCTCGCTGACGCTGTTCTTCAAGGACACCGCCACCACGCGCGACATCAACAAGACGCAGATCTACGCGTGGCGCAAGGGCATCAAGACGATCTACTACATCCGTCTGCGCCAGATGGCGCTCGAGGGCACCGAGGTCGAGGGCTGCGTCAGCTGCGCGCTCTAAGAGCACACTGACCGGCCTCTCCACTCAAGCAAGGACACACACAATGACTCTCACCGACAAGGTCAACTCGGCCCAGAACGATCCCGCCCACCAGGGCAAGATCAAGCTGGTCAGCCACGTCAACGCCATCAACTGGAACAAGATCCAGGACGAGAAGGACGTCGAGGTCTGGAACCGCCTCGTCAACAACTTCTGGCTGCCGGAGAAGGTGCCGCTCTCCAACGACATCCAGTCGTGGGCGACGCTCACCCCCGACGAGCAGCTGATGACGATGCGCGTGTTCACGGGTCTGACCCTGCTCGACACGATTCAGGGCACCGTCGGTGCCGTGTCGTTGATCCCGGATGCCATCACCCCCCACGAGGAGGCCGTCTACACGAACATCGCGTTCATGGAGTCGGTGCACGCCAAGAGCTACTCCTCGATCTTCTCGACCCTCTGCTCCACCAAGGAGATCGACGAGGCGTTCCGCTGGTCCACCGAGAATCAGAACCTTCAGAAGAAGGCCGCGATCATCATGGACTACTACCAGGGCGATGACCCCCTGAAGCGCAAGGTGGCCTCCACCCTGCTCGAGTCGTTCCTGTTCTACTCCGGCTTCTACCTGCCGATGTACTGGTCCAGCCGCGCCAAGCTCACCAACACGGCCGACCTCATCCGCCTCATCATCCGCGACGAGGCCGTGCACGGTTACTACATCGGTTACAAGTTCCAGAAGGGTCTCGAGAACGAGACCGAGGAGCGCCGTCAGGAGCTGAAGGACTACACCTTCAACCTCATGTACGAGCTCTACGAGAACGAGGTGCAGTACACGCAGGACCTCTACGACGGAGTCGGCCTGACCGAGGACGTCAAGAAGTTCCTGCACTACAACGCCAACAAGGCGCTGATGAACCTCGGCTACGAGCCGATGTTCCCGAAGACGGTCACCGACGTGAACCCGGCCATCCTCTCGGCGCTCTCCCCGAACGCCGACGAGAACCATGACTTCTTCTCGGGCTCCGGTTCGAGCTACGTCATCGGCAAGGCCGTTGTCACCGAAGACGAGGACTGGGACTTCTAGTCACAGACAGAACTACACGAAGGGCGGATGCTGCGGCATCCGCCCTTTGCTGTGCGCTCGTGATGTGCTGCTCAGCGACCGTTTTCCGGCGTCGGGGTCGATATGCTTGCCCCATATCGGGGGCGTTGAGGCATGACAAGGTACGCATGAAGATTGCGTGCCGGAGCGCCGTATTGCGCTCATAGGGGGGGGCGGACATGGTGCATGATCGGGCCTTCGGCCACGGTGCCGTGCGAAAAATGGATGTCGTGTTCGGAGCCGCGTTCGCCAGCGCAGTCATGTTTGGCCTGGGCGCAGTTGTCATCGCGGTAGGTCATTTGCGTCTGACTGTTGGGCAAGACGCGGGAAGCTTCTGTTCAGGCATGCAACTCCGCTCGTATCATGTAGGTCAATCGCCGAGCGTGGGCTACTCGCTCTCGGTTCTACCGTTCGGGGTCGAGTGCCGATACGGGAATCCTGTCGAAATCAGCGTCTTCCACGACATGGGCACTGTTCCGCTTGCAATCGGGCTCGCGCTGCTGCTGGCAGGCGTGCTGATCGGGGCGGCGTGGCTGGCGACGCTGTTTCTGCGTTCAGGACGGCGCCGCAGACGGGAGCGAGCATCGCGTGTTGACGAGCCGTGCCACGGTTCAAGCGGGCCTCCTTGAGCCTCATGGTGTGTCCTTCTGATCGTTGATGGTGAGCGGCTATTGCAGTGCTGCATCGAACACTTCGAGGCGCAGAGGAGGTCATCTACCTGAGGCATACTCGAACTTGTGATCGGAATCTCATCTCGGATGCTGACCCTGCTGTCGCTGTTGCAGACTCAGCGCGATTGGTCAGGACAAGACCTCGCCGACCGCCTTGCCGTGACCCTAAGGACCGTGCGCCGCGACGTCAACGTACTCCGAGAGCTCGGCTACCGGATCAGCTCGGTGAAGGGGCCGGGCGGTGGCTATCAACTCGAGGCCGGTTCAGAGTTGTTGGCGCTGGTCTCTGACGACGAGCAGGCAGGGGCGATCGCCGTGGCGTTGCAAAGTGTTCCCACGGGGAGCGCCGGCATCAACGCGGCGGCGGCGCGTGGGTTGACCGCCGTCCGCCAGGCGCTGCCGGCCCGCCCGGGGCACCGGATCGACACTTTCACTTTCACTGACTCTGAAACACCCTTCCGGGTAGACCCAGCCGTGTTGAAATCGGTTGGCGCGGCGGTCCGTGACCAACTCACACTCTGCTTCGACTACGTCGGTCGCAGCGACGCTCCGAGGCGCCTCGAGCCGCACACGATAGTGGCACGGAAGAGCCGCTGGTTTGTGATCGGCTGGGACCTCGACAGGGCCGATTGGCGCTTCTTCCGGCTGGATCGGATCGCGCCGCGGACACCGTCGGGCCCACGATTCGCGCCCCGGGAACTTCCTATCGCCGAAGCGAAGGTGCTCCTTGCGGCCCGGTCGAAGGGGCCCGAGTTGGAGGAGCGCTGGCCCTGCGTCGGCGAGGTGCTGATTGAGCTCCCCGTTCACGACGTGGCGCCGTGGATTGGCGACGGAGAAGTGGAAGAAGTCTCGCCCCATTCCACATTGGTCACCGTCGGATCCTGGTCCTGGTCCGGGCTACTTGCGTTCGTCGCACGGTTCGACGCGCCGTTCAGTGTTGTGGGCCCCGAGCCGCTCCAGACCGCGGCAGGGGCGCTTGTGGATCGATTCCGGGCAGCGCGAGCGCTTCTCGAGCGCACCGCAGGTCTCGCGTCAGTGCGACGATAACGGGATCGCGGTCAGCTGGGTGACATCGCATCAACATCGTTCGCCTCAACGTCGCGTCCTGTGTCTGTCATCGTGAATCAGAACAGTGAACTCGGGGCTTGCAGCACGCCGGCTGCCGCCGCCGCCGCGATGACGGCACAGAGCACGCCGAGCACGACGATGCTGAGCACGGCGTCGGCGTGGGTGAGGGGGACGGGCCGCCAGTTTGTGCGCGGAGTCAGCCCTAGGCCCCGAGACTCGAGCGATTGCGACAAGCGTTCGCCGTGCCGCACAGCAACCACCAGAAGGGCAAACGCCGCCGAGACGAACGGCCGCCAGCCTCCGACTGGGCGACCATCTCGCTGCACACGGGCACGCACAGATTGGGCGTGGCGGATAAGTTGCCATTGCCGATCGAGGTGCTCAAGTAGGCGGTAGCCGGCGAGAATCGCGTAGCTCGGGCGCGCCCCGAGACGCGCGTGTTGGTGCAGGCTCGTCATGAGCGCGACGCTGTCCGTTGACAGGAGGAACACGGTCGACAGCACGCCGATCGCAAGCGTGCGCATGGCCAGAGCTGCGCCGATGGAGATGCCCTCTGCTGTGACACGCAGGAGCCCTTCCTGCCACAGCACCTCACCCGGGCGGCTGAACACGTTGACGGTGAAGACGCCGAAAGCGAAGGCCGCGAACGGAAGCTGGGCCGTGGCAAGCGTTCGTGCGGGAATGCGAGCGAATGTCACCGCGGCCAGCACGCCAAGTGCCCAAATCACAGTAGGAGTCACAGGGTCGAGCAAGAACACCAGTGCTATTGACACCACGATGAGTAGCGCGAGTTTGACCGTGGGGTTGCGGCGCCCCACAGGCGAGTCGAGGATGCGTTGTGCACTTCGATTCATGCCGCTCCTACCTCGGCGCGCGAGAACCGCATCTGCTGACCCGCATCGTTGGATTCGAGGTCAGTGGGCACGTGGGCGGGGGCGACCGCCTCGTCGAGCGCGCGCAAGGTCTTCTGCACCGCGTCATCACGGTACGGCGGAATGACAGTGAGAAGGTGCTTGAGCAACTCGGGCAGTTCAAGTCCCGCCGCGCGGAGGACCGATGCATCCCGCAGCACCGCAACGGTTTGGCCATCGGCGAGCACTTCCGCAGGGCCGTGTGTAGCCCAGGAAGGAGGCCCGAGCACCACGACGCGATCGGCGATCGTGGCCACCAATCGCAGATCGTGGGTTGAGAACAGAATTCCACGTCCCTGTGTGGCCTGTTCGCGGAACGCGTGGGCCGTTGCGATGGCGTCACGCCGATCAAGACCGAACGTCGGCTCGTCGGCCAGTAACAGTGCTCGGTCGTCGTGGGCCAACATTGCGGCGAGGCTGAGCCGGCGCTGCTCGCCGCCCGAGAGCCGGTACGGGCTCTGTTCGGAAAGGTGGTCCAGACGATGAGCGGCGAGTTGGCGTCGCACGATCGCGTCGATATCCGCGGAGCTTCCGGTGAGCCCCGCGGCAATCTCGTCGCGGACCCGGTGGGCGAGGAACTGCGACTCGGGGTTTTGAAATATGAGACCGGGCCGCTTGCCTTCGATGGTTCCGCGCTCCGGCGGAAGCAGCCCCGCCAAGGTGAGCAGTAGCGAGCTCTTACCCACGCCGTTTCGGCCAAGCAGCGCCACGATTTCGCCGCCGAAGAGCTGCAGTGAGATCGCGTCGAGCACGAGTGGGGGCGCCGCTGGTGCCCGCCGAAAAGATCGGCGGGGGGTACGGCCCCCTGCCCCGCCGACCCGGCTCACCGCCAGTGCCGTCGCCGAGAGAAGCGGGGTGTCCGACTTTGTACGAGGGAATCCGAGTTCTTTGGACTCGGCCAACCGCTCCAAGAAACGCGCATTCACGTGGCTTGCCAGGCCATCCGGTGCTCCCGTGACGGCCTGCAGCTCGCTCTCCAGAGGTAACCAGCAGCCTGCTGCATGGAGGCGGGACGCATGGGCCGCGAGCACCTCGTGCGTGTGGCCGTCAGCGAGGACGGTGCCACTCTCATCGAGTACGATCGCCCTGCTCGGCAGCCCGGCCACGCCGGCAGGCCCAGCGAATTCGTCGAGACGATGCTCTACGAGCACAACAGCCGGTGCATAGTCGGCGAGTGCGCTCTCGATGGATGAGCGCACGGCGGATACTCCGGCCGGATCGAGCATCGAGGTGGGCTCGTCGAGCAGCAGAACGGGTGGCCGAACGGCGATCGTTGCAGCCAACGCGACCCGCTGTGTCTCACCACCAGAAAGGTCTGAAGTGTCGCGCTCGCGCAGTGCGGCCGCGCCGACCGCGGTAAGCGCCTCGCCGATCCGGGTGCCGATGGTTCCACGCTCGACTCCAGCGTTTTCCAGCGGCAACGCGACTTCATGGTCGACCCGCGCGAGGCAGAGAGATGACCCAGGATCCTGGGCAAGCACGCCGACCAGCCGAGAGCGTTCCACGACGGTGGTGGCCGAGCTCTCCACCCCACCGACTGACACCGATCCACTGAGTGTTGCGACGACCGAATGCGGGATCACACCGGAGATCACCCGCAGAAGGCTCGATTTACCGGACCCGGACGGCCCGAGCACGATCAGCTGCTCCCCAGGTTCTACATGAAGATCGATTGCATGCAGCAGAGGCGCGACTCGCTTCGGCACCGACACGTGCACCCCGCACAACCGCAGCACGCCCGCTGTGGGATCAGCGGGCATCCGTTGCCTGACCGATCGCGAAATTGTCAAGAACCCCAGTCTTGTGCAGAGCGTCGACAATGACCTTGGCAAGGATGCCGCCGATGACGATTCCGGAAATGACCTGCACGACGAATCGCAACCAGAAGAGATCCGTGCCGTACCAGCCTGACCGGAATGCCGAGTAAAAGAAGACGAGTGCTGCTCCACACCCGCCCGAGATGGCGTAGGTCACCCAACTGAAGTTGCGGTATCGACCGAGGGCGAATGGCAGTTCGCTTCCCGCCCCTTGGACGGACGCGGCGACGACGAGCATCGGGCCTACTGCTGAGCCTAGGAAGACGACCTCGATGACTGAGGCGATGACCTCGGCGAACACTCCGGCCAAGGGTCGGCGGATGATGGCGATGGCGATCGGGGCCACGAGCAGCCAGCCGCCGAACAGCACGTGCTGGGTGAGGTCGCCGAATGGCCCGGCGAGCACGGAGACTGCGATCCAGCCTTGTACGAGCGCCCAATAAAGAAGGCCGAAGACGACGCCGAGCACGACGAGCAGCACGAGATCTTTGAGCTGCCAGGCGAAGAGTCTGCGTGTGCGGCGCGGCGAGGTCGGGGTAGTGGTCGTGAGATTGGTGACAGTCATGATGGTTCCTTAGGAGGTGGCGGGGTCGACGTGTGATGGGCTGTTGATAGACAAAGTTGCGTGGCTGACCACGTGCTGCACACGCCGGCCGACCAGCACCCAGCCGGCGGCGATGGTCGCCAGCACGTCTGCGAGATCGCCGTCGAGACGCGTAGCGAAATTCACGCCGCCGGTGTACGTTCCGAGGGTCTTGGCGTGATCGATTGCCGCGTAGATATCACGCATGTGGTCAGGGGTGGCCGCTCCCGTCGTGCCGTCATCGAGTGGGTAGAGAGACCAATGCGCGGCCGCACGAACACCGGTTGGGGGGAGAACGGGGGGAACCGCTGCGGTGGCCAAGGCCTCCGCATCGATTGCACAGGCGAGTTCGCCGGGGCATCCACGCGAGAGCAACACGGAGGCTGAGACGTGATGGCCGCCGAATGCTGCACCGGCGATGACGGCGCTGAGGAACTCGAGCACTCTCTGTTCGCTACCGCGCACCACGGTGCTCACATCATCGCTCTCGACAGTGATGTCGCTGCGATCAGCGGACGCAAGAGCGCCGAGAATGATCGACGCGAAGTCGGGGTGCATGACGGCGACGCTGAACCGCGCGCCGACGCCGAGTTCGGCCGGTGTCGGAGCACTGGCAGATACCGAACTGGGGCTCGGGCTGGGGCCTGGGGTATCGATGCTGATTGTTGAGGACATGATGCCGCCTTTCAGGAGGGCATGTGAGGGACGGAACCGGAGGCTGCGCGCACGCGTTGATCACCACCGGGAGCATCTGACGACGCAGTGCGATGGCGAAGACCGTCAGTCGGCCGGTTCGAGGCGGGCGCAGCGTAGCGACAGGCTCCCGGGGGGCCGGCATACGCGCCGGGTAAGCACCGACATTCAGCCGGTGACAAGTTGACTACTCGGTGTTCGCGCGCCGGAATGACCGCGTCAATGCTTCCGCGATGGTGTGCGAGGCGTGCAGATAGCCGTGGATAGCGTGCATGAGTGACTCTCTCCCTGCGCTGGCATTACCCAGATCAAGTTCGACGGTCGAAGCGTGGGTCGCTTCCTCTCAGCCCGGCATACCGGGCTCCCGTGGGTTGTGGGCTTGAGCATAGCAGCGTGCTGGCTCGGCGCGGCGCGTGTATGGCGCCGGCCCCGATTACTCGTCTGAGATGAGCTCAACGAGGTTCGCTAAACGCAGCCTTCAAGCGGTTCCTGCAGCTCCTGGTGCGTCGGGTGGATCAAGAGGGAAGTTCGTGAGTAGCGTCGCCCGCTAACGCTTACTCGTGCGATCAGCGCGGAGCCGTGGAGGCGCGGTGCTCTCGCGAACAATCAACTGCGTTGGGACAAGCGTGCGTCCTGGGATCTTGGTTTTGGTCTCGATCTCACGAAGAAGGTTCTCGATGCAGAGGCGGCCAACCTCGGCGAAGTCCTGGTGGACGGTCGTGAGTGGAGGCCAGAAGGCTTTCGATTCCTCCATGTCGTCGAAGCCCACGACGCTGATGTCTCCCGGAACCTGCAGGCCGGCTTCGTGAAAAGCATTCATTGCGCCCAGCGCCATTTGGTCGTTCGCTACGAAGACTGCAGTGATGTCACCCCGCGCGACAATTTCTTTCCCAATCCGGTAACCAGAATCGGTGGTCCAATCTCCAACGAAAACCGGCGGGGGAGTCAGCCCCCGATCGCGTAGCGTCGCGGCCCATGATTTTGCGCGATGAAGAGCCGAGAAGGAGGTCTCGGGCCCAGATATGTGCCACACGGTCTCATGTCCGAGGTCGAGCAGGTGCTCGGTCGCTTCGCGCGCGCCGGTGGTCTGATCGGTGTCGACGACTGTGTAATTATCGGCGGCGTTCGAATCGATAACAACCACCGGTTGGGAATTGGGAAGCGTGATCTCAGCGCGGTCGATGAGGTGTGCTTCAAAAATGATGACGACTCCGTCAACCGCTTGTTCACTCAGCCGTCGATATGCGCCTGAGACATCCCCCGTGGTCGGATCGGGGATGCGGATGACAGTGACGGTGTGGTCAGCCTCCGCCGCTGCCGTTGTGATGGCGTCCAACGTGCGCATATTGCCGAAGGTCGAAAGCGTGAAGACGATGACTCCGATCGACCTGAAACGGCCGGTCCGGAGCGCGCGCGCGGCCCGGTTTGGCTTGTATCCGACCTGCTTCATGGCGGCAAGGACTCGTTCTCGGGTCGCCTGATCGACGTTGGTCTTTTCATTCGAGACGCGCGAGACGGTCTGGGCAGACACGCCGGCGACGATCGCGACATCGCCCATTGATGGTCCGCGTCGTGTTTCAGGACGCGCTCGCTCGGTTTCAGTCATTGATCCCCACCCCCACCTGGCGCGCGAACTTCGACGCCGAATTAATGTTCACGTAGACAAGCGTAGAGTAAGTGTGATAGTTGTTTACGTGAACATGTCACAGAGTCGAAGGAACATACCCGCATGACGACGACGTCTTTATCCCCACGACCCACCGCCTTGCTCAGGCGCCGGGGCCGTCAGCGCTGGGTTGGCTGGGCGTTTCTGGCACCGTTCATGATCGTCTTTCTGCTGGTGCTCGTCGCTCCAGTCATCTACTCGATCTACTTGAGCCTCTTCAATGAGCAACTCATTGGGGGGACGAGCTTCGTCGGCTTCGACAATTACGCGCAGGCGCTTGTCGATCCGAAATTCTGGGAGTCCTTCGGGCGGGTCTTTGTCTTTCTTGTAGTCCAGGTTCCGATCATGCTTGGAATCGCACTCGCGGCCTCCCTCGCAATTGACAGCGCCCGGCTCCGTCTCTCATCGTTCTTCCGGATCGCGATCTTCTTGCCTTACGCCGTGCCGGCGGTCGTTGCCACCTTGATGTGGGGCTTCATGTACGGCACCCGCTTCGGCCTCATCGGCAATCTGAATGATGCATTCGGGCTCGAACTGCCCGCACCGCTGTCCTCAAGCCTGGTTCTCGCTTCTATCGGAAACATCGTGACCTGGGAGTTCGTGGGCTACAACATGCTCATCTTCTATGCCGCCCTGCGGGTGATCCCGGCGGAACTCTACGAAGCGGCATCGTTGGATGGGGCCGGTGCCTACCGAGTCATCTGGAACATCAAGATTCCTGCCATTCGAGGCGCGATCATGATCTCCGCGATCTTCTCCATCATCGGTAGCTTCCAACTCTTCAACGAGCCCAACATCCTCAAGACGCTCGCTCCGAACGCGATCAGTACCTACTTCACACCCAATATGTATGCGTACAACCTGTCGTTTTCGGGCCAGCAATTCAACTATTCGGCAGCTATTGCCATCATCATGGGCCTCATTACGGTTGTCATCGCCTACGTGGTTCAACTTTCTGGAACGCGAAAGGCGGCCTGAGCATGACAACCGAACTCATCACCACGGAACAGACCGGGTCGAACGAGCGCGCGAACCGCGCCCGCCGCCTTGCCCCCAGGGCGAATGGCCACACCGAGCGCAAGTCCATCATTCTCACGGTTGTCATGGCGCTCCTCGCCATCTACGCATTGCTTCCGCTGTTTTGGCTGTTGATCAATTCGACCAAAACCCAGAGTGCTCTATTCTCAAGTTTTGGACTGTGGTTCTCAGGTGATTTCGCGCTCTGGGACAACATCGTCCAAACCCTGACGTACGACGACGGCGTGTTTCTTCGCTGGTTCGGAAACACTTTGCTCTACGTCGTTGTTGGGGCGGGCGGTGCGACTTTTCTCGCCACGCTCGCGGGTTACGCTCTGGCGAAGTTTGATTTCCCGGGCAAGCGGGCTGTATTCGCGGTCGTGCTTGGTGCGGTGGCAGTTCCTGGAGCGGCGCTGGCGGTGCCAACGTTTCTGATGTTCAGTCAAATGGGGCTCACGAACACGCCCTGGTCGATCATCCTCCCGTCCCTGATCAGCCCGTTCGGTCTGTACCTCATCTGGGTGTTTGCCACGGACGCCGTCCCAACGGAGCTGCTTGAGGCCGCTCGCATCGACGGGGCTGGTGAGTTCCGCACATTCTTTACAATCTCTTCGCGACTTCTCGCGCCAGGCTTCGTCACGGTGCTGCTGTTCACCATCGTCGCAACGTGGAACAACTACTTCCTTCCGCTCATCATGCTGAGCGAGTCAACGTGGTACCCCCTGACGGTCGGCCTGAATGCGTGGAACGCACAGGCCACGACCGCCGGAGGCGAGGCGATTTACAACCTCGTGATCACAGGTTCTCTCCTGACGATCGTGCCAATCGTCGTCGTGTTCCTCTTCCTCCAGCGCTACTGGCAGTCGGGACTCGCGGCAGGAAGCGTCAAGCAGTAGCGGAGAACACTGCCTGATGCCAGCAACACACCTCTCCAGAGCAGTCCTGCTCACCATCCCCACATTGAAGTGAAAGGAACACCATGAGGAAGCACAGCCTTACCCGTTGGGCCGGAGTTGCGATGGCCGCGGCTCTGGTCGGCTCGCTCGCTGCCTGCGCCCCGACCGGGAGCGCGACGGACGACGCAGCAAGTGGCGGAAGCGCGGAGGAAATTGCCGCGGCCCTCCAGAAGGAGAGCAGCATCACAGTGTGGGGTTGGGCGCCGCAGCTCGAGCCAATTGTCGAGGCTTTTGAGGAAAAGTACCCCAAGATCGACGTCAAGCTTGAGAACGTCGGCACCGGCAACGATCACTACACGAAGCTCCAGAATGCGATCAAGGCTGGAACCGGCGCCCCCGATGTGGCTCAGGTCGAGTACTACGCTCTTCCTCAGTTCGCACTGTCTGGCGCCTTCGCTGATCTGACCGACTTCGGAGCAGCGGACCTCGAAGACCAGTTCACTGCCTCCACCTGGGGCTCGGTGTCGCTGAATGACGGCATCTACGCGTTGCCACAGGATTCCGGTCCCATGGCGATGTTCTACCGAGCGGATGTTTTCGAGGGACTCGGCCTCGAAGTGCCCACAACCTGGGACGAGTACATTGAGGCCGGCAAGGTCATCCACGCCGCAAACCCTGATTCGTACATCACCAACGACGTTGGAGACGCCGGATTCACCACGAGCATGATTTGGCAGGCCGGAGGCCAGCCATACACCGTCGAAGGCACGACAGATGTCACCGTTGATTTCGCCGACGAGGGCAGCCGCAAGTGGGCCGACAACTGGAACGAGCTCGTGCAGAACGATCTGGTGGCACCGATCTCGTCCTGGAGTGACGAGTGGTACCAGGGACTCACGGATGGAAGCATCGCAACACTGGTGATCGGTGCGTGGATGCCTGGAAACCTCGAGTCCGGTGTGCCCGACGCAGCAGGCAAGTGGCGTGTCGCCCCGATGCCCACCTATGAGGAAGGCGTTCCCGCCGCAGCCGAGAACGGTGGCGGCGGCGACGCAGTGCTGGAGCAGAGCGAGAACAAGTTGGTCGCTTATGGCTTCCTTGAGTTCTTGAACGGCGCTGAAGGCGCTGCCATCCACGCGGAGAACGGTGGCTTCCCCTCCACTGTCGCGGACCTCGAATCTGAGGAGTTCCTGGGATACGAAAGCGACTACTTCGGCGGTCAGCAGATCAACGAGGTGCTCGTGCAGGCGGCAAAGGATGTGGTTCCGGGCTGGAGCTACCTCCCCTTCCAGACCTACGCGAACAGCATCTTCGGCGACACGGTAGGACAGTCGTACGCCGCGAAGTCTGACATCAACGAGGGTCTCGCCGCATGGCAGGACGCCACCGTCGAGTACGGAATCAAGCAGGGCTTCACCGTCAACGGCGAGTAGGCCCACCACAACCGGGGTGCGGCCGTTCCCTCCATCCGCCGGCCGCACCCCCCAAACCAGCTTTGAGGAACACGTGTCAACATCCACCATCGGTCAGAACAGTCGGCTGCAGGCTCACGCCGTTCAGCACTCAGCAGCTGGAGAACCTCGAACCTTTTCCATCGGCGACGAGGACTTCCTGCTTGACGGCAAACCGCACCAGATAGTGTCCGGCGCGTTGCACTACTTCCGGGTGCACCCCGACCAGTGGGCCGACCGTATCCACAAAGCACGGCTCATGGGCCTGAACACCATTGAGACCTATGTGGCGTGGAATGCCCACTCACCTGAGCGCGGTGCTTTTGACACCACTGGCGGCCTCGACCTCGGACGGTTTCTTGACCTGATAGCTGCGGAGGGAATGCACGCGATTGTGCGACCTGGCCCATACATCTGTGCCGAATGGAACAGCGGAGGGCTGCCCGCCTGGCTTTTCCACGACCCCTCAGTGGGCATTCGCTCCTTCGAGCCGCAGTATCTTGAGGCCATCGAAGAGTACCTTGAGGCGCTGGCGCCGATCCTCGTCCCACGTCAAATCGACCGGGGCGGTCCCATTGTTCTCATCCAAATCGAGAACGAGTACGGGGCGTACGGCAATGACCGCCGATACCTTGAGCGACTCGTGGAACTCAACCGCGGGATTGGTCTCACCGTTCCGTTCACGACCGTTGACCAGCCGACGTCCGAAATGCTTGAAGCCGGCAGCATCCCCGGACTCCACAAAACCGCGTCGTTCGGGTCGCGATCACTCGAACGGCTCGCAATACTCCGAACTCACCAGCCCACTGGACCCCTCATGTGCTCGGAATTCTGGGACGGCTGGTTCGACCACTGGGGTGCGCACCACCACACGACCGACCCGGCCCAAACTGCTCGCGACCTCGACGACCTCCTGGCCGCCGGCGCGTCGGTAAACATCTACATGTTTCACGGCGGCACAAACTTCGGGTTCACCAACGGCGCGAACGACAAAGGCGTATACCAGCCGCTCGTCACCAGCTACGACTACGACGCTCCCCTTGATGAGGCCGGGAATCCCACCGCGAAGTACTGGGCGCTGCGCGAAGTCATCGCCCGCTACGCGCCGGTGCCGGATGAGCTCCCGCTCGCGGGCAAACCGGGGCCACGGTTGAAGGTCGAACTTGATCGGGCAGCGTCACTCTTCGACGTTGTTGAGGGGCTCGGGACATTCACTGCGCATGACCAGCCGCCGACGATGGACGAGTTGGGTTGCTATGAGGGGTTCATGTTGTACCGTGCGGAGATCGACTGCTTCGGACCCGCCGTGCTTGACGTCGACGAAGTGCGTGACCGCGCTCAGATCTTCCTCAATGGCGACGGAGTCGGAGTGCTGACCCGCACCCACCGGGGGCACTCACTTGCGCTCCCGCGGGACGCTCATGGCACCCTCGACATTCTCGTCGAAGACCAGGGACGAGTGAACTATGGCTCCAGAATCGGAGAGCCCAAAGGGCTGATCGGGTCCGTTCGGCTCTGCGGGGAGACTCTCGGGCGCTGGCGCGTAGCCGGCCTGAACGTCGGACGCCTCGATGTCGTGCGGGCCGCCTTGCGCCCAGCGGGTGCCGTCGCTGGACCGTCGTACCGCGCTGGAACGTTCAGTTTGGACGAGCCCGCTGACCTCTTCCTCGACACGTCGGGCTGGGGCAAGGGAGTGGTGTGGATCAACGGCTTCTCACTCGGTCGCTACTGGTCCGCCGGGCCCCAGCGGAGCCTCTACGTTCCAGGGCCGGCCCTCGTGCCCGGCGAGAACGAGATTGTCGTACTCGAATTGCATGGCGTACCTCATCGACCCGCTCTCTTCACCGAGGGTCTCAACCTCGGTCACACCGAGTTCTAGAACGAATCCACCGAGGCGAGCCAGCATGATTCTCTGCGCCAACCGCACTCACACATTCAAGAAGGGCTGGCGTCAATGACGTGGCTGATTACCGGGGGAGCGGGCTATATCGGCTCTCATGTGGTGCGCGAATTCGTCGAACAGGGAATTGACACCGTCGTCGTAGACGATCTCTCCACGGGACGACGCAACTTCCTGCCCGCCGAGGTCGAGCTTGTGTACGGCACAATCCTCGACGGGGAGCTTCTCGAAGACGTCATGCACGGCCATGATGTGCACGGCGTCGTCCATCTCGCGGGCTATAAGTACGCCGGCGTTTCAGTGCAACGTCCATTACATACCTACCAGCAGAACGTCACTGGAACGGCGACACTCCTTGCCGCTATGACCGCCTCCGGGGTCGACCGCATGGTGTTTTCGTCAAGCGCAGCTGTGTACGGTACGCCAGACGTAGATCTGGTGACGGAAGCGACGGAAACTCACCCTGAATCTCCGTATGGCGAATCAAAACTGATTGGTGAATGGCTCCTCGCCAATCAGGCGAGGGTCAGTGGACTTCGCCACACCAGTTTGCGGTACTTCAACGTTGTCGGATCCGGCACGTCGGACATCTTCGACGCGAGTCCACACAACCTGTTTCCGTTGATCTTTGATGCGCTCGTGAGCGGCCGCACCCCCACCATCAACGGCGTCAACTACGCCACGCCCGACGGTACGTGTGTGCGGGACTACATCCACGTTGCCGACTTGGCCGCCGCTCACGTTGCCGCCGCCCGACGGCTCGACCTGGGTGAGCCACTGGAACGGGTCTACAACCTGGGATCGGGGCAGGGAGTCTCGGTGCGTGAAATAATGCGCGCCGTGATCAACGTCACCGGAACTCCTTTCACCCCAGAAATCGCGCCGCGACGCCCCGGGGATCCGGCTCGAATCGTCGCGACGGGTGAAGCGGCGTCTCGAGACCTCGACTGGCGCATGCGGCATTCGCTACGCGACATGGTAGAAAGCGCCTGGGAAGCGCGTCTTGCCTTCGCGGGATCGCCACGGAGCTAGGGCGCTGCCAAAAATGTGGCTCCAGTGCATCTACAAGAAGGAACTTGACAGAGATTCACGTTCCCAATATGGTTACGTGAACACATGGTGTTGACGTCAACATCGCGCGAGAGGTCAATGGGGACTCACGCTCGCATTCTCAACCACAGAGTCCCCAGCAAGGCGGATGAGCGTGACCGTGTGTGATCAGATTGCGACAGGCCTGCGCGGTCTCCTTGGCCTCAGCGGCGGCGCGATCCGCACTGGTCGATTCCCGGGTCCTCGATCCGCGCCCGGCCCATAAAGGCCCATCACGAAGCATCTTCCTGGCCCGAAAAGCTCCTCGACAAATCCCCACCCGTTCACTACTCTTGCCTCAACATCCACGATGTTAACGTGAACATGACCCCCGATTGGAAAAGACAACGGTGTCCCCTTCGAATATGCGCCCTCGTTGCGCCCTCGCTACCCTCGCGGCCGCGGCCGCGGTGGCAAGCTCCTTGCAATTCTTCCCACTTGCGGCTGTCGCGGCCGAGCCAGATGTGGTCCTCACTCCGAACCCTGCCGTAACCGGCCCCGCATTCGAAGGTTGGGGAACCAGCCTCGTCTGGATGGCGAATGCAACAGGCGGCTACCCGGCAGAACTCCGCACGGAGCTCATTGACTCGCTCTTTGGCGACGACGGCCTGCGCCTGAACATTGCGCGATACAACGTCGGCGGCGGCAATGCCAGCGACGTCGATGACTACCTGCGCGCGGGAGGAGCGGTTCCGGGCTGGTGGAACCCCGACGCCCCGCTCAGCGATGCCGGCGGCGCTATCACCTCGTCGTTCGCCGACCGCGACCGGTACCTCGCCGCCTGGAGCGGTGACGAAGCATCCGACTACAACCTCGACGCGGATGCCGCGCAGCTGGCGTGGGTCGACGAGATCAAGGATCGCGTCACGAAGTGGGAGGCATTCAGCAACTCGCCGCCCTACTTCATGACCGAGAGTGGCTACACCTCTGGCGGCTTTGACTCGAATGCTGAGCAGATCAAACCGGCAGCGCTCGACAAGTTCGCGAAGTACATGACGACGGTCGTTGACCACGTCGAAGACGCCCACGGCATCACGTTCGACACGATCAACCCCCTCAACGAGCCGAACACCAACTACTGGGGAACCACGCTCGGGTGGGACGGCAAGCCAACCGGCGGCCGCCAGGAAGGCGCCCGCGTCGGACCCGCCATGCAGTCGCAGGTGCTCACAGCACTCGCAACGCGCCTCGACGACGCAGCCACGGCAACCGAAGCTGCGCTCTCCGGCCCCGACGAAACTGACCCCGGTCGGTTCATCGACGACTGGAACGGCTGGACGCCCGAGACCAAGCAAGCTGTCGACCAGCTCAACGTACACACCTACAGCACCGGCGACCGACTGCGCGTGCGCGACATTGCCAAGGCCGCAGACAAGCCGCTGTGGATGAGCGAGGTTGAGGGCAACTGGGGTGGCAACGGGTGGAACCCGACATCGATCGACAATGGCCTCGGAATCGCCGAGCACATCACCAGCGACCTGCGTGAGCTCGACCCCTCTGCGTGGGTGCTCTGGCAGCCGGTCGAGGACCTCTACAACATGGAGAAGACCGAGAAGCTCAACTGGGGTTCCGTCTTCATTGACTTCGACTGTGATGCTGACGGCAACTCAGTTCGCCGCCTGTCTGATGGCGACGCAGACCCCAGCTGCCGTGTGGCGACGAACACCAAGTTCGACACCCTCCGCAACTTCACCCACTACATCGAGCCCGGCGACCGTATCGTGCCGACGAACAACGACAGCACCACGTCTGCGGTGAAGGCCGACGGTTCGACCGTTGTCTTGGTCCACTCCAACCCCGAGGGCAGCGACAAGAGCGTGCGCGTTGACCTCTCGCGCTTCGCCGAGATCGGTGCTGGGGCCACGGTGACCCCGATCATCACGACGGAGTCCCCGAGCGACAGCCCGTCGGCCAACGCCCTGGCTGCCGGTACACCGGTCGCTGTCGACCAGGCCAGCAAGTCGGCAGTGCTCTCGGTTCCCGCCAAGTCGGTTACGACCTTCGTGGTGAGCAACACGTCTGGCGTGGCCGCGGATGCGCCAGCGCTGCGCGACGGCGCAAGCTTCCGTCTCGTCGGCGTGCAGAGCAACAAGCCGCTGGCCGGTGACGGCCAGTCAACAGTGCTCGGCGATGCCGCGGCGGCCGACGCCGACGCAGCGCAGCTGTTCACGGCGAGCAAGCTCAGCGATGGTGACGGCACTGCCCGAGACCGTTACGCGCTGCGGCTCGCCGATGGGCGCACGCTCGCGAGCGACGCCAATGGAACTGTTCTGCGCACCGTGACGAACGAAGAGGCGGCGACGGATGCGTCGGCGCAGTGGATCGCCAGCAGCACCGACGGTACCTCCTTCTCGTTCTTGAATGCTGCGCGTGAGAGCGTTCTCGACGTTGCGGGGCAATCCACCTCGGTGGGTGCGTCCGTAGGTCTCTGGACCTCGAACGGCGGTGCGAACCAGCGCTTCACGCTGAAAGAGCCCGATGCTCCCGTCGGTCCCAGCTACACGAGCTTCAAGCCGGGTCAAGAATGGCTCGACACTAACGGAAACCTGATTCAGGCCCACGGCGGCCAGGTCGTTCCGTCAACCGACGAGAGCGGTCAGACGATCTACTACCTGTACGGCGAAGACCGCACCAATGGCTACCACGGCGCTCCAGGCGTGCACGTCTATAGCTCGTACGACCTCTACAACTGGACCGACCGCGGCGTCGCCCTGCGCGCGCTGACCTCGAAGGACCAGTTCGAGGAGCCGTACTTCGAGGCGCTCTACGGCGACTACACGCAGGCGCAGAAGGACGCCGTCTACCGCGATCTCGGCACGGTGCCGGTCGAGGGTGTGACGCCGCCGATCATCGAGCGGCCGAAGGCGATCTACAACGAGAGCACCGGCAAGTGGGTCATGTGGGCGCACATGGACGGACCGAGTGAGACCTCGACCGCGCAGTACGCGAAGGCGAAGGCGGGCGTGGCGATCTCGGACTCCCCGTTCGGGCCGTTCCGCTACATTGACGCATTGCCGCTCAACTACTCGCCCGAGGGGTGGGACACCCCCGGCATGGCGCGCGACATGAACCTCTTTGTCGATGACGATGGCACGGGCTACATCATCTACTCGAGCGAAGGCAACGCGACGATGTTCATCTCCAAGCTGAATGCGGAGTACACCGATCTCGCCACCCCCGCCGCTGAGGCTGTTCTCGGAGTCGACTACAACCGCATCTTCATCGGCGACTCGCGCGAATCGCCGGCCATTTTCCGGCACGACGAGCGCTACTTCTTGATCACCTCGGGCACTACAGGCTGGTCGCCGAACCCGTCACGGTACGCCAGCGCCACCGACCTCATGGGTGCCTGGACTGAGCAGGGCGACCCGTTCCCGTGGTGGGCACAGAGCAACTCCTGGAACTCGCAGCCGAGCTCGGTGATCCCGGTGGACCGCGAAGCGGGCAAGTACATCTACATGGGCGACCGTTGGAACGGCGGCACCGATCTGAGGACTGCCCAGATGGTCTGGCTGCCAATCAGCATGGGCGAGGGTGGCGACACGCTCTCGGTCGAGGTGTACGACGAGTGGAAGCTGGACGACCTGGACGCGTCTGCGGCGTGGGATGTCACGGGCGTGCCCACAAGTCTCCGAATCGGCGAGTCGTTCGAGGTGCCGACGGTCACGGTCACGCAGGGTGGCGAAACCTCGTCACAGGCGGTGAACTGGGCGGTCGACGGTTCGCTCGACCTGCCGGGAACCGTCACAGTCACAGGAACACTGCCTGACTTCGGTGGGCGCACCTTCACCCGCACGATCGCCGTTGTACCCGACAACGTGCGGTATGCCGTGAACGCTGGTGGGCAGCGCACCGCTGACTGGCAAGCGCTGGTAGACGCTGCGGCTGAACAGGCGCCGTTGCTGAACAGCCGACCCGATCAGAAGTACGCGGTTGATGCGGGGACGCATGCCAGCTGGGGCTACCTCGGCGACCAGAACGACGTTGCAGTCGAGGGCGAAACGATGTTCAGCACATTGCGCTATGCCAAGGATGGCGCCGACCTCGCCTACCGTTTCGATGGTCTCGCGCCCGGCAGCTACACCGTCTACGCGGGGTACTCAGACCCGTGGGCCCAGTGGGATGACCGCGGCGCGCGCGTCACCGTGAACGGTGCCGTCGTCGAAGCTGACCACGATTACAGTGCCGACAACCAGACCGCGGCGTATGCGGGTGTCAACGTCGGGGCAGATGGGCGCATCGATGTGTCGCTGAGCCCCACTCGCGGCCCCAACGTGCAGCTGAGCTGGCTGATCATCACGTCAGATGGGGCCCCGGCTCCGGCGCTCGACGTGACGGTGACGGCGAGCACCAAGTGCGTGGCGAGAAAGGTGGTCGTGACTGCTGCGCTGAACAACCAGTCAGCGGTGCCGGTATCGGTCACGTTCAACTCAGCGTTCGGCAGCAAGACGATCGCTGCGGTCGCACCCAGTTCGAACGGGGTGCACGCGTTCACGACCAAGAAGACGACGGTGCCAGCTGGCACCGTGAGCGCGACCGTGCAAGGCACAGTCAACGGACAACCAGTCACTCAGACGGTGGACGCCGCATACAGCGGTGCCACGTGCAACTGATCACACCTATGCAACCCGACAACCCGAAAATGAGGAGCATAAGCATGAAGAACACCCGATTCGCAGCGCGTGTCTGCGCGATTGGACTCGGAACAGCGCTCTTGGTGGGAGTCGCCAGCGCGGCTGCCGCCGAGGAGAACTTTGGCGACAATGACGTTGATGTCACTGTGGAGATCGCTCAGATCGATGAGCCCGGTGTGCTGGCAATGACCGTCGCCAACACCTCGGCAACGCTCACCGAGAATGGCTCCACTGCCACCGAGCGGCAGTTCACCGGCCAGCTGCCCACGGTGACTGTCACCGACACCCGTGCCGCTGCCGATATTCCGGCGGGGGCTGGCTGGTACGTACTCGGCACGTCGAGCGATTTCGCCGGCGACGCTGGGCAGCCCGCTATTGGCGCGGGGCACCTGGGCTGGGCTCCCCAGCTCATCGACGGGGGTGATGCCGGCCTCGTGTCTGAGGGTGACGTTGTCGATACCGTGATGGATGAGGACGACCCCAGCGTGCAACTGCCGGTTGGCCTCGTCGACCAAGAGCTGCTTGCACTGGCACTGGACTCCGCAGCAATCGCCGCTGAGGGTCAGTGGACCGCGAGCGCGAATCTCTTCCTTCGCACTCCGGCCGACGTGGCCCCCGGTGCCTACACCGCCTCGCTCACCTTGTCGCTGTTCGAGTAGTCGCTGTGCGTCGAATCTCTCTCAGGGTCATGGCAGCGGCTGTGCTGTTGGCAGTCGCATCCGGGCCGTTGCTTGAGTCGCCCAGCGCTTCAGCGGCAGAGGGAGATTCAGAGGTGACCTGGTCGGTCTCGCCATCAGACGAGACCGGCCCGGATGGTCGGGCCTGGGTCGAGCTTGCGCTTGATCCAGGCCAGACCATCACGGAGCACCTCGCAGTACGCAACCTCGGCGATGCGCCGGTGACGTTTGCGCTCACCGCAGCCGACGGGTATTTCACCCCCACAGGTCGCTTCAACATGCTTCCGTCGGACCAACCATCGACTGCGGCTGGCAGGTGGATATCGATCAAAGAATCGGTGGTGGTCGCAGCGGGAGCAGTGGCGGTCGTGCCCTTCACTGTTTCAGTGCCAGCGGATGCAACCCCCGGTGACCATGCGGCAGGCGTCGCAGCGTCGATCACCTCCCAATCGACAGGTGAAGGCGCGAAGCTCGGCGTCGAGAGTCGTGTCGGCTTTCGGGTCATGACACGGGTCGCGGGGGAGTTGACTCCTCACCTCGACCTCGCGGCGGAGGGTGATTACCGTGTTTCGTGGAACCCGTTCGCTCCCGGCCGGGTCACCGTCATCGCTGAGTTGGCGAACACCGGAAATGTGCGCCTCACCGCCGAAGCGGCGCTCAGAACCGAAGCTGGAGCGATCCCAGCTGATGGACTCACCGCGGACCAGACGCTTGAGCTGTTGCCTGGCGACCGCCGCAGGGTGGAGTTCTCGGTGCCGGCCGTCTGGCCGCTCGGTGCGATCAGCCTGCCACTCCGAATCACTGCGACCACGGTCGAGCCAGACGGCACCTCTACGGCGTTGACACCGGTCGAAAACACAGTAATCGTGTGGGCCTTTCCATTGCCGCAGCTCGCGGTCGGGCTTGCCCTTCTCCTGCTGGTTGTAGGGATCTCCATCGGCAGAAGGAGACAACGGAACCATGTTGAACGAAGGATCACCGAGGCACGCGAAGCTGGGAGACGCGAAGCACTCGACGAGGACCAGAACGCGTGAGCTACGTCGATCCAGGAGTGGAAGATCCATCGGGAATCACGATGTACGTCACCATTCCGGCGACGTCAAACTGCGCGACGTCAACCTGCAACGCTGAGATTGCGGCGACCGGAATCGACTCTCTGACGGCGATCGCAGTGGGCGGGCTGGTGCTTGCTCTTGGCATCATCCTCGTCGCGCGCAGGCAAGTCATGACTTGAGGTTCATCGTTGCCGCTGAGCAACGCGTGCAAAGAATGTTCCCGCGGGCTCGATCGCCGTCCAGGCGCACGCGACGGTCGATGGCGTGCCGATTGCCGCAGCGCTGGTGGCCCCATACAACGCCACGTCGTGCAACTGACCGGCACTCCCGCCAGGCGCGCCAGTGGCTCATGGCGGTCAGTGAATACTGCGTGTCCGCTCAACTCTTCTGTCTGAACCGTTCGTCCCCAGGCGCTGCCAAGCGCACAATGAAGGAGTACCACCGATGTTGCCCACCACGTTCCCCAAGCCAGAGCTCTTCACCCCTGGCGCCGACACCCCCGCCTTGCGTTGGGGACTGCTGGCACCGGGATGGATCGCGGACCTTTTCGTGTCGGCGGTGCACGAGCATACCGATCAGCGGTTTGTCGCCGTCGCGTCTCGGTCGGCCGAACGCGCTCGATCCTTCTCGGCCCAGCACGGAATCGCGAAGGCGTACGACTCCTACGAGCAGCTCGTTGCCGACCCAGAGGTCGATGTCGTATACATCGCTGCGCCGCAGAGCGAGCACCTCGCGTTGGGCCTCTTGGCCATCGCCGCCGGCAAGCACACCTTGGTCGAGAAGCCAATGGCGACGACCGCCGATGAGGCGCGCGTGCTGGTTGCCGCGGCTCGAGAAGCCGGCGTGCTGCTGATGGAGGCGCTGTGGAGCCGATACCTGCCGCAGACCTCCGTGGTGCGTGCCCTTGTCGAGGACGGTGCTCTCGGAGACATTCGTTCAGTCGTCGCCGATCACGGCCAGGCCATTCCCGACTACCCGCTGCATCGCCTTCACCGCCGCGAGCTCGGCGGAGGGGCGTTGCTTGACCTCGGCATCTACCCCGTCCAACTTGATTCGATGGTGTTGGGGGCGCCCACGTCGATCACCGCGATCGGTGGTCTCCTCGAGACAGGTGTCGATGCATACTCGACGCTCGTGCTCGCGCACGGGAACGCCGTCCAGTCCACCCTCACCACCACTCTCGTCGTGCGCACGCCATCGACCGCGGTGATTTCCGGCACGAATGCGAGGCTCGAGATGGCCGGCTCCTTCTACATGCCGACCACATTGCGTCTCGCTGACAACGACGGTGCCGCACTCGTGTGGAACGACACGACCGGAGTCACATCCATGGCTGGGCTGTCGTGGGAGGCGAGCGCACTGGCACGTTTCGTGGGCGAAGGCCGCACGGAGTCGCCCGTGCACACTCTCGCCGAGACCGTCTCGATCCTCGAGACTCTCGACGAGGCACGCCGACAACTCGACGCCGCCGCATCGCGCTGAGCCCTCGATTCCACCTCGAACGGGGATTGATTACACCCGCACCACACGAAGGGGCGGATGCTGCGGCATCCGCCCCTTCTTGTGCCCGCAGGCGCGGCCTGCGGTACGCGCTGCGTGGCGGTTTGGCTCTGTCTGATCGCGAAAGACGGCTTACGCGCGCCGCAGCGATCCACGCTCAATTATCGGCATCGGGACAAGAGTCTCCGCAGGATGTGCATCCTCGTCGCTCAGCAGGAGTTGCACTGCCGCGCGGCCCATCTGCTCGTGGGGGAGCGCGATTGTCGTGAGGCCGGGACGAAGGTAGGACGCGACCTCATCGTTGTCAAACGAGACGACACTGATGTCGTCCGGCACGCAGAACCCATGCTCGGCGATCGCTTGGTAGGCGCCGAACGCAAGCCGGTCGTTCATACACAACAGGGCCCGTACGTCTGTTCTCGCGTCGAGAAGGCGGCTAGTCAGCTCATATCCGTGCTCTGGTTCCCACTCCCAACACGACTCTTCGGCGATAAAGGCCAGCCCGCGCCTCTCCATCTCTGAGCGAATTCCACGGACTCGACGAGCTACAGTCGCCGAGCGGAAGAGATCCTTCTCGGCTTCGTCATTCTGGCCGATGAGGGCGATTCCGTCTCGAAGCCCTATGTCAGCCAAGAGCGTGACCGCATCGCGCCCACCGGCCTCCTCGTCGGGCAGCACGGCGACGGGGTAGCGCTGGCTGGTTGCGTTGAGCATCACCGCCCTGGTGGAACCAGGCAGTTCCGGCACGACGAGCTCCCTCGCGCGCATGGTTGCGAAGATGATCCCGTCGACCTGTCGATCGAGGACGGCCCCGATGGCTTCGGCTTCGCGCCCCGGATCGCCCCCGGTTTCCATCACCAGGACCACATGATTTGCTTCTTCGGCAGCTTCGAGGGCGCCTCGGATCAATCCGCTTGCGAAACGGGTGGTGGCAACGTGGTCCGATATGAAAGCAATCGTTCGTGTCTTGTCGGTGCGCAGGCCGCGCGCGGCAACGTTTGGGCGGTACCCAAGCTCTGCGGCGGCAGCTGTCACCCGAGCGTGCGCCTCAGGCGACAACCTGGTGTCGGTCCGGCCATTCAAGATCATTGAGGCGGCTGTTGGAGAAAGCCCTGCTTGTCGCGCTACGTCCGCTAGCGTCACACGTTTCTTCGCCATCGGTACCTTCCTGCCTTCGTGATCGCCACCATTCTCTCAGGTGGAGAAACCTTCAGAGGGTGAACTTGACAGCACAGCGATTCTGGCACAACATTGAGCTTGCTAAAAGGGTTTAGCAGATTGCCAAATGCATTTAGCACCGCCCTAGACGGGCGCTTCTGCACAATCACACATACGACAAAGGAGTCACCGAGATGACAATCGCTCGACCGCGATCCACTGATCGCCGCTTTCGAACTCCCTTGGGGAGAACCGGTTCCATCCTGGCCGTTGCGGCTGCTGCCGCCGTTGTTCTGACAGGGTGCGCACCGGGCGGCAGTGCTGCAGAGCCGACAACCGCGACGGAGGTGAGCACAGAGCTCACCGATCAGGATGTCGTCCTCACGATTGCGGACGAGACAGGCTTTCCCGTTACGGAGAAGCTCGCTGATGAGTTCACGAAGCAGCACCCAAACGTGACGTTCACGATCAACCGCGAGACCTTCGCGAACCTCACGGCGAATGCGCCAAAGCTCATGGCTGGCGATGACGCGCCGGACCTGATCCGGCTCCCCACAATCGGAGACACGGTGAAGGACGGGTTGTTGGCTGACCTCGACCCCTACTTTGACGCGTACGGGTGGGACGCGTGGTCGGAGTCTCAGCTCGCTCCGCTGCGCGTGAACGAGGACAACGTTCGCGGTTCCGGAGCGCTCTACCAGCTGGGTCTTGGCTACAGCGTCACGGGAATCTACGTGAACCTCAAGCTCGCCGAGCAGCTGGGAATCGACGCTCCGCCTGCGACCATCGCCGAGTTCGAGGAGAACCTCGCAGCGGCCAAGGCAGCCGGCATCCTGCCGATCATGGCCGGCGACAAGGACGGCGTTGTGAACTTCGTCACGCAGGCAGCCATGAACCAGCTTGGCGACAAGGCAGACATGGCCGACTGGATCTTCAACGTTCCCGGCGCAAGCTATGACACCCCCGGAAACGTGGAGGGTGCTGACCTCGTCAGGAAGTGGGGCGAAGCGGGCTACTTTCCGAGTGACATCAATGCGATCGACTACGGTTCCTTCGTGACTCGCTTCCAAGAAGGTGAGGGCCTCTACACCTTCAACGGAAACTGGGCAGCGGCCGACACTCAGTCGAAGATGGGCAGCGACGTCGACTTCTTCCTCGTCCCGCCGGTGAAGGAAGGCGGTGACCATGTCGCAATGGGCGCCGCGAACTCCTTCTCTGTTCCGGCGAAGGCGAAGCACATCAACGAGATCGTCTACTTCCTCAACTGGATCCACACCAACCCGGAGGCCAGGCAGATCATCGTTGACGTCACCGGAGCCTCGCCTGGCGGCGACCCCGCCCAAGAGCTTCCCGCGGTCGAAAGCGGATCGTTGATTGAAGACGCGTTGAACATGTCTGCACAGATCGGTGCTGAAGACGGTCAGGTCGACTTCATGGCCAACGCCACCGCGGGCATCTACGCCGGAGCCATCATTCCCGAGTCGCAGTTGCTCGTCACAGGGCAGATCACTGGGCAGGAATTCGTCACTTCAGTGCAGGAGTTCTACGAGCAGGAGCTCGCGGGCTGATGTCTGATCGCAATCAAACCACAGACGCCCCCCGCATTGCGCCAGCTGCGGTACGACGTGAAGCGGACAACTCGGGTTCGGTTGCGCCCCGGAGGGCCGCTGTACGTTCGGCGGCCCACCGGGGGTCCCTCCTCGCATGGCTATTCATGCTCCCGGCGCTGGCAGCGTACATCGCCTTCGTGATCTACCCACTCGCGGTCGGCGTCCAGTACTCGTTCTACAAGTGGAATGGCGTAGGGCCATCGGAGTGGGTCGGATTCTCCAACTACCTTCGCGTCTTCAGCGACCCGGTCCTGTTGGGATCGATCCTGAACGCGTTCATCCTGATCATCTTCTTCACCGTCATTCCGGTATCCGCCGGTCTGGTGCTGGCCACCCTCATTCGATCGATGAAACCGGGCGTGTTCTCCAGCAGCGCTCAGACCATCTTGTTCTTGCCTCAGATCATCCCGTTGGCTGCGGCGGGCATCGCCTGGTCATGGATGTATGCGCAGACAGGCGCTGTCAACCAGATCCTCGGCGCGATTGGACTTGGCGATCTCGCGCGCCCGTGGCTTGGAGACTTCCAGACTGCGCTCCCTGCCGTGGGCCTCATCGGTTCGTGGGTGCTCACCGGGCTCTGCACGGTGCTGTTCCTGACAGGTATCGGCAAGATCGACCAGTCGCTTTATGAGGCGATTCGCCTCGACGGTGCGGGATGGTTCCGAGAGTTCGTGACCGTCACCATCCCCGGACTCCGGCAGGAAATCGCCGTGTTGACCACCATCACGGTCATCGCCGCGCTCAGCAGCTTCGACATCATTTACACGACCACGCTCGGCGGACCTGGCCGGTCGACATTGGTCCCAGGCATCTCGATCTACCGCATCGGTTTTACAGAAAGCAACGTTGGGCTGGCATCCGCATTCGGAATCGTCCTGATGGTTCTGGTGCTCGTGTGCGTGTTGCCCATTCAGCGACTCTCAAAGGAGAACGACCGATGATCGTCAACAAGACAGAGGCGATCATTGGTCGCGTCGTGCTGATCGTCGTGTTGGTGCTCACTGTGCTTCCACTGGTCAACATGATCTCGGCCGCACTCCAGCCTGCCGACGTCAATCCAACAGGCCTGACCTGGCCATCTGACCCGCAATGGATCAACTTCGTCACCGCATTCCAGACGGGACACGTGTGGGAGCTGATGGGGTCCAGCGTGTTGATTGTGATCGCTGTCGTGCCGATCAGCCTCCTGTTTGCGACGCTGGCTGGATTCGCCCTAGGAAATCTCAGATTGCGTGGCGGCCGCTTCCTGTTCGTGTTCCTGATCCTTGGCCTCACGATCCCATTCGAGGCGTTGATCATCCCGCTGTACTACGAGATTCAGGCGCTTGGCGTACTGAACACCCAGTGGGCGATCATCTTGCCCCTGATCGGCCTCTACATGCCGTTCAGTGTCGTGTGGATGCGCGCGCATTTCATCGGTGTGCCGCGAGAACTCTCCGAGGCCTCGAAGGTAGATGGGGCCACCACTCTTCAGGAATTCCGACGCATCCAGCTGCCGTTGGCGACGCCAGCCCTGTCCGCCTTGGGCATACTCCTCTTCCTCTGGACGTGGAACCAGTTCCTCCTGCCTGTGGTTCTGGTGTCCGACCCGCTCAAGCGCTCAGTTGCCGGCGCCCTCACCTACTTCCAAGGTCAGTACTCGATGAGCCTTCCGCTCTTGAACGCAGGCGCACTGATCATCATCCTGCCGACGATCCTCGTGTTCGTCATCTTCCAACGCCAGTTCATCAAGGCGCTGCTGCAAGGTGCCGTCAAGGGCTGATTCCGCCCGCACCGCAGCAGTTTCCGCCGCTCCGCGCGCCGTCGCGCCCAACACAACGGATTGACTACTCATGACTTTCACACTGGAAAACCACTGGGTGTGGGATTTCTGGCTCGCCGACGACGGCGAGCTGTTCCACCTCTACTATCTGCACGCGCCGAAAGCGCTTGGCGATCAGCGGCTGCGGCATCGGAATGCTCGCATCGGTCATGCCACATCCGCCGACCTCTCGAGCTGGACCGATCTCGGCGAGGTATTGGCACCGGGCGAGGCGGGTGACTTCGACGAGACCGCAACGTGGACGGGGAGTATCGTCCGCGGTGACGACGGCGACTGGCGCATGTTCTACACCGGTTCACGATTCCTGACGGCAGACTCTCACGCGAACATCGAGAACATCGGGCTCGCAAAGTCTGCAGACCTGCACAACTGGGTGAAGTCCACCGGTCCTATCGCAGTGGCGGATGCGCGGTGGTACGAGACGCTCGGGTCGTCGAGCTGGCCCGAAGAAGCGTGGCGCGACCCCTGGGTGTTCGCAGACCCCAGTGGCAACGGGTGGCACATGCTGATCACGGCGCGCGCCAACCACGGCGACGAATCAGACCGAGGCGTCATCGGGCACGCGACATCCGAAGACCTCGACCGCTGGGAGGTCCGACCACCGCTCAGTAGCCCGGGCGCGGGCTTCAAACACTTGGAAGTGCCCCAGGTCACGACCATTGCCGACCGCCATATTCTCGTCTTCTCCTGCGACACCGACGCGCTCGCCGGGCGGAATGCTGCAGCGGCCAAGCCCGGCGGAATTTGGGTTAGCGAGATCAGTTCCCTTGTCGGCCCGTACGACGCCACTGCGGCGACGCTGCTTGCCGCAGAGGAGCTGTACAGCGGACGCTTCATTCAAGATCGAAACGGCCGATGGGTTCTCCTCGCCTTCGAGAACGGAATGGCCGATGGCGACTTCGTCGGCGTGCTGGCCGATCCGATCCCTGTTGCGTGGCCGTCTGACGGCGGCGTTCTCTCCCCGACGGAACCGGCGGTCCGCTGATGACCGTTCTGATCGAGGGCAACGTGGCACCAGGCTATGAGAGCATCGCGTCGGCGTTTGTCTCCGCATTCGACGGGAAGCCACGGATGGGCGGGGCGCTCGCCATTCGCCATCGTGGCGACCTCGTCGTGGATCTCTGGGGTGGTGTCGCTGATGAGAGGGACGGTTCGCTCTGGCAGCGAGAAACCGCCAGCGTGATCTTCTCGTGCACGAAGGGACTTGTCTCCATCCTCGCCGCACGTCTGGTTCAAGAGGGACGGCTTGACTACGAAGCGCCCGTCGCGCGCTACTGGCCCGAGTTTGCGGTGGCCGGCAAGTCAGGCGCAACCGTCGCGGATCTGCTTTCCCACCGATCGGGACTCTCCGCTCCGCGCGAATCGCTCTCCGCCGATGACATCGTCAACTGGGGGACCGTGACGAGCCGCTTGGCGGCTCAACAGCCTCTGTGGAGACCCGGCGACGGGTATTCCTATCATGCGATCACTCACGGCTGGTTGATCGGCGAGGTTATCCGCCGCGTGACCGGCATGACTGTTGGGCAGTACTTCCGAGAACTCATCGCGGACCCGTTGGCCGTCGACGCGTGGATCGGTCTGCCCGCGGCCAACAACACCGAGGTCGCCCACATGCAGGTTGGTCCCTCGCTTCAGCAGCTCCTCGATCAGCAAGCTGCTGCCAGAAAAGTTGGGATGGATGACTGGCCGGGTCTCGCCATGACGCTTGGCGGAGCGCTCCCTCCAGCACTCGTGGGCCCAGGTTCCGGATTCAACGATCCGGTCGTTCAGGCGGCCGAGATTCCCGGCGCTGGCGGCATTGCAACCGCTCGGGCGCTGGCCACAATATGGTCGGCCACCATCCACGCCGGCTCTGGACCGCGTCTTCTGAGCGATGAAACGCTCGATGTGGCGACCACGGTGCGGTCCGAAGGTGCTCCAGTTTACGAGGTGCCGGGCCCGTGGCCGCGGTGGGGGATGGGCTTTCAACTGGACTCCGAACCTCGGAGGTACATTACCCCGCACGGCTTCGGACACGACGGTGCCGGTGGGCAGGTCGCGTTTGCGGACGCATCTGCGCAGATCGGATTCGCCTTCCTGACGAATCAGATGGAAGGCATTGGAGACGAGCGCGGCACGCGGATCGTTGACGCACTTCGCAGCGTGACGGTATCGCGGTGACGACGAACGGGCTGGTCCTCGTCATCGGCGAGAGCCTGATTGACGTGGTACGGGACGGTGGCGAACGCCGCCACCCCGGGGGCTCACCGATGAACGTGGCGTACGGCCTCGGCCGTCTGGGCGTTCCGACGGCGTTGCTCACACATCTGGCTGACGACGCGGACGGCGCACTGATTCGCCACCACCTCGAGAGCGGCGGTGCGACACTGGCCGAGGGCTCGGTATCGGCCGCGCGTACGGGAACCGCGGTCGCCACCCCGCGAGAGTCCGGGTCGATGGAATACGAGTTCGATCTGGAGTGGAGACTCCCATCCTCACGTTTCAGCACCCCGCCGATCTGGATACACATCGGCTCGATCGCGACGTTTCTGGAGCCGGGCGCAGAGGAGATCGAGCGCCTGCTCGCTGCTCGCGCTCCCGGCACAGTGGTGAGCTATGACCCGAACATTCGGCCCTCCCTCATGCCGGAACATCGGTCCGCCCTGGAGCGGTTCGAGCGGTTGGTGGGCGCGAGCGACATTGTGAAGTTGAGTGACGAAGATGCAGCATGGCTGTATCCGGACCTTTCGATGAACGCCGTCATTCGCCGGCTGTTGACGTTGGGGCCGGAACTTGTTGCGCTGACGCAGGGTGAGTCCGGCGCACGGCTCAGCACAGTTGACCACGACGTGCATTTCTCGCCGCCGGCGATCATCGTCGTCGACACAATCGGCGCCGGCGACAGTTTCATGTCAGCGCTTATTGCAGCACTCTTGCCGAGGCAAGGTGCTCTCCACGCCGGGGCACTGGGCGAGATTGTGCGCACGGCTGCCACAGCGGCAACTATCACCTGCACCAGGGAAGGCGCGCTCCCGCCGACCGCGGCCGAGCTTGCCCAGAGTCTGAGGCTGGGCGGCTGATCTGAACTTTCCGTCAACGCCCGTCATCGACCATGCGACGATTCGGGCACTCATCGCAGGCAAATCCTGGCCGGACCTCGCGACGATCGCGAAGCTGGAACGCGGTTTCGGCGTCAACCTCTGGCCCGGGCTGCCGGACACTCCGGAGTAGTCAGCGACAAGCCCTCCCCGGGCCCTCGCGCTTACAGCCACTTGCGTCGCTTGAAAATGGTGTGCAGAATCAGCCCGCACACGCCCATCGCCGCGATGGCGGCCGGGTACCCGTACTGCCAGTGCAGCTCCGGCATGTTGTCGAAGTTCATGCCGTAGATGGTGCCCACCACGGTCGGTGCGAACAGGATGGCCGCCCAGGCCGAGATCTTCTTGACGTCCTCGCTCTGCTCCAAGCCCACTTCCGAGAGCCTGCGGGTCTCCATGGCCTGTGCCAGGTTGGCTTCGGAGAGCTGCCGCATTTCATCGTTCTGTTGCTGCGTCACAAGGGTGGCATGCACGGTCAACGCATTCTCCAACAGCACGCGAAACGAGTCAGCGCGGTCGGTGACGCGCAGCACGTGGTCGAGCACATCGCGAAACGAGCGCTGCAGTTCCAGGTCAACCGCGTACTTGTCTGACCCGCGGAGCAACGCCTCGAGCATGCCCTTCAGCGGCCCGGTTGCACGCTGGAAGTCGATGACCTCCCCCAGCAGCTGATAGATGCGTCGCGACACCGCTGGATCGCCGCCGAACAGCTGGTCCTCAATTTCGTCAATGTCGTTCTCCAGCCCGGCGATGACCGGCGCGTACCCGTCGACGACCTCGTCCAGCACGGCATACAAGACCGCCTCTGGTCCGAGCGCGAGCAGCTCCGGGTTCTGCTCCATGCGCCGGCGCACGCCGGCGATGTCTGGGTTCTCCGCGTGCCGCACGGTCACCACAAAACCCGGCCCAATGAATACGTTGATCTCGCCGAACTCAAGAGCTTCTTCAACGTCGAGGTACCGAGCCGGCCGCAACACGACGAAGAGTGTGTCGCCGAAGCGTTCGAGCTTGGCGCGCTGGTGGCCTTTCAGCGCGTCCTCCACAGCGAGTGGGTGCAACGAGAACTCGTTGGCGATGCTGAGGATCTGTTCGGCGTCCGGCCGGTACAGGCCAATCCACGCCATTCCGGCGCAGTCATTCAGCAGCTGATACGTCTCGTCAAGGCTCGTCGGGCTGGCAGTGCGCTGCCCGGTCACGTAAATACCGTTGTCGATGAGTGTCATTGTTCTATCTCCGTCGTTCAATCGACGAGAGCGAGAAAACAGCCCGGGGCCGCGGCCGTGCATCAGAGAACGATGGCACTGCAGACGCCACCCCGTAAATGAAGGGTTCAGAAGCGCGCCGCCCCGGCGCGTCGTCTGGCTTAGAAGCTCGTGACGAAGAGTTTCGCGGGCGGGGAGGAGCGCGGACTATCACCAGCCATGGCCGCTCACCCGCTTTCATCCACAGTGCGTCTCGGCTCACCTGAGCCTCGACAAAGCTATCACGGGCGTATTTTTCGGGCTCGGGCTCGAGTGAAGGGTGGGGTGTTCCGCTCGTTCACCAATACGAGGTGATGCGGCGTCATCTGTCCAAGCGCCAATCTGATCCCAGAGTGGCGGTCGGTTCGACTGCCACCTGCTGGAGGGAGACGCGAAATGGGTCCTGATTGGCTCGTCCTGATCGGTGTCGTGATCATCGTTGTCGGATTCCTGTTGAAACTCGACGTCATTGCCGTCGTCATCGTGGCGGCAATAGCAACAGCCCTTGTCTCCGGGCTTACATTCGTAGAGATCCTGGACCTGATCGGCAAGGCGTGGACAGATAACCGCGCGGTCTCGCTCTTCCTGCTCACTTTGCCGATGATCGCCCTCTCGGAGCGCTACGGGTTGAAGGAGCAGGCGATCGTGCTCATCAACCGCCTGCAAGCACTCACTCCCGGCCGGTTCCTCACGATGTACACAGTGCTCCGTCAGCTGACGGGCATCTTCGGCATCCGCATCAGCGGCATGGTGCAGTTCGTGCGCCCCATCGTCCATCCGATGTCGGCGGCGGCGGCGGCCCGACAGGCCGAGGTATCGCCGGAGAACGAGGAGAAGATCAAGGCCGAAAGCGCCCTCTCGGAGAACATCGGCAACTTCTTCGGGCAGAACGGGTTCGTGGCGGCCTCCGGCGTCCTGCTGATCGTCGGAACACTCGACTCCCTCGGCTACCCCGTAAGTCCGGAACAGGTGGCTTTCGCCTCGCTCCCGATGATCGGCATCGCGGCTGTCGTGGCCGGCATCCACTTCTGGCTGCTTGACCGCAAACTGCGCCGAGGGGGCCCGCCCATACAACCGGTGGCGAGCGACCCGGGCACGCCCAGCAACGAGGGGGGCCACTCATGAGTGAGATCGGCCCGCAGCTCCTCGAAGCCACATTCGTGCTCGTCGGGGTGCTCCTCGGGATCACCGGCGTGAGGTCCCTGCTCAACAAGACCAACCCGCGTCGATTCACGACCGCCGCATTCTGGCTGCTCCTTGCCATCACCTTCGCGTTCGGCGCCGTTCTCCCCTATTGGGTCACCGGCGTGCTGATCCTGGCGATCGGGGCGCTGTCCCTGGCGCGCGGAGTCAAGACCGGCAAGCTGGACGAAGGAACTCCTGAGGAGCGCGCAGCCGGCGCCCGTCGCCTGGGGAGCTGGGTGTTCCTGCCCGCTCTCTCCCTGGCGGCGATCGCCGTCCTGATTTCGACCCTGGCTCCCTTCGGGGAGGTGTCGGGAACGCTCAGCATCGGTGTCGCATCGGTCGCGGCACTCGGCATCGCGTGGGCGATGACCCGCGCCCCCGCTGGCGTCGTCGTCGCGCAGGGGGACCGCATGGTGCAGCAGGTTGGCCCGATCGGAATGCTGCCCCAGTTCCTCGCGATGCTCGGTGTCGTCTTCACCACCGCCGGGGTCGGCGAGGTCGTCTCCAACGGCATCGCCGGAATCGTTCCGGACGAGAGCCCGCTGGCCGGCGTCATCGCCTACTGCGTCGGCATGGCCCTCTTCACCATCATCGTCGGCAACACCTTTGCCGCGTTCACGGTGATCACAGCCGGAATCGGCATCCCATTCGTGATCGCGCTCGGCGGTGACCCGGTCGTCGTCGGAGCCCTGGCCATGACGGCCGGGTTCTGCGGCACCCTGGTGACGCCGATGGCCGCCAACTTCAACGCCCTGCCGGTGGCGCTGCTCGAGATGAAGAAGCCCTACGGGGTCATCAAGGCGCAGGCCCCGCTGGCTGCGGTGCTGTTCGTCATCCAGGTCGCACTTATGTACTTCTGGGCATTCTGACCAGAGTAGGGAGAGTTCACATGAAAATCCTCATCACCGGCTTCGAGCCCTTCGGCGGCGAAGCGATCAACCCCTCGTGGGAGGCAGTGAGAACACTGCCGGATGCGGTCTCGGGCGCCGAGGTCATCAAGCTGATGATTCCCGTTGTGTTCGGTCGGTCCGCAGACATCGTTCGCGACGCGATCATCGAGCACGACCCGGACGTGGTCATCAGTGTCGGCCAGGCCGGCGGCCGGTTCGCGGTCAGCCCCGAGCGCATCGCGATCAACGTGGATGACGGCCGCATCCCCGACAACGATGGCAACCAGCCCATCGACACACCCATCCGCGAGGACGGGCCCGCGGCGTACTTCAGCTCCCTCCCCGTCAAGGCGATGGTGACCGCGATGCGGAAGGCCGGCATCCCGGCCCAGGTGTCCAACACCGCGGGCACCTACGTCTGCAACCACATCATGTACCAGATCCTGTACCTGATCGCCAATGAATTCCCCGGCAAGCGAGGCGGGTTCATCCACGTTCCCTACTCGCCACAACAGGTGGTCAACCAGCCGCCGCAGCCCTCGATGGGCATCGACGACATGACCACGGCGCTGGAGGCCGGGCTCGAGGCGGTTGTGGCGTACACCGGCAAGCCAGACGAACACACCGTCGGAGGAGCCGTCCACTAACCACCGACCGGCCTGCGAGCAGGAGGTAGCGAAATGCAAGAAGGCATAGTTCTCATCCTCGAGGCGCTTGTCGTCGTGGGGTGCATCATCATGGGCACCCGCGTGAGCGGCGTCGGCGTGGGCCTCTGGGGCGGGGTCGGCGTCGCCATCCTCGTCTTCGTCTTCGGCGAGGTACCAGGCGAACCGCCGTCGGCCGCCGTCGCCATCATCATCGCGGTGGTGACGGCCGCAGCGATGATGCAGGCCGCGGGAGGCATCGACTGGATGGTGAAGGTGGCCGCCGGGGTGATCGAGAGCCGCCCGAGACAGATCACCCTCATCGCCCCGCTCACGGCGTTCCTGTTCTCGGTCGGTGCCGGCACCAGCAACATCCTCTACCCGTTGCTCCCCGTGATCTACGACGTGTCCTATCGCAACGGGATTCGACCCTCCCGGCCCATGAGCGTGAGCGTCGTGCAGTCGGGCGTCGCGCTCGCGGCCTCGCCCGTTTCAGCGGCGATGGCGGCCATGCTGACGTTGACGGACGTCTCCCCATACGACCTCGGCCTGATCGAGATTCTCGCAATCACCTTCCCGGCGTGTGTCATCGGGATCATCGTGACGTCCCTGGTCGTCGGCCGCATGGGGAAGGAACTCGCAGACGACCCCGAGGTGCAGGAGAAGATCCGGACGGGGGTCCTTCCCCCGATCACGGCCAGACCCGTTGCGCCGCGTGCCCGCCGCGGCAAGAAGGCTCAGCCCGCCGCGGCAGTCTCCGCGGATGGGTCTCAGAGTGCGGCCCCGGGCGTCGTGGTCGAGCAGGAGCGAGCTTCGGCCAAGCTCACCGCGACCAAGGAAGGGAGGAACGCCGCCCTGGCCTTCCTCGGCGGAGTGCTGGTGATCGTCATCCTCGGTCTCTTCCCCGGCCTGCGCCCTGTCGTGCCCGGGGTGGACGGCCCGGTCCCGCTCGACATGACCAGCACCATCGTCATCGTGATGCTGGTCGTCGGTGTGGCGATCCTGTTCGTCGGGCGACCCAACGTCAAGACGGTGTCCGACCAGTCGGTCTTCAAAGCGGGCATGGTCTCGGCCATCGCGCTCTTCGGAATCGCCTGGATGACGGCAACCTTCATCGAGGCACATGAAGAGCTCATCGTTGAGACGGTCGGAGCATGGGTGACCAGCTACGTGTTCGTGTTCGCGATCGCGGTCTTCATCGTCGCCGCGATGACGACGAGCCAGTCTACCGCGACGCGGACAATCGTTCCGATCGGGCTCGCAGCCGGCCTCCCACCCGAGCTGGCGGTTGGCATGTGGGCGGGTGCCATTGGCGGCGTCTACTCGTTCCCCACCGGCGGCCCCCAGATCGCCGGTGCCAACTTCGACCTCTCAGGCACGACGAAGCTGGGCTCCAAGCTGTTCGACCACAGCTACTTCGTACCCATGCTCGTGCTGTCGCTCACGACCGTGCTGGTGGGGTCCGCGATCGGCGCGATCTTCTTCTTCGCCCGCTGAAACGGTTGAGACACAAGGGCGGATGCTGCGGCATCCGCCCTTCGTGCGGCGGCCCTATTCGAACACCGGGGTGAGGAAGCGACGTTCGTAGCGGCGGATGCACTGCGTCTTTTTGGCGAAGTCGAACGCGGCGATGCACTCCGGGTCGGATGCCGCCGCAATGCGGTACTGCTCATAGCTGGCAAACGAGTCGAAGCTGAAGAGCGCGAACGCTTCGTCGCTGTCGCCCTCGCTCGGGAGGAAGTACCCGTGGTGCGTGCCGCCGAGCCTGTTGACGAGACGGATCCATTCCTGGCCGTATGCGCGGAAGTCGTCGAGCTTGTCGGCGTCGATCTCGTAGCGGAGGTGGATGGTGATCATGGGACGTCCGTCTCTCTGAGGTGAGTTGTCGCTGCGTGTGATCATTGTCGCGCAGGCGGCAGCGGTCGGTTCGCCCGGAGCACCTGGGCGGCTGCCCAGGTGCTCTCGATTCCCATTCCGCCTAGGCGATGGCGGCCCGCAGCTCGGCCGCGGCCGCTCCAACGTCGGACGCACCGTAAATTGCGCCGCCGGCCACCGCGACCGCAGCACCGGATGCCTGGACAGAGGCGATGGTGGCCGCGTTGATGCCTCCGGCGACCGAGAACATGACGCCAGAGTCCTTGCCGTCGCGCAGCAGGTTGCCGAAGGCGAAGCCGGCCTCGGCCTGCTCGTCCAGCCCCGCGTGCATCTCCACGAAGTCGACGCCGAGGGCCACGACCTCCTTCGCGCGCGCAGGCTTGTCCGCGACTCCGATGAGGTCGACGACGATGCCCTTGCCATGCTTCTTGGCCGCCTTGACGGCACCGGCGATGGTGCTGTCGCCCGCCGAGCCGAGGACGGTGACCAGGTCCGCCCCTGCGGCGAATGCAATGTCGGCCTCAAGCTCGCCGGCATCCATGGTCTTCAGGTCGGCGAAGACGATCTTGTCGGGGTGGGCGTTCTTGATCGCCGTGATGGCCGAGAGGCCCTCGCTCTTGATGAGGGGAGTGCCGAGCTCGAGGATGTCGACGTGCGGCGCGGCCGCCGCGGCGAGGGCCAGCGCGTTCTCGGTGGTCAGGGTGTCCATGGCGAACTGCAGTTTCATTGTGTTCCTTCGTGTTCGGTTCGGTGTGATGGTCATTCGAGGTTTGCGTGGAGGGTCCAGAGTTCATCCGCGCTCGCTCCGCCGTGCTGCCAGAGCGTGTGGAAGAGGGCGTCGCCGATGAGCACGACGAGCTGCTCGAACAGGCTGCCGGAGTACTGGGCCGATGCGGAGCCCGAGCGGTCGAGCTTGCCGGCAGCCGGCACGACGAGGAGCGTCGAGGCGAGCGCGGCGAGCGGGGAGTTCGGCGCGGTGGTGATCGCGGCCACGGTGGCGCCGGCGTGCACGGCGGACTGTGCCGCCCGCACGATGCCCCCGGTCGTGCCGGATCCGCTCGCGGTGAGGAGGAGGTCGCCCGCCCGGATGGCAGGGGTCGTGACGTCGCCGACGACGTGCACGGTGAGGCCGAGGTGCATCAGGCGCATTGCGGTCATTCTGAGCGCGAGCCCCGAACGACCGGCGCCGACGACGAACACGCGGTCTGCGCGCGCGACGCACTCGGCCAGATCGTCCAGCGTCTGGACGCTGTCCAGGTCTCCGAAGAGGCGCTCGGTGACACCGGAGAGTTCCTCTCCAATCAGCGTGAGGGACGTCGCGACGGAGGCCGTGTGTGCATGCATGCTCTCATCGTCGGAGAAAACGCGTTCCAGCACACCCACCGGAGGGCGGGGGAGGCTACCCGAAAGGATGGGCCTGCATTATCGAGTAGGTTCCATGGATGGACAGCACCACTGTGATCCCGTCGCCGGCTTCGCGACAAGGAGTTCTTGAACACGCCAGAACGGTCGCCGAGTTGGCGGATCGGCATGCCGTCACGCTGGAGTCGATTCTGGCCGTGCTGCGGTCGGACCGGGTCGATGACCGTGCCGCCCGGGTCATTGCGATCGAAGCGGCGACGACCGCGCTCGTGGAGTTGCGGACGGAGACCGACCAGCAGCGCAGCAGCATGATTGAGCCGGTGGTCGGGGCGTTCGCGCGGCTGCAGAGCGACCTCCGCCCGTTCGTGCGGTTCGGCGGCCTCGATGTGCAGTTCGTCGAGCCGCCCGCAACGGGCCGCGCCCTTCCCGGCGAAGTGGCCTACGCCGCACGGGCGATCGTGCGCAGCGCGGTGCTGGCCATCGTCGATGCGGGGGAGGCCCGGCGCGTTCGGATCCAGTGGGACTGCGACGGTCTGAACCTGCTGATCGGGATCCGCGACAACGGCGCGGGGGAGACCGCAGCGCACGACGATTCGTTGCGGCCGATCGTCGAGCGGGTCTCCGCGCTGAACGGGGAGTTCAGCATCTCGGCGACGCCCGGGTGGGGCTCGTCGCTGTCGGTGAAGATCCCCCTGGACGCCCCGATGGAGTCGGAGTTCGTCGAGGACACCGTGCAGCTGAGCCCTCGCGAACGCGAGGTGCTCCGGCTCGTCGCATCCGGCGCCCGGAATCGCGGCATCGCCGAGCGTTTGAACGTGAGCGAGAACACGGTGAAATTTCACGTCTCCAACCTGCTGCGCAAGGTGGGGGCGTCGTCGCGATCAGAGCTGGTTGCGCTGACCAAGAAATGACCGTCGCGCACGAACGTGCCCCGGCCCGCCACCGAAATTCCATGGCGGGAGCTGCCGGCCGAGAGTAGACATGAGCTATGAGCAGAGCGCGGCAGAATGCCTGGGCTGTCCTGGTGGGCCTCGCCAGCGCCGTGGTCACGCTCGCAATCGCCGAAGTCGTCGCCCTGTTCGTCGACCCAGGGGCCAGCCCGCTGCTGGCGGTCGGGTCCCTCGTGATCGACCTGGTTCCCGGGTGGATCAAAGACCTCGTGATTTCTCTGTTCGGCACCAACGACAAGCTGGTGCTCATCATCTGCCTCGGCATCCTGGTGGCGGTGCTCGCCAGCGTGCTTGGCGTGCTCGAGTACCGCCGACCGCCGTGGGGGACAGTCGGTCTGGTTCTGGTCGGCGGGGTCGCGACCATCGCGGTCGCGACGAGAGCCCAGGCGACCGTCGGCTGGGCGGTGCCCACCGTGCTCGGGGTGATCGGCGGTGTGCTCGTGCTGCGCTTCGGCGCCATCTGGCTGCGGGACTGGGTCGGCACCGAGCGCACCGCGCCTGCGGCCGCGGGTACCGCGGTGCAACACACGGGCGTTCCCGCGCCGGGCGCCGCCGTCTCGCGCCGCCGTTTCCTCGTTTTCGTCGGGGGAACCGGGGCCGCCGCCCTCATCATCGGAATCGGCGCGCGAGTGTTGAACGCCGGAACGGTGGCGGTGAAGGCCGTGCGCGACGCAGTCATGCTGCCGAAGCCTGCGGTCGCAGCGCCGCCGATCCCGGCCGGGGCGCAGCTCGATGTCCCTGGGATCACACCCCTGGTCACCCCCAATTCCGACTTCTACCGCATCGACACCGCGCTGCAGGTGCCGAGCGTCGACTCCTCGACCTGGCGGCTCAAGATCACCGGAATGGTCGAGAACGAAATCGAGATCGGCTTCGACGAGCTCCTCGCCCTGCCGCTGATCGAAAAGACGGTCACGCTGATGTGCGTCTCGAACGAGGTCGGCGGCAACCTCGCCGGCAACGCGGTGTGGCTCGGCTACCCGATCCGAGACCTGTTGGCTCGGGCCAAGCCGGTCGCCGGTGCCGACATGGTGTTGTCGAGGAGCGTGGACGGGTTCACCGCCGGCACGCCGCTTGCCGTCCTGCTCGAGACCGACCGCAGCAGCCTGCTTGCCGTCGGCATGAACGGCACGGCGCTTCCACTCGAGCACGGATTCCCGGTGCGGATGGTGGTGCCCGGCCTCTACGGCTACGTCTCCGCCACCAAATGGGTGGTGGAGTTGAACGTCACCCGATTCGCAGACGCCAACGCTTACTGGACCAACCGCGGCTGGTCGCCGATGGGGCCAGTGAAGACCCAGTCGCGCATCGACGTGCCGACTGGTGGCTCGCAGGTCAAGGCCGGCACGGTCGCCATTGCCGGGGTCGCCTGGGCGCAGCACACCGGCATTGACCGCGTCGAGGTGCGTGTGGACGACGGCGCCTGGTCGGAGGCTCGGCTCGCCACCGCGATCTCCACCGACACCTGGGTGCAGTGGGTCTACGAGTGGCAGGCGACGCGCGGCAACCACACCATCCAGGTGCGGGCGACGGATGCCACCGGTGCGACGCAGAGCGGCACCAACGTTCCTCCGATACCCGACGGGGCGGAGGGCTGGCACACGGTGCAGGTGGGGGTGACGTAGCCGAGTGCCCCGGGGTATGACCCGGGGCACTCGCACTGTGTTGCGCTCTACGCGGCGCTGACCTCGGCCAGCCACACCGAGACCGAGCGCGGGTGCAGCTCGAGGAGCTTCTGGGCGCTGTTGGCTGCGGCGATCGTGTTGCCGTCCTGGGTGCCGAGCGCCTCGTAGAGGCCGACGACCGGCGCCGAGGCATCCGCACCGAACAGCGGCGTGATGAGCACACCGAACTCGGCCGGGGTGACCGACTCGAAGCGGACGTCGCGGCCCATGTGGGCGGCGAAACCGGCGGCGAGGTCGGGGCCGGTCAGCGCCGGGCGGTGGCCGACGGCGATGGTGCCCTCGAGGGAGGGGTCGGTGAGGAGGCGCACGACCGTGGCCGCGACATCCAGGTGGGAGCTCCACGACACGGGGTAGTCGGCGCGCAGCGGGTAGCGCAGCACGCCCTCCTCGGCAGCCGGACCGGCGACCATCGGCAGCAGCAGGTTCTCGAGGTACAGGCGCGGGGCCACGACCGCGAAGGGGACGCCGGTGGCTTCGACGCCGCGAATGAGCGTCATGATGGCGCTGTCGTCGGCGGCCTGCAGGGGCGACTCCGGGTCATCGACGATCTGACCGCTGGTGGAGATGACGACGCGGGCGGGGCGCGCCTGACCGACGGCCTCGACGACGGACGCGGCGAAGCGGGCCAGCTGATCGGGGGCACCGAGTGGGAGGTGGATGAACACGCCCTCCGCGCCGCGGTACGCGTCCGCGAGCGACGCGGCGTCGGCGAAGTCGACCGTCACCGCTCCGGCGCCGGCCGGCAGGCCAGCGGGGGTGCGGACCGCGGCGGTCGCGTCCTTGCCAGCGGCAAGCAGTTGAGCGAGAACGGGGGAACCTTGAGCGCCTGTGGCGCCATGAACGATGTAAACCATTCGTCCATTAGTGCATATGATGCACTGGTTACGTCAAATGCACTAACGGGAACTCGGAGGAAAGTCGTGGAGAACGATCTCGTGCCGGAATGCGGTGTCGCCCGCTTCCTGACGCTCTTCGACGGAGCCTGGGCAACGCTCATCGTTCGTGAGCTCCTGCATGGCCCGCATCGCTTCACCGAGCTCCGCAGCGCGCTCCCCGGCATCAGCGCGCACACGCTGACCAGTCGGCTGCGGCGCTTCGAGGAGCACGGCATCGTCACGCGCACGGTCTTCGCGGAGATCCCGCCCAGGGTTGTCTACGAGCTGACGCCGCTCGGCCATGAGCTGCGCGCGGTGCTGGACGCGATGAACGCCTGGGGTGTCGCGGCGCCGGACTCGGCATTCGTCGACGTTGCGTGAGCTGAGCTGAGCTGATCCCGATGCTCAGCCGAGCCGGCGAGCGAGCACCTGCCCCGGCCAGTCCTGAGGCTGCCTTTCGACCGTGAATGTCTCGGTGCGGGTGTACCCACACGACTCATAGAAAGCGATGAGATCGCCAGTGCCGCCCGCGTAGCAATCCACGCGCAGCAGGCTCACGCCGGCAGCCGCGGCTCGTTCGTCCGCAAGGGCGAGCAAGCGGCGACCGGTGCCTTTCGCGCGTGGGTCACGCGAGCCGATGAGAGAGCGCACGTAGAGCTCTGGCTCGGTGGCGGCTGGCACGTTGCTGCCGGCGTCGCCGAGCACGAGCGCGCCGCAGACTCCGAGCTCGGGGTGCGTCGCCACCCAGCTCTCCGGCCAGGCGCACCACTCCGAGATTCTCTCCTGCCACAGCGTCTGGCCCGAAAACGGTTCGGTGCCCCACTGGCCGGTGTTCCCGATCGCCACGAACCACGCGATCGCTTCGTCGAACAGCCGAAGCACAGCGGGGGCATCGTCCGGAACGGCTCGGCGCAGAGTGGCGGCAGAATCCATCTGGCCATCCTATTTCGGCCGAATTCTTCTATGGCGCGGTTCGGCCGGCTCGCAATTGCCAGGCGGTCTACCGGCCAAGTACTTGCCGCGGAGGAGGCGTGCCGTCAGCTGGGCGGACCCTCGGTAGGCTTGCCTCGATCTGGGGGGTCTCGCAGCCAGCGAAACACGGACTACCCCGCGCATAGTGAGGGCAGCAGAGTGACACAGGAGCGTTGGCAGACGGCGACTGAGTGGCCATTGGCGGCGGCCGCCGTCGTATTCCTGATCGCGTACTCAATCGAGGTGATCGTCCAACCGCCGGCGGATGTGACCGCGTGGCTTGAGCTGATGATCGGAATCACGTGGGTGGTGTTCCTTGCCGATTACTTCGTCAACCTGGTTCTCGCTCCCCAGCGGTGGCGGTGGTTTTACACGCACCTATTCGATCTGCTGATCGTGGTGCTGCCCATCCTGCGCCCGTTGCGGCTCCTCCGCCTCGTGACCCTCTTGGCAATCTTGAACAAGACCGCCGGTGCGGCGTTCAGAGGGCGCGTCATTATTTATGCCGCGGGGGCAGCCGCGCTCTTGGTGTACGTCGCCGCGCTCGCGGTCGTCGATGCTGAGCGCGGCGGCGACGGTTCCATCCAGTCATTCCATGAGGGGTTGTGGTGGGCATTTGTCACCATCACCACGGTCGGGTACGGCGACTACTCCCCAGTCACCGGCACTGGACAGCTGGTTGCCGTTGGCGTCATGATCGGCGGCATCACCCTCATCGGCGTGGTTACCGCCACCCTCGCCTCCTGGATCGTCGAGAAGGTTGAACAGAATGCTGAGAAGAAGGACACGCTGGTGCAATCGGCGACGCAGAGCGAAATCGACGGGCTCACTGCAGAGATCGTCGCGCTCAGAGCGATCATTGAAGCGCTCGCCGACGAGCGGCCCCGGGGCGCTCGTGAATCGGTGGGGTAGTCGACGCTGGCGCTCAGTATGTCAGCGCCACCACGGTCTGTCTCAGGCGAGCATTCCCCGCCACACGACCTCGAGGGCCGCGTGCACTCGCGCGCGGGTCGCGGGCTCGCTGAAGCTGTCGCCACGCACGACGATCTGGTAGTAGCAGGCGCCGGCGATGGCGTCGAAGCAGGCCTCGACGTCGAGATCGGCGCGCAGGATGCCGCGGTTGACCCCGGACTGGAACGCCCGCTCCACCGGCTTGCGCCGCCGCGCGACGTGCGAGCTCCAGTACGCCTTCTGCAGCTGGCGATCCGCCATCACGAGCCGGATACGCTGTCGGAAACGCGCCTCGATGAAGCCGCCGGTGCCCGCCAGGGCCGGGTCTCCGATCAGTGCGGCGAACACCGCCTCGCGCAGATCGCCCTCGATCGGGATGTCGGCCGGCATCGTGCGCCCGACGTCCAGCGCCGCGGCGATGAGTGCGGTGAGTGACGGCCAGCGGCGGTAGAGCGCCGCCCGGCTCACGCTGCCGCGCGCGACGATCCGGGCGACCGTGACCTCCTCCTCGGCGTCGATCAGCGCGAGCGCTGCCTCGATGATCTGGGCGTCGAGCTCATCGTCACGCGGACGGCCGGGGCCGCGGCGAACCGTGGCCCCGGCATCCGGGAGAGTGGACGGCGTCATGCGCCGAGGGCCCGCGCCTTCAGGCGAATGATGGTGTCGTCGCTGAGCCCGGCCGCGCGGAGCGGTGCGAGCGCATCGCCGTCGCGCTCGCGCAGGCGGGCGAGCAGGATGCGCATCGACGCATCCATCGGTTCATCGGTGAGTGCGGCCGCGCTGGCGCCGTCGAACTCGATGCCGAGGCGCGCCATCATGGTGCCGATCACGGGCCGGGTGCGTTCCATGATCGCCACCATGTTCGGGCCGGTGCGCGCGTAGTCGGTGACGATGTCGTCATCGCTGGCGCCGAGGATCAGCAGCAGGAACGCCGCAAGCACACCGGTGCGGTCGCGCCCGGCCGCACAGTGGAATGCGGTCGCGCCCGGGGCGTAGGCGATCACGTTGAGGGCGGTCACCAGTTGCGGCGCCGCATTCTCGGCCATGCTGACGTACATCGCGCCCATGGCAGCCGGATCGAGGCTCGGCTTCTCCTTCGGCATGGCCTCGCCGATGCTCGCCATCAGCGGCAGGTGGTGGTACGCGACGGCATGCCCAGCGAGCGGCCCGCGGCCGGTCAGAGCCACCTCGAGCGGGGTGCGCAGGTCGATCACGGCGGCGAGGCCGCGCTCGACCAGGGCGGTGACGGCCTCGGTCGACGCCGTCGAGAGGTCGTCCGTGCGGATGGCTAAGCCGGACCGCAGCACTCCGCCCGCGATCGGGATGCCGCCGAGATCGCGCAGGTTCACTGGGGCGCTGAGCACGATGTCGATGGGCGCCGAGACGTCGGCGGCCAGGGTGGAGTTGGTCATGTGATTCTCTTTCTGATGAGGGCGCTGCCCTGGTCGATCACCGTGACGAGCACGATGATGCAGATGATGATCGCGCTGAGGTGGCCGTAGTCGTACATGCGCATGGCCGTTGTGAGTTCGAGCCCGATGCCACCGGCGCCGACGAGGCCGAGGATCGTCGCCCCGCGCACATTGCCCTCGAAGAGCAGCAGTGTGTACGAGACGAGCAGCGGTGCCGCCTGCGGGAGCACCCCGTACTGGATGACCTGGCGCTTGGAGGCGCCGACGGCCTGCATCGCGTTCATCGGCCCGTGATCGACGGACTCCATCGCCTCGGCGAAGATCTTGCCGATCGACCCGAGGGAGCCGAGCGTCATGGCCAGGATGCCGGCGAAGGGGCCGAGTCCGACGGCGGAGACGAACATGAGCGCGAAGACCAGGTCCGGCACGGAGCGGATGACGTTCATCACCCATCTGGCCGGGTAGTACAGCCACTTCGGGGCGACGTTGGATGCCGCGGTGAAGGCGACGAACAGCGAGAGCACCGCACCGAGCACGGTGCCGACGATCGCCATCTGGAACGTCTCGACGAGCAGCGCCGCGATGGTGCCGAACTTGCTGAAATCGGGCGGGAACAGCCGGGAGAGGAACTCGCCCATGTTCACGGTGCCCTCGCCCAGCTTCGCGAAGTTGAACTCCGCACCGTTGAACGACCAGAGCAGCAACAGGATCGCGAGCGGGATGGCGACGAGGAAGCGGGTGCGGGGCACGGAGAAGGCCCGTTCGAGGCGTGCGCGCTCAGCCGCAGGGAGTTCGGCCGGGGCCGTGCTCTGGCGGGCGGACGTGGCGCGGCTCGCGGGGGAGCGCTCAGCGGTCGTGCTCATCGCCCGCCTCGTCCTCGTCGTCGTAGAGGGCCGCGAGTCGCGAGGCGTCGAGTTCGGCGGTGCGGCCGGAGAGCAGCATCTCGCCGTGGCGCAGGCCGACGATGCGGTCGCTGTGCGCGAGGGCCAGCGGGAGCACGTGCAGGCTCACGAGCACCGGGATGCCGTCATCCGTCGCGATCTCGCGCAACAGCTCGAGCACGGAATGGGCGAGCTTCGGGTCGAGCGAGGCGACCGGCTCATCCGCGAGGATCACCCGTGGCTGCTGCATGAGCGCCCGCGCGATGGCGACCCGCTGCTGCTGACCGCCGCTGAGTGAGCGCGCCGCGTCCTTCGCCTTGTGGGCGATGCCGACTCGGTCGAGCAGGTGCATGGCCCGAGCCCGATCCGCGCTCCCGAAACCGCCGACGAGGTTGATGGCGCCTGCGCCGTGCAGCGCACCGGTGAGCACGTTCGTGAGCACGCTCATACGGGGGATGAGATTGAACTGTTGGAACACCTGCCCGACGTGGGAGCGGAGGGTGCGCAGTTCGCCGCGAGCGAGGTTCGTCACGTCGTGCCCGGCGACGCGCACACTGCCACCGGACACCGGTGCGAATCCGGTGAGGCTCTTCATGAGCGTGGACTTGCCGGAGCCGGACGCGCCGAGCAGGGCGACCATCTCGCCGGGGAAGAGGTCGAGGTCGACCCCGTTCAGCACGAGCTGATCGTCGTAGGCGACGCGGAGGTCGCGCACGGTGACGAGGGGGAGCACCTGACGGAGCTCGGCGGTGCTCGGGCCGGCGGTGGATGCCGTGGCGACAGCCCGTGCGGCGGTGCTGACGGGCGTGCTCAACCGAGGTCCTCGAGCTTCACTCCGGCGACGGCGGCGATCTCGGCGAAGGACGCGAAGATGCTCGGCTCCGGCGCGATCTCGACGTCAAGGCCGATGAAGGAGCTGTAGCCGGCGAGGGCCTCGGCGTTCGCCTCGGAGAACACCTTCGGCAGTGCCTCTTCGAGCAGTGCGCGGGTCTCGTCATCGAGCGACTGGCGCGCGAGAACGGTGCCCATGACGTCCATGGCCGGGCTCTCGCCGACAGCCCGCCACTCGCCATCGGCGAAGGGGAACATGGGCGCGCCCAGCTCGGTGAGCATGAACGCAGTGCACGCGGCATCCACCTGGCCCTGCTGCAGGGCCGCGAAGCTGCCCTCGTGGCCACCGGCGAAGATCGCCTCGTAGTCGGTTCCCTGCTCCAGGCCGGCCTCGTGCATCATGTACACCGGCATGAAGTAGCCCGAGCTCGATGCCTGATCGGCGAAGGCGACCGTCTTGCCTGCAAGGTCCTCGACGGTCTTGATCGGCGAGTCCTCCAGCACGACGCAGGTGGAGACGGGCTCGTCATTGCCCTTCCACGCGAGGAGGGCGTCGACCTCGCCGGTGTTGACGGCGAGCGCGGAGGGGAAACCGCTCATGATGCCGATGTCGACGTGGTCGGAGCGGATCGCCTCGACGACGCTGAGGTAGTCCGGGACGTCGGTGATCTCGACCGTGCGACCGGTCTCCTCCTCAAGCAGGCGCGCCAGCGCCTCGACCGGGTTCTCCACCGTTGGGTCGTCGGAGACGGGAATCGTGGCGATGGTGATGCGGGCATCCGGCGCAGAGGCGCCGACGGTTTCGGCTGCCTGGCAGCCGGTGAGCGCGAGGGCGGAGACGGCGAGAATGCCCACGACGGGCAGGGTGAGGCGACGCATGGCGACCTTTCGGAGTGCGGGGGTCTCGAGGATTTTCGAGAACACCGGTATCCAAACCCGCGAAGGTAATCGGGAATTACGAGACCGCCGTACTGCGAATGAAACGGAGCGTGAACAGCTGGTGCCGACGGCCGGCCGTCGGCACCACTGGGCTACGCCTGCGGGGGCCGGTGGCCCGGCACCTCCTCGAGCGAGAAGTACACGGGGATGCCGCGACGCTCCGCGATCGCGACATCCTGATCCGCGCCGGCCGAGGCGCCGGGGAGGCGCAGCACGGCGTCGCAGTGCTGGAGGAGGCGTTCGGCGGTCGGGTACATGATGTCGGCGGCGATCGGGTCGGCCACGCTCGTCCCGCCGGCGCCGCGGAGCACGGGCAGGGCCACCCACTCGCCGATCATCGGGATGTGGCCGGCCTGGAAGATGGGCCAGGCCGCCTGTTCGAGCCGCGCCAGGTTGGCGGCCAGCAGCTCGGGATCGTCCCCGGTCCCCGAGCGATACGGGCCTGCGATAAGAATGAGAAGAGGTGTCGTCATGCTCGCATGGTAACGTGCATAAACGTTAAAGAACAAGGAGAAACGCGAATGCTTGCTGCGCAACGGCACGAGTTCCTGCTGGAGAAGCTTCGTTCAGAGGGCAAGGTGGTTGCCAAGGATGTCGCAGTGGAGCTCCGACTCTCTGAGGACAGCATCCGGCGCGATCTGCGCGAGCTCGCCGCGGCCGGGAAATGTCAGCGCGTGTACGGCGGAGCCCTGCCGATCTCTGCCGCGATCGCCGACTACGGCACCCGCACCTCTCTGAACGTCGGCGGCAAGCAGTCGGTCGCCCGGGCCGCCGCCGCGCTGATCGAGCCGGGGCAGACCGTCATCCTCGACGGGGGAACCACGACGCTGGAGCTCGTTCGCGAGCTCGACCGCGAGCTCGCGCTGACGGTCGTCACGCACAGTCCGACCATCGCCGTCGCTCTCCTCGGGCATCCGAACATCGAGGTGTTCATGCTGGGCGGCAGGCTCTTCAAACACTCCGCCGTCACCTGTGGTGCCGCAGCCGTCGAAGCAGCCGCGCAGGTCAACGCCGATCTGTTCTTCGTCGGTGTGACCGGGGTGCACCCCGAGACCGGGTTCACGACGGATGACGCCGACGAGGCCGCGATGAAACGCACGCTCGCACGTCATTCCGCCGACACCTACGTGCTCGCCGACGCCGACAAGATCGGAACGGCGTCCCGTTTCGTCGTGCTCCGCGCCCCCGAGATCGCCGGCCTGATCACCGATGCGCCGCGCAGCTCGCCGGCACTGGCGCTGCTCGCCGATGCCGGGTTGCCGATCACCTACGCGACGGCCCGCTAACGCAGAGCCGGTGCTGCGTCCGGCATCCGCCCGACGCAGCACCGGCAGAAGCTCACTGGCAGAGCTCACCGGCAGGACATCACGCCGAGGCGGCGCCCTGGAGCTCGCGCTCGGCGCTCGTCGCCTCGCTGCGGAGGGTAGGCGTTCGACGGGGAGTGATGACCCGTGGCGCCTTCGTGCGAGAGTGCGTCAGGTACAGGGGGATGGCCGTGAAGACGAGGCCGCCGACGAGGTTGCCGACCACGGTGGGGATCTCGTTCCAGACCAGGTAGTCCATGATCGTGAAGTCGCCGCCGAGCAGCAGGCCGGAGGGGAAGAGGAACATGTTGACGATCGAGTGCTCGAAGCCCATGAAGAAGAAGAGCATGATGGGCATCCACATCGCCATGATCTTGCCGGGAACGTCCTTGGCGATCAGCGCCAGCACCACACCGGTGGAGACCATCCAGTTGCAGAGCACGCCGCGGATGAACAGGGTGAGCATGCCGCCGGCACCGTGTTCGGCGTAGCCGACGGTACGGCCCTCACCGATGTGCCCGATCGCCTCGCCGACCGCGTTGGGCGGAACCGAGAAGCCGTAGGTGACCACGATCGCCATCAGCACGGCGACGGTGAAGGCGCCGATGAAGTTGCCCACGAAGACGAGACCCCAGTTGCGGAGGACCCCGCCGAGGGTGACGCCCGGGCGTTTGTCCATCCACGCGAGCGGGCCAAGCACGAACACCCCGGTCAGCAGGTCGTAGCCGAGCAGGTAGAGCATGATGAACCCAACGGGGAAGAGCACAGCGCCGAGCAGCGGGATGCCGGTCGTCACACTGACCGTGATCGCGAACGCGGCGGCGATGGTCAGCATCGCACCGCCCATGGTGGCGCGCACGAGCGTGTCGCGGGTGGACATGAAAATCTTCGACTCTCCCGCATCGATCAACGTCGAGACGAGATCGGCCGGCTTCACATAGGACATGGGATTCCCTTCAAGGTCGGTGCGTGGGGCCGCGCGTGGCGGGCTGTGGCCGACACTATTCGCGCACCGTTTCAGTCCCGTGTCCCTGATGGTCTCCGTTCGTTTCCGTCACCTCTCGGCCCCGGCGAGCTCATGTGAGGCCGCGTCCGGGTGGCGACGCGAGTCAGCGCAGCTCGAAGATGCGGATACAGACGAAGCCCGGCTCCGGCCTGGCCATGCCGATGAACTGGCGTTCGGCGAGCCAGCGGTGTGCGGGGGCGTCCGTCTGGAACACCGGCGCTGTCCGGTAGTACAGCTCCTCCTCCGAGACCGCTTCGCCCGCCGCGAGCCGGCGCTCGAGATCTTCGCCGGCCACGTAGTAGCCGCGATTCACGACGTCGATGACCGTGCCGTCATCCGCTTCGATGAGGTAGCGCGCGTCGAGTTGGGTGACGTCACCGCGCGCGACCCACCAGTCGCCGCCGCCCGGCAGTACCCGACCCGCCAGTCGCGGGCCGGTGACGGTGCCGCCCGTGATCGGGGTGAATCCCAGCTGCTCGGATTCGCCGCGGCCGATGTCGAGCTCGGCGCCGACCTCGACCCGCAGCTCGAAGGCGAATTCGAGGCTCGGTTCGAGAGGATGATTCATTGGGGTGCCTTTCCGTTGTGGATGCCGCGCACGAGCGTCGCCTCGAGGCCGGCGATCATGGCCTCCAGACCCCGATCGAACATGTCGAGGTCGCGCAGGCCGGCGATGTCGGGCGCTGTCGCGACGGCGCCGGTCGCGGGGCGCCGTGTGCTGCTGCGGGCCCAGACGACGAGGAAGCCGGTGGCGTAGGCGTCGACGATGCCGAGGATCTGTCCCGCCTGATCCGGAGAGAGCCCGGCCCGTTCGAGGCTCGACAGGAATTGGGCGAGGTGCGGCGCGACGGGCGAGGAGTCGTACGGGGCGAGGGCGAGGAGCTCGAAGCTGTTCGGCAACCGAACGGCCAGGTCGCGGTAGGCGCCGAGGGTCTGCCGGGTGAGCTGCTGCCAGGACTCGTCGCTCTGCGCCGGCAGGGCGAGTTGGTCGATGAGGTGCTCGACGATCGCGTCGATCAGGTCGTCCCGATTGCGCACGTGGGTGTAGAGACTCATCGGGGCGCAGGCGAGTTCACCGGCCAAGCGCCGCATGCTCAGGGCATCGAGACCATCCCGTTCGATCAGCGTGATCGCGGCCGTCGTGAGCTCGCGCCTGGTCAGATTCTGCCGGGTCTTTTGTGAAAGCTCTTGACGTGGCGCCATGGTGGCAACAGTATCGTCCGTACAGTGTACGGACAAGCGAAAGGCACCATCTCCATGGATCTCTACCGGCTCACGGCCACCGAAGCATCCGAGCAGTTCCATCGTCGCGAGCTCTCGCCCGTCGAACTGCTCGAATCGGTGATCGCCCGCACCGCGGCAACCGAGCCGCTGATCAACGCGGTCACCGAGCAGTGGATCGACGATGCCCGCGCCGCAGCCCTCAGCTCCGAGGCGCGGTTCGCCGCGGGTGAGCCGGTCGGTGCGCTCGAGGGCATCCCGCTGATGTTGAAGGACGAACACCCCATCGCCGGCCACCTGCTTGAAGACGGATGTCTGCTGGAGAAAGGCAACCTCGCCGAGGAGACGCACCCGATCGTGGAGCGCATCCAGCAGGCGGGCGCGGTCATCCACGGCCGCACCACGACGCCCGAGTACTGCTGCGCACCGGTGACGCACTCGAAACTGTGGGGGATCACGCGCAACCCCTGGAACACCGACTTCACGCCCGGTGGTTCCTCCGGTGGCTCCGGCGCCGTGCTTGCGGCCGGGTCCACGGTGCTCGCAACCGGTTCCGACATCGGTGGCTCGATCCGCATCCCCGCGTCGTTCTGCGGCGTGGTCGGATTCAAGCCGCCGTTCGGCCGCGTGCCGGGCATGGCCCCGTTCAACTCCGACACCTACTGCGCCGACGGACCGATGGGTCGCAGCGTCGCGGATGTCGCATTGCTGCAGAACGTGATCTCCGGCCCCTGGGTCGGCGACGCCGCGTCTCTGCGCGACATCGCGGCTGTCTCCGGTGTTGCCGGCCCCCTGCGCGGCATCCGCATCGCGCTCTGCATCACGCTCGGAGGCTACGACGTCGACCCCGCGGTGGAGGCGAACACCCGCTCGGTGGCCGCCGCGCTGACCGCTGCCGGCGCTGTCGTCGTCGAGGTCTCACTGCCCTGGAGCCCGGAGCGCACGGCGGCGACGGCCTGGCCGCACTTCGGCGCCGTGATGGGGCCGTTCATCGAGAGCATCGCCGACGGCGACCCGGAGCGCGCGGCGCAGTTGATGCCGTACACCCGGGCCTTCGCCGCGAGGGCCGCCGCCGGGGGCGACTATGTGGAGGGGCTCGTCGCCGAATCGGCGTTCTACCGTCCATTCGCCGAGCTGATGACCGGCTACGACGTGCTGATCTGCCCGACCGTCGCCACGACGGGGCTCGCCGCCGACGAGCCGTGCACCGACAGCGACACCGTGTTCTCGAAGCTGATGACCCTGCCGTTCAACGTGATCGGGCGGGTGCCCGTGCTCTCGGTTCCCTCGGGCATTGCGCCGAATGGCGTGCCGACCGGTGTGCAGATCGTTGGCCGCAGCTACGACGACACCACGGTGTTCCGCGTGGGTGCTGCGCTCGAACAGGAGCTCGCCCTCTGGACCGACCCGGCGTGGTGGCCGGCGCTGTAACGCATTCGCACCGAACCGCTTCGCATCACCGCTGTCATTCCCCCCGCTGACAACCAGAAGGAGCATCATGACCACGACCAACGACGTACAAGGCCTGGCCCGCGGCAAGCTGGGCACGTTCGACATCTTCTTCTTCGTGGTCGCGGCGGCCGCCCCGCTCGCGGTGATGGCGGGGGCGGCGCCGCTGGCGTTCCGCCTCGGAGGCATCGGCGCGGCCGGTGCCTACGTGTTCAGCGGCGTCGTCTACATCTTGTGCGCCGCGGGGTTCACGGCCTTCGCGCTGTACGTGCGCAATGCGGGGGCGTTCTACGCCTTCATCGGTCGGGGGCTGGGCCGCCCGGCCGGCGTCGGCTCCGCATTCGTCGCATTGCTCTCGTACGCCCTCATCTGTGCGGGCTTCTACGGATTCTTCGGTTTCTACGCCGCCACCACCTTCTCCGATGCCTTCGGCATCGAGCTGCACTGGTCGGTGTACGCGCTGATCGCCGTCGCCATCGTTGCATTCCTCGGGTACCGGCAGATCGATATCGGCGCCCGCGTGCTGGCCGTGCTGATGACACTGGAGGTGTTGATCCTCGTGGTGCTCGCGGTCGCGGTGCTGATGGCGGAGGGCACATCGAACTTCTCGCTCGAGCCCTTCTCCCCCGGCAACGTGTTCAACGCCGGCAGCGGCGGCATGTTCGTGCTCGCCCTGGGGGCGTTCATCGGCTTCGAAGGCACGGCGATCTACGCCGAAGAGGCTCGCGATCCCAAGCGCACGGTACCGCGGGCTACATACTTCGCCGTGGGATTCTTGGCCCTCTTCTATGGCTTCATCGCGTGGATCGCCGTCGCGGCGATGAGTGTGGACGGCTTGAGGGAGTACACACTCTCGGATGCCTTCCAAGCCCTGTACTTCATGCTCGCTGAGTCCTACCTCGGCGGCTGGGCAAGCCTGACCATGGGGCTTCTGATCATCACGAGCATCCTTGCGGCCACGATCGCCTTCCACAATGCCACCACGCGATACATGTTCGCGCTCGGCCGCGACGGTATCCTTCCGGCACGGCTCGGCGTCGCACACGCGCGCTTTCGATCGCCGGCCAAGGCCAGCGTGATCACGACCATCGCCTCGCTGGTGCTGATCCTCGTCACGGTTGTGTTCAACGGTGATCCCTACCTGCAGTTGCTGCTCTGGACGAATGGTGTCGGCATTGTCGGCATCGTTGCGCTGCAGGCGCTCTGCATGGTCAGCGTGATCAGTTTCTTCCGTCGCGATCGACGCGGCCACGGAGTATTCCGGGTGATCATTGCCCCTCTGCTCGGCGTCATCGGACTCCTCGTCGGCCTGTACCTGATGCTCACGAACCTGGATCTGCTCACCGGCCGGAACGACTGGGTGAATTGGGCCCTGATGGCACCGCTCGTCATCGTGGCAGTCGGGGGTGTGATCTGGGCGATTCGCACACCGTCACAGACAGGCATCGGCGGCCCTGTGCCCACGGACGCCGTTTCCAGCGTCGGAGCGTCGAACGACTAGCCTTCCTCGGCGTTCGCTCGGCGCGGACGGCGGGGCTTTTCACCGACTCTTCCGTTTGCGCGGGAGAATGGCAGGCATGAGCCCCGCCTTCCCCGCCCTCACCGAGATGCCGAGCCCACAGTTCGTGATGGCGGCCGACGGACGCCGCATCGCCACCTATCTGTGGGGCGATGATGACGCGCCCACCGTGCTCTGCGTGCATGGCTTCGCCTCGAGCTGCCGCGACAACTGGGTGAACACCGGGTGGGTGCGCGACCTGACCCGGGCCGGATACCGCGTGCTCGGCGTCGACCAGCGTGGCCACGGTGCGAGCGACAAGCCGCACGAGGCGGAGGGGTTCAGCATGGACGCCTTCGTCGACGACCTCGTCATCGTGCTCGACACCTACATGCTGGAGAGCGTGCTCTACGCCGGCTACTCGCTCGGTGCGCGCGTCGGCTGGCAGCTCGCCGTCGCACACCCGGAGTTGGTGGAGCGGGCGGTGCTCGGCGGCATCCCGGACGGTCGACCGCTCGCCCGGTTGCAGATCGATCAGGCGCGTGCCTTCGCCGAGCACGGCACACCGATCGAGGATCCGGTGACGCAGAACTATGTGACCCTCTCCGAGCGCGTCGTCGGCAACGACCTGCACGCACTCGTGGCGCTCGCCGAGGGCATGCGGTTGGGTGATGCCGACCCGGATGTCACGAACCCGCCGATGCAGCCGATCCTCGTCGCCACCGGCAGTGACGACGCGATCCTCGAGCAGTCGCGGGCGCTGGCGGCCGCAACACCGCACGGTTCCTTCGTCGAGCTGCCACGGCGGCACCACTTCAACGCTCCGGGCTCCCGCGTGTTCCGCGAAGCGGCGCTCGAGTTCTTCGGCGCGGGGGACTGAGCCGGGCCCTCACACGGCATCGTGTGAATTCTGTGGGCCGTCAGGCAGGCAGCGGACGTACGATGGCGGTGTCTCGCCCGACGTCTCGACGGGAGTCGCCATGGTCAAGGTTCACGTTCTCGGAGTCGCCCTCGACGCCGAGGGTCAGCACATCATCCTGCTGAAACCGGTGCGCGATGCGCCGGGCGCCGGTCGTGTGCTGCCGATCTGGATCGGCGAGCAGGAGGCGACGTCGACGTTGTTCGCGCTCGGCGGCGACACGCCGCCGCGGCCGCTGACACACGATCTGATGAAGACCTTGGTCGAATCCCTGGGGGCTCACATCGAGCGGGTGGATGTGACCAGGATCTCCGATGGAACCTTCTACGCGGAGATCACACTCGTGACCCCGCGCGGCCCACTCATCCTCGACGCCAGGCCATCGGATTCCGTGGCCCTCGCCGTGCGGACGGAGGCCCCGCTCTTCGTCGCCGACGAGGTGTTGGAGGAGGCGGGGATCCCCGCCGAGCTGGTGGAGACGGTCAGCGCCGAAGAAGACGCGCTCGACGAGTTCAAGAAGTTCCTGGATGACGTGGACCCCGAGGATTTTCAGGGCTGAGCGGGCTCTCCACCGGCCGCTCGGGCGGCATCCGCGGCCCGCTCCACCCACTTCGGAACCTCGCCGTAGCGCTGGAACGGAACGAGCAGCCCGGCCGCGCTGTCGTCGATGAGCTGCGTCAGCCGGCGCTCGCGGGTGGCCTCCTGTTTGGCGGAGAGCACCCAGTGGGTGACGGCGCGCCGATACGTCGCCGTGGCCGCCTGCCAGAACGCAGATGCCGCCGGGCTCGCGGCCAGCCGGGCCGCCGCCTCGGCCGGCAGCTCCTGCCCGGGGTTCTCGTGGGAGTAGATGCCCGAGCGGTCTTCGCGCCTGCGCTCGAACGCCGCGATGCCGGCGGGGTGCATCCGCCCCTCCGCGCTGAGCTTCTCGACGAGGGCGATGTTGACGCTGGACCAGGTGCTCGTGCTCTTGCGCGGCGTCCAGCGTTGGCGCCTGGCGTCGTCGTCGATCCGCTGCGCGATCGAGTCGATCCAGCCGAAGCAGAGGGCCTCCGGCACCGCCTGTTCCCAGGTCAGGCCGCGCTCAGGTACGTGCTTCTTGTACAGCCCCATCCAGAGTTCCGTCGCGGTGGCGTGGTTGGTCTCCAGCCAGGCGCGGAACTCCTCTGGACCGTCGAAGAAGATGGCCGGCTGCTCTGGCGTGCCGCCCGGCGTTCCACCTGGAGTGCTCATGGCACGAGTCTGCCAGACGGCGCCGACAAGCCGCGAGCGTGCCAATTCTGAATCAGGTCCAAGAAAAAGCTATACAAAGAACCGTCCGGTTGGTATGTTTGCGGGTGTAGGCGTCGTTCGCGACGCCTGCAGTGACGGGCAGAATTGGGGGCTGCCCGTCACCATCGGGCTCTCGAGCTCGCTGGATAAGATTGCTCTCGGCAGAAGTGGGAGAGCGATGGCACAGCAGGACCGGGCGGTTCAGACGCGGGAGCGCATCGTCGCCGGCGCCGCTGCCGCCTTCTACCGTGTCGGCTACGCGGATGCGTCGATCGCGGCCATCGCCGAGACCGCCGGAGTCACCAAGGGCGCGCTGTACTTCCACTTCAACTCCAAGGAAGAGATCGCGCGCGCCGTCATCGACGAGCAGCACCGCCGTGTGACGGTTTCGGCGGCGGAGATCTTCGAGGCGACCGCCAGCCCGGCCGAGACGATGATGCTCATGTGCGCCGACCTCGCCGGGTGGCTCGTGAGCGACGTCGTCGTGCGAGCCGGCATCCGATTGACCACCGGTGGTGCCATCTTCGACCCGCCGACCAGGGCGCCATACGACGACTGGCTGGCGACCTTCGAAGACCTCGTGCGCCGTGCCGTTGCCGCGGGGGAGCTCCGCCACAGCGCCGACCCCGCCCGGCTCGCCCATTTCATCATTCCGTCGTTCACCGGCGTGCAGTTGCTCTCCGATGTGCTCACCAATATGGGCGATCTGAAGATGCGCGTCGGCGAGCTGTGGGACGTCCTTCTCGCTGCATATGCCGAGCCCTCCAGGCTGGATGATCTGCTGGCACTGAGATTCCGGATCTTCGGCGCGGCCAGCTGAGCTCGCTGAGCTGACCCTCGCGCTGAGAGCGCCCGAGGGATAGCGTGGACGCGTGCCCGCTCCTGTGGTTGCCGCGCGGAGCGCTCACGCCGCCGGCGTGGAGCGCCTTCTGGCGAGCTATCGCGCCGTGCCGGAGGCGGCGCCCGTGCGCCTCGCCAAGCGCACCTCGAATCTGTTCCGCACCCGCAGCAAGGCCAGTGCCCCCGGGCTCGACACCTCCGGGCTCACCGGCGTGATCGCGGTCGACGTCGACGGACGGACCGCGGATGTCGCAGGCATGTGCAGCTACGAAGACCTCGTGGCCGCGACGCTCCCGCACGGCCTGGCACCGTTGGTTGTCCCGCAACTGAAGACGATCACCCTCGGCGGCGCGGTCACCGGCCTCGGCATCGAGTCCACCTCCTTCCGCAGCGGACTGCCGCACGAGTCGGTGCTGGAGATGGACATCCTCACCGGCGCCGGCGAGGTGCTCACCGCCTCGCCCACCGAGAACCCCGAACTCTTCCGGGCATTCCCCAACTCATACGGAACGCTCGGCTATGCGGTGCGCCTCCGCATCGAGCTCGAGCCGGTCGCACCGTTCGTCGCGCTCCGGCATGTGCGGTTCCACGTCATCGACGCGCTGCTGCGGGCGATGGCCGGGATCATGGAGACGGGCGAGTTCGAGGGCGTCGCCGTCGACTACCTCGACGGCGTCGTGTTCAGCGCGGACGAGGGCTACCTCTGCCTGGGCGCGGCGAGCGCGGCATCCGGCCCCGTCAGCGACTACACCGGACAGGGCATCTACTACCGCTCGATCCAGCACGCGCACGGGGTGACGGAGGATCGCCTGAGCATCGCCGACTACCTGTGGCGCTGGGACGCGGACTGGTTCTGGTGCTCGGAGGCGTTCGGCGCGCAGAACCCGAGCATCCGCCGGCTCTGGCCGAGCCGCTACCGGCGCAGCAGCGTCTACTCGAAGCTGATGGTGTACGAACAGCGCTTCCACATCGGCGACCGCATCGAGAAACTCAAAGGCCTGCCGCCGCGGGAGCGCGTTGTGCAAGACGTCGAGGTGCCGATCGAGCGGTGCGCGGAGTTCCTGGATTGGTTCCTCGCGACGGTTCCCATTACGCCCGTGTGGCTCTGCCCGCTGCGACTGCGCGGTGACGAGGCGTGGCCGCTGTACCCGCTCCAGCCGAAGCGGAACTACGTCAACGTCGGCTTCTGGTCGACGGTGCCGATCAGCTCGAGCCCCGGGGCCGTGAACTTCGGGGCGACGAACCGGCTGATCGAGCGCGAGGTCGGCGCGCTCGACGGGCACAAGTCGCTGTACTCCGACTCCTACTACTCCCCGCAGGAATTCGACGAGCTCTACGGCGGGGAGGCCTACCGGGCGGTGAAGCGGCGCTACGACCCTGATTCCCGCCTGCTCGACCTCTACGCGAAGGCGGTGCAACGACGATGACGACAACCAAGGGCAAGGCATCAACGAGCCAACGGATGCCGGACGCCACTGAGCCCGACGGCAAACTCAGCCTCGCCGCCGTGCTGGAGATCCTCGCCGGCGGCCGGCTCCCGCTGCGCTTCACCGCGTACGACGGCAGTTCGGCGGGACCGCCGGACGCACCGTTCGGGTTGGATCTGAAGACGCCGCGCGGCACGAGCTACCTCGCAACGGGCGGCGGCGACCTCGGCCTGGCCCGTGCCTACATCGCCGGCGACCTCGAGATCCGCGGTGTGCACCCGGGCGACCCGTACGAGCTGCTGAAGACGCTCGCCGACAGCCTCGTCTTCACGCGCCCGCCGGCACGGACGATGCTGGAGATCGTGCGCTCCATCGGCATTGAGCACCTCCGCCCGATCGCCCCGCCGCCCGGCGAGGCACCGCCCCGCTGGCGTCGCGTCGCCGAGGGCATGCGGCACAGCAAGGCCCGTGACGCCGAGGCGATCCACCACCACTACGACGTGTCGAACACGTTCTACGAGTGGGTGCTCGGCCCGTCGATGACGTACACCTGCGCGTGCTACCCGGACGAGACGGCCGGCCTCGATGCGGCGCAGGAGAACAAGTACCGGCTCGTGTTCGAGAAGCTGCGCCTGAAGCCAGGCGACCGCCTGCTCGATGTCGGCTGCGGCTGGGGCGGCATGGTGCGGTACGCGGCGCGCCGCGGCGTCCGGGCCACCGGCGTCACGCTGTCCCGCGAACAGACCGCGTGGGCGAAGCGGGCCATCGTCGATGAGGGACTCGGCGAGCTGGCCGAGGTGCGCTACGGCGACTACCGCGACATCGTCGAGGGTCGCTTCGATGCGGTCTCATCGATCGGCCTGCTCGAGCACATCGGCGTGCGCAACTACCCCGCCTACTTCGAGTTCCTGCAGTCCAGGCTGCGGCCGGGCGGGCTGCTGCTGAACCACTGCATCACCCGGCCCGAGAACCGCACCGCACCGGCGGCCCGCGGCTTCATCGACCGCTACGTGTTCCCCGACGGTGAGCTGACCGGTTCCGGGCGCATCATCACCGACGCGCAGGATGCCGGCCTCGAGGTGTTGCACGAAGAGAATCTGCGGAGGCACTATGCGCTCACGCTGCGCGACTGGTGCGCCAATCTGGTCGAGCACTGGGACGAGGCCGTCGCCGAGGTCGGGCTGCCGACCGCGAAGGTCTGGGGCCTCTACATGGCCGGTTCGCGGCTCGGTTTCGAGAACAACGGGATCCAGTTGCACCAGGTGCTGATGGCCAAGCCCGGCGGGCCGAGCGACGAGCTGCCGCTGCGGCCGTGGTGGACGCCCTAGCGGCCGCAGGGCTCAGCCCGGGTCGCCGAGGATGAGCGCGCGGACGGCCCGCTCCGCCGCGATCGACCCGGTCGCGAGAACGCGCCCGTCCCGGTATCGATCGAACACGCGGGGGTCGATGTAGTTCGCGCGTGCGATCGCCGGGGTGTTGCCGAGGGCGAGTGCCGTGACCGCCGTTGCGCGGACGATCGCCTGCTTTCTGGCACGGGCGTCGTCCTGTGGCCCCTCAGCCGCGAGTGCCTGAGCCGCGAGGACGGTGCCGTGCAGGGTGCGGAAGTCCTTGGCGGTGAAGTCGCCGTGGGTGCGGGCACGCACGTACTCGTTCACCTCGGTGGCGTGAAGCGGCCGCCACTCCGCGTCGTCCTTCCACGCGAGAAGGCGGGCGTCTGGGCCGCGGCGCTTCAGCGAGCGCACGGCCGCGGCGAGGTCGGGGTCGCTCGTCTCCGACGACCAGTCGACGGCGCCCTTGCCGACGAACTCCAGCAGCACGGTGTCGCCATGCACGTGGGCATCGGAGCCGAGCAGCGTCGTGAGACCCCTGCTGCCGTGCGCGCGTTCGTAACGCTCACTCCCGACGCGGAGCAGCGCGCTGTCCAGGAGCCGGAACGCCACGGCCAGCGCGCGCTCACGGGTGCCGGCCGCCCCGCGGAGGTCGCGGGTGACCACCGCTCTGGCGCTCGGCAGGCTCACCGCCAGCTCCAGTGCCCTGTCGTACTTCTGACGCGCGCGGGCCCGGCTCCACTGCTCGTGGTAGATGTACTGCCTGCGGCCCTGTGAATCGGTTCCGACCGCCTGGATGTGAGCGTTCGGCTGCGGCGCGATCCAGACCATGCTCCACGCCGGTGGGATGCTCAGCGCGGTCACCCGCTCACGTCGCTCCTCGTCGGTGATCACGCGGCCACGTTCGTCGAGCACCCTGATGCCGGTGCCGTTTCGGCGCAGGGTCCAACCGGGCGCCGACGGGTCGGCCGTTCGCAGCCGCACCATCGGGTGTCAGCGCCCGCCCTCGATGGCGGATCCGACCGCTGTGGAGATGTCGGTGCGTGAGATGTGCAGCCCCGATTCTCTGCTGCGTTCGACCACCACGGCCTCGATGTCGGTGCGCGGATGCTGGGCTCCGAGATCGGAGACCGTCTGGGCGATGATGCCATCGAGCTTGTCCCGGTCAGAGACCTCGTCGACATCCATGATCGGTTCGTCCTGCGTTCCGACGGAGTCGTCGTCGGGCATCTCGCTTGATTGGTCCATCGGCAGTGCTCCTTCCGCTCGGTATCCAACGCTAGGTCGACGCCCCGCGCGATGAAATGGCTTGACTTCGGAGCGTCCGGATGAAAGTCAGGCCCCGATCTGGCCGACGGCGTGCGCGATCACGAGGGCGAGCATCACGAAGGATGCGGCCGATTGTGCGAGCATCAAGAACTTCATCCGTGGCGACAGGGGCACTCCGGAACCCGGGCTGAAGGCCATCGCGCTCACCCCTGCCTCGTAGAGGTAGTCGATGAACGATGGGGTCCAGTCGATCGCCTCCGACGACCGCTTCGCCACCTCCGCGACCGCGTCCCGGTCCTCGTCCTGCGGGAAGCGGTAGTCGGCCATGGGTAGTTCGTCGCGTCGGTCGACGCGACGGGCAACGGGGCCGCCACGGTCCATCTCCCAGTACACGAGCGTGAACGCGATCACATTCGTGATCCAGACCTGTGCCGCGGTCACCAAGATCGATGGCGCGTCCTCCGCGGTTGTCGTCACGAGCAGAAAGATCACCTGGATGAGTGCGGCGTAGTTGGCAACGACGAGCAGGAGCGCCTGCCCGACGGAGAGCCTCCGCGACCATGAGTTCTGTTTGCTGAGGCGGACGGGGTTCAGGATGAGCACCGGAATCAGCATGGCGATGCCGGCCACGACGACGATGATCCGAACGGGAGTCGGCGTGACATCGGTCGGCAGGAGGGTGTACAGCGAGAGCGCGATGAGCAGCGCCAGCACCGCAGGCCAGCGCGGCTCAGCGCGGGCCTCGCGCTCGATATTCAGGTCGGTCTTCTTGTCGACCGTCGGCTCGCGGTCCGCGGCTCCGGTCATCGTTTCCCCTCCTCCATCGCAACGTCGGTCACTGCCTTGTCCGGTCGCCAGCCGCGCCAGGACGGCTGCCGCAGCTGACCGGTCGAGGTCCATTCGAAGAACTCGACTTCCGCGACCAGATCGGGGCTGACCCAGTGGGCGTCCTTGGCGACCGACGTGGGCACGTCGATGAACGGGCTGCTCGTGCTGGCGCGGCCGGCCATGCGCGCGCGGGCGGCGTCCAGTGCCTTCGCGCTGAAGCCGGTGCCGACGCGGCCGACGTAGCGGAGGCCGTCATCCGTCGGCACTCCGAGCAGGAGGGAGCCGATGCTGTCGTGCCTGGCGCCGTTGCCGGGCCGCCAGCCGCCGATGACGACCTCCTGCGTGCGGAGGTGTTTGAACTTGAGCCAGTCGGTTGAGCGCCGCCCCGACTTGTAGCTGCCATCGCGCCGTTTCGCCACGACGCCCTCCAGGCCGAGATCCTCGCTGATGTCCAGTGCGGCATCCAGCCCCACCGTGATCGCGGCGGGCAGCACAACCTTCGGCGTCGGTGCGAGCGCGTATTCGAGGCGGCGGCGGCGCTCGTCGTAGCTGCGGTCGATGAGCGAGACTCCGTCGAGCTCGAGCACGTCGAAAACGATGAACTGCACGGGCACGCTCTGCGCGGCGCGTTCGACCTCGCGCTCCGCGGTGAGCCCCATGCGGGTCTGGAGCCGCCCGAAGTCCGGACGCCCCGCGCTGTCGGGCGCGACGATCTCACCGTCGAGAACGGCGTGCCCCGTGTGTGCCGCGGCCCGCAGCAACGCCGCGATCAGCTCGGGATAGCTTCGGCTGAGATCGAGTCCGTTCCGACTCGACAGATCAGCGGTGCCGGCATTGGCGTCGACGACGGCGATGGCACGGATGCCGTCCCACTTCATTTCGATGGCCCACTCGTCTTCGTCGTCGAGTCCCTCGCGCTCCGCCAGCGTCGCGAGCATCGGCGCCAGCTCGCCGCGTTGCCTCATCTCGTTCGCGACCGCGCCGGAGTCCTCGGCGCTCTGCCTGCTCCATTCGGGGTCGGGCGTCTGTGCCTTCATGCGGTGCAGGAGCCAGGAGGCTCCCTTGCCATCGACGGCCGGGGTGGTGCGGATGAGTGCCACCCGGGTTGGCGTTCCCAGCCCGCCGTCCGCTCGTCCGTGCAGGGAGACGATCACCTCGTCTTCCCGCCACTTCTCGAGCTCGTAGTCGCCGGCATCCCAGATCTCCACCGTTCCCGCGCCGTACTCCCCGCGGGGGATCACCCCCTCGAATGCGGCGTATTCGATCGGGTGGTCCTCGGTCTGCACCGCGAGCCGATTGTGTTGCGCATCGCTGGGCATGCCCCTCGGCAGCGCCCAGGAGACAAGCACGCCGTCGTGTTCGAGCCGGAAGTCGAAGTGGTGGGCCCGCGCGCGGTGTTCCTGGATGACGAATTGCCGACCGTGCCCGCCCCGGTACGAATCCGGCATCGGTTCCGGGGTCTTGGAGGCGTCGCGGCGCTCGCGGTAGTGCGCAAGACGATCGCCGCTGGCGGGAGCGCCGGCCAACGCCGCCATCGGGTCGCCCCGATCCTTGACGCGCCGGATGGTCTCCCGGTAGTCGAGTTGGCGGAGGTCTTTCGACATCAACTCGCGCCAGGTGCGGGGTGCGGCGACCATCGGGCGCAGCTTGCCCCGCAGAGAGTAGGGGGCGACCGTCGTCTTGGCCGCGCGGTTCTGGCTCCAGTCGATGAACACCTTGCCCGGCCGGAGGGCACGCGACATCGAGCTCACGATGTCGTCCGGGTGCTCGGCCTCCAGCGCCCTGGCCAGCTCGTGTGCCACCTCGGTGACGTCGTCGGAGGACTGGCTCCCGTCGAGCGCCGCGTAGAGGTGGATTCCCTTGCTCCCGCTCGTGACCGGGATCGGGTCGAGCCCCATGTCGCGGAGGATTCCGCGGGCCAACACGGCGACCTCCGCGCAGTCGGCGAGTGGAACACCGTCGCCGGGGTCGAGGTCCAGGACGAAGCGGTCGGGGTTCTGCTTGCGCCCCTGGGCGTCGAAGCGCCACTGCGGCACGTGGATCTCGAGTGCGGCGATCTGCCCCAGCCAGGTGAGGGTGGCCACGTCGTTCACGAGCGGGTAGGTGTTGGAGTGGTCGGAGTGCTCGATGACACCGCGGGCGACCCATTCCGGTGCGGAATCGCCGAGGTCCTTCTGGAAGAACACGGCGCCGGGCTCCTCTGCGGTGCCCACTCCGTGCACCCAGCGCTTGCGCGTCGCCGGCCGATCCTTCACGTGGGGGAGCATGACGTCGGCCACGGTCACGTAGTAGTCGATCACGTCCGCTTTGGTCGTCCCCGTCTCCGGGTAGAGAACCTTGTCGAGGTTCGTCAGCTTGATCGTGCGCCCACCGACGGAGACAACGGGCTGCTGCTTCGATGCCATGTCCCGAGCATGCGTCTCTAGACGCTCGCCCGCAAGGGGTGTGTACTGGAGCCATGAGGGCGATCTGGAAAGGCTCTGTTGCATTCGGATTGGTGAACGTGCCGGTCAAGCTGTACAGCGCGACCGAAGACCACGACATCCCACTCCATCAGGTGCACGACAAGGACGGCGGCCGGATCCGCTACCAACGCAAGTGCGAGGTGTGCGGGCGCATCGTCGAGTACGAGCACATCGACAAGGCGTACGCGGATGACGAGCACACCGTGGTGCTCAGCGACAAGGAGCTGCGCGGGCTGCCGGAGGAGCGCAGCCGCGAGATCGAGATCGTCGAGTTCGTGCCGAGCGCACAGCTGGACCCGATCATGCTCGACCGCAGCTACTACCTGGAACCGGACTCCACGTCGCCCAAGGCCTATGTGCTGCTGCGGCGCACCCTGGAGTCCACGGATCTGACGGCCATCGTGCACTTCGCGCTGCGCCAGAAGACCCGTCTCGGCGCGCTGCGCGTGCGCGGCAAGGCGCTCATGCTGCAGTCTCTGCTGTGGGACGACGAGATCCGCGCCCCGGAGTTCGCCTCCCTCGAGACACGGGTGAACATCGCGAGCAAGGAGCTCGAGATGTCTTCAGCACTCGTCAGCTCCTTCGCCGCCGACTTCGATCCGTCGCAGTACCACGACGAGTACCAGGCGCAGCTGCGCAAACTCATCGACGAGAAACTGAAGACCGGCAAGGTCGTCAACACCGCCGTCACCTTCGGCGAAGTGCCCGAATCGGGCGGCGACGTCATCGACCTGATGGACGCGCTGCGGCGCAGCATCGAGAAGAACAAATCGGCCGCGGGGCGGGCCAAGGAAACCGGAGCGAAGGTGCCGGCACGCAGCGGCCGCAAGAAGGCACAGAAGGGCGCGTGATCAGGCCGTTCCGTCCGAGAGAGAGCCGCCGCACTGCTCAAATGAGCAGTGCTCAGAGAACTGAACGAGCGTACACTTGGCTCAGGTTGACCAGCCCAGACCCCGCGGGACAATCAGCTAATGAGCGAGGCCGCTGTTCGACTTCTCCAATGCCAGGCGGCATGGTGTTGAGCTGAATGGGAAGTGCACAATGGGAGCCATTGTCTACGGAGCAGAGCGTCGGATCCCCGTCGACGATCGCACCTTGGCCCACGTCAAATCGGTGGTCGTGACCAAGCTGCGACGGCAGGAATCCTTCACACTGTCGTGCCTGCAGGTGCCGGGCGAACCAGCGAGCCGGATCTCGCTCTGGATTCATCCCTCGATTCCACTCCAGTTCGAGTTCGACACCGCCGATCGCCATGAGCTCAACCGCGAGTGGCTGACGAGTCTGATGGTGAGCGCGAATGCCTCCGGCGACCTGCGCATCGAAGATGAGCCGGTCGTGGCGGTCGCCTGAGCCGCTCCGGCGCGGGCGACATCTGAGCGCTGCGGGAGTCAGCTGAGCGAGCTCGGGTGCTCGCGCACATAGGCCTCCGCCTCCGCCTCCGGCAGCACGATCATGCCGCGGTCGCTCACCGAGGTGAGCTCGAGCGCGCGAATCCAGACGGGGTTCAGCGTCGGCGAGGTGTTGCCGAGGAAGTGGAACTGCAGTGGAATCGCCGGAGACAGCCACAGGCTCACCCGCCCTGACCCGCTCGAGGCCGGCACGATCCAGCTCAGGTAGAAGGATTCCTGGCGCCTGAGCTTGCCGCCGACCGCAGCCTTCACATGGGAAAGCGTGCGGTCCTCCATCGGGTATGACGTCTCTGCGCCATAGATCAGTTCGCCCATGCACACAGCATGCGATAGCCGGATGGACTTCGCAAGATGCGCGGCCCCTCACATCTCCGCAGGCGCTGGTGTTCTGCACACCGCGGGCGCATGCTGGGATCATGGGGCAATTCGTTTACGCAGTCTCGCCGCCTTTCGACTTCGACGACCGGGTGCTCTCCCACGTGAAGATCGTGGTCGGGGCCAAGCTGCGCCGCAAGGAGTCGTTCTATCTCGGCTGGACGGTTCCGAGCGCGAAGGGCTCCGGGCGAATCGCGATCTGGCTCTCTCCGTCAATTCCGCTGCAGTTCCGCTTTCGGAGCACCACGCCAGGCGACATCAACCGGGTGTGGATTCATGCCATGGAACTGTCGGCGATGGGCGAAAGCGGCATGCTCGTGATCGATGAGGACGCCGCAGAGGACTACGTGCGACAGCACGCCTAGAAGGCCTCAAACTTGTCGACGGTCGCCTTCCACTCTCGCGAACTGCGCACCCCCCGCTCCACCTGGCGTTTGAAGTCCCTGAGGTCGGAATTCACCTGAATGCCGTCGAGCAGAACCAGCGGAACGTAGCTCTCGGCCGAGTCTTCGCGTTGCCACTCCACCGAGATCGCGACTCTCGTGCGCTGCTCTCCCAACGCATCGAATGTCACCTCGCCTCGAGCTGCGTCGCCATCCATACTCGAGAGCGGGATCACGCGGGAGAGCTCGGCGGCAGCGCCAGAAACCTCGCGAGTGCTCGGGACGCCGTTGACCAACACGGTCCACTGAGTCGACACCATCTCGACGGTGGGCGGAAGGCTCGCGCCATCGGCCGCGCCGGCACGCCGCCAGAACTCGACGGTGTTCTCGACGCTGGCATCCACGTCGATGGTCGTCGACACCCGGCTCTTCATCATTCTCCAGACACTGCCCTCCCGTGGCCAGACAGTTCCACGCTAATTCTGAGGAGGCGGGAGCGGCACGGGCTTGAACCCCCGCGCGCGCTTGTGGTAGCCGCACGGCACCGGCGCGCGGCACCGGCACGTCGATCGCGCTGGCGGCGTTGCGCACACGGAGAATTTCGGCTGTCAACCCCCTCGCTCCGGCCCGGGCCCCCCGGTAGCGTGCTGTCACGCCTCGGTGCCGCCATTTCCGAGGCGAGGAAGCGTGGCCGGGTTTCCGGTGGGCATTTCGGTGTCGGCTCCCGTGCGGCGGCCCCCTCGAATCATGCGTCCCATCGGAGGGGCCGCCCGTACTCCGCGGCGATAGGGCAATGGCCGAGCCGCCGTGGCTCGGGCGATGAGCGAGAGAATCGGGGTGGATGATGATGTTCGAGCGTTTTGAGAGCCCGCGCGACGTGTACGGATACCGGCTGGGCGCCACACTCACGATGGAGCATGACTGGCTTGGAATGCTGCCCCTGCTGATCGACTCCGCCCGCTCCGATGACGTCGAGGACTTCTTCGAGTTCCGCACGGCGCAAACCCGCCACCAGATTGCGGAACTCAACGGCTTGTTCGAGATGCTGGACCTTGCGCCGGCGCAGTATCCGTCACCGGCATCGAGCGCGCTGGTGCGGTCGGAATCGGCGTTCCTCGGCAAATGCGCACCCGAACTGCGCGAGGCCGCCGCCGTGGCATCCGCGATGATGCTCGACGGCGTCAGGCTTGCGGCGTACACCATCCTCTTCGACGCCCTGCCCGGGGATGTGCACCCGATGGCCAGGGTGAAGGTGGAGGGTCTGCTCGCGGATGCGCGGCGCGCCCACGGCGAGCTCAAGACGCTGCTGCAGAGAGTGGGTAGCGGAACGGTGCCGGGTACCCCGGGCGAAACGGGCCGCGAATCGAGTGAGGGAGCAGCATCGTGAGTGATGAGCGCGCCCGGTCGCAGCAGGCGGCCGAGCAGTCCGAGTCACGCAGACGTGACACGGAGGAACGTGAGGGTGCCGAGATCAATCAGCTCGACGCCGACAACGAGGTCGAGCAGGACACAATCGAGACGGTCGACCCCGACAACCCGCCGGCATAGTCGGCACGGGCGCACCGATGTGGCGCGCTCAGCCCCAGGGGAGGTCAGATGAGCGAGTCGTCCGAGGCCAGGGCCGCGGATGCCGCCGGATCAGGGGAGAGCGAGAAGGAACGGCTCGACCGAAACTGGAACGAGCTGCTCCAGGAGCTCCGGGTCGTGCAGACCGGAACGCAGATCATCACCGGTTTCCTGCTGACCGCCGTGTTCCAGTCGCGGTTCGAGGAGCTGGACACGTTCCAGCTCGTCACCTACCTTCTGCTCGTCGTGACATCGATCATGACGACGATTGTCAGTCTCGCGCCCGTGAGCCTGCACCGCTACCTCTTCAGGAAGCGGGCGAAAGACAAGGTGCTCGCCCGGGCCGACCGCTTCGCCCAGCTGACGCTCATCGGCGTTGCCATCACCGTCGTCGGCATCGGAATGCTCATCTTCGACTTCGTGCTCGGCCGTTTCTGGGGCATCGCGGCCGCCGCGGTGATCGCCATTGTTCTCATCGCCGTCTGGGTGGTCGTACCGGTGCGTGTGCGTGCCGCCGACCGTGCCGAGCATGCGGAATCCGACGGCGAGTGAGTGGTTGTCAAGCCCCTGCATGCCCTGCCCGGCCGCTCTTAGGCTCGGCGCCGAGAGAGGATCACGATGCCCAGAGACCAGTACACCTTCGACAATCCCAGAACCCGCTACGAGAGCATCTCGCCGCCCGTTCAGCATCAGGACGAGCCCGGGCTGGACAGCGAACTCGTCCCGACGCCGGATCTCGGGGAGTCGAGCTATCGGGGCACCGAACGGCTTGCAGGCCGGCGCGCCCTCATCACCGGGGCCGACTCGGGCATCGGCGCCGCCGTCGCCATTGCGTTCGCCCGGGAGGGTGCGGATGTCGCCCTCGCGTACCTGCCGAGCGAGCAGAGCGACGCCGAACGCATCGCGGAGCTCGTGCGGCTCGCCGGGCGAATCGCGCTGCTCCTCCCGGTCGATGTCTCGATCTCGGAGGAGTGCACGCGGCTCGTCGATGCGGCCGCGGCCGGACTCGGCGGGCTCGACATCGTGGTGAACAATGCCGGGAAACAGGTCTACTGCGAGCAGCTGGAACAACTCTCGGATCAAGCCTTCGACGAGACCATGCGCACCAACGTCTACGCGACATTCTGGATATCCAAGGCGGCGCTGAAGTACCTGCCCGCCGGGGCGGCCATCATCAACTCGACCTCGGTTCAGGCGTACAAGCCCTCTCCGATCCTCATCGACTACGCGACAACCAAGGCCGCGATCAACGCATTCACCAAAGCGCTCGCCGGCCAGTTGGCCGAACGCGGAATCCGCGTGAATGCCGTGGCGCCGGGGCCGGTGTGGACCGTGCTGCAGGTGACCGATGGCCAGCCGCCGGAAAAGATCGTGAAGTTCGGGAAGAACACCCCGCTCGGCCGCGCCGCCCAGCCAGCGGAGATGGCGCCGGCATATGTCTTCCTGGCGTCGGCGGAGTCGAGCTACGTGCTCGGCGAGACGCTGAACGCCAATGGTGGAATCCCCACCCCGTAGCAGCGACCAGATCAGGAGAAGGTTAGGGCCCATTGAGGACAGGCACAGGCGCCCTGCCGGAAGGCAGGGCGCCTGTGGATGCAGCGGAATCGACTCAGTCGTCGTCCGTCACGGCATCCTTGATCTTCTCGCCGGCCTGCTTGACGTTGGCCTTGGCTTGATCCACCCGGCCCTCGTTGGCCAGCGACTCATTGCCGGTTGCCTCTCCGACCCCCTCCTTCACCTTGCCAACGGTTTCTTCGGCAGCGTTCTTGATCTTGTTGTCCTCGGCCATCGCCGACTCCTCCCATTGACGTCGAGTGCGCCCGAATGCGCATCGACGATCGTTGCTCTCCTTCGAGCCTCACAACGTCGCACCGACCCATCAAGGGGCTTGACAGCCCGTGCCAACTACATGATTTTGCGTCACTTTTGCGGCCCGCCGTCGTGACGGGTGCCCCGGATGCTGAGAAGATGAAGCTATGTCAATGCAACAGCCTCCTGCCGCACGCCCGGAAGGGCTCAGGGAGCGCAAGCGGCGAGCGACCGAGAACGCGATCGAACTCGCGGCGGTCGAACTGGCCATCGAGAAGGGCTTCGCCGAGGTCACCGTCGCCGAGATCTGCGAGCGGGCCAAGATCTCACGCAGCACCTTCTTCAACTACATGCCCAACCGCGACGCTGCGATCATGGGCCGGCCGATCGCGCTTGTGCCGCGCGAGCTGGCGTTCGCGCTGCTGGACGGCGCAGAGAGCAACGTTCCACTCGGCCTGCTGCGCATCACCGTGGCCTCGATCGGGCACAGCGGAGTCAATGCCCCCGTTGCCGCCGGCCGCCGGCGCCTCGCGATCGAGCAGCCGGACGCCGCCAGGCTGCAGCACGCTACGCTCGGGGACCTGCGCACCGCGCTGCTCGCGTTGACCGTCGAATGGCTGGGCGCGCGACCGGAGCGACGTGCGCTGCCGGACATCGCCGTGCAGCGCGAGGCGCTGCTGCTCGTCGGCATCGCCGGCACCGCCGCCGAGGTCCTGATCGAGGAGTGGGCCAGCGCCGACGGCGAGCTGCAGATCTCCGAGCAGAGCTTCCACACCGCCATCGCCGAACTCGGCGCGGTGCTGCACCGCGACTAGCGGGCGCGCACCGCCGCGAGGCTCTCGCGCACGATGGCCAGGCCGCGCAGCAGCTCGTCATCGCTGATGGTGAGTGCCGGCAGGAACTTCAGCACCTCGTCGCGGGCGCCGGAGGTCTCGATCACGAGTCCGCGCTCGAAAGCGGCTGCGGAGACCGCGCCGGCGAGCTCGGGGTGTGCCGGCGCGGCGATGCCGTACATCAGGCCACGACCGCGCACCTCGAAGTCGATCTCGGGGTTCTCGGCGGCGATGGCCAGCAGCTCGCTCTGCAGCAGCTCCGACTTGCGGGTGACCTCATCGGTGAACACCGTGTCGGCCCAGTAGGCGTCGAGCGCGGCCCGCGCGGTGATGAAGGCGAGGTTGTTGCCGCGGAAGGTTCCGGTGTGTGCACCCGGCTGCCAGACGTCGACCTCGCGCCGCATCAGCACGAGCGACATGGGCAGGCCGGACGCCGAGATCGACTTCGACACCGTGACGATGTCCGGAACGATGCCGGCATCCTCGAAGCTGAAGAATGCGCCGGTGCGGCCGGTTCCGGCCTGGATGTCGTCGACGATGAGCAGGATGCCGCGCTCGTGCGTGATCGCGCGGAGGCGCTGCAGCCACGCGGCGCTCGCCACATTGATGCCGCCCTCGCCCTGCACGGCCTCGACGATGACGGCGGCGGGCAGGTCGAGACCGCTGCCGGTGTCATCCAGCATCTTCTCGAACAGATCGAGGGTGTCGATGTCGGCTCCGAGGTAGCCGTCGTAGGGCAGACGGGTCACGTTGTCGAGCGAGGTGCCGGCGGCGTCCCGGTACTTCTTGTTGCCGGTCGCCGCGAGGGCGCCCATGCTCAGGCCGTGGAAGCCGTTGGTGAACGCGACGACGTTGCTGCGGCCGGTCGCCTGACGGGCCACCTTGAGCGCGGCCTCGACGGCGTTGGCGCCGGTCGGCCCGGTGAACTGGATCTTGTAGTCGAGCCCGCGGGGCGCGAGGATGCGGGCCTCGAAGGCCTCGAGGAACGCCTTCTTGGCGCTCGTGGCCATGTCGAGGCCGTGGATGATGCCGTCCCGCTGCAGGTACTCGATCAGGGCCTGCGTGAAGATCGGGTTGTTGTGGCCGTAGTTGAGCACACCGGCGCCGGCGAAGAAGTCGAGGTACTCCCGCCCGTCCGCCGTGGTGAGCACCGAACCGCGCGCGGAGTCGAAGACCACGGGGAAGGAGCGGATGTAACCGCGCACCTCTGATTCGATGCGGTCGAAAATGTCGAGGTCGCTCATAGCTTCACTTCCTGTGGATCGGTTGGTCGCCGGTCGTATCGTGCTCATGCTGGTCTGCCCGATAAGCCTAACGAGTCGTGGCTGTGCTTCCGGTGTGGCGCGAGGCGTGGCCGCAGAAGTGATTGCGCGCGCCCCGAAGCTGGCGCAGTCTGGTGGGAACACATTGGACCGCCGAGAAAGGGGCAGGCCATGCCGTACGCGAAGCCAGGCAAGCACGAGAAGCTCGAGCACAGAGGTCGCGAGTTCACGCTGGACAAGGATGAGTCGGGGCACTGGCAGATCACGGATGCCGCTGGCACCCACTACGGGTGGATCGAGGTGATCACGCGGCACGGTGCCGACCACGACCCCGTCTACAACGGGTATCTCGTCGGGCACGAGACGTTCTCGCACTTCGGTTCGGATTGGCGGGGAATCACGGGGTCGCTCGTGAATGATTTCGAGGGCGAGCATCGATTCGCGGAGTGAACCGCCCGGTGATTCAGTCCAGCTGGCCGGGGCCGACGAGCACGCGCCACATCCATTCGGCCGCGGTCTCGACCGATGGGCGCGGATCGCTGGACAGCCACGCCTCGATCACGGCGAGCACGGACCCGGCGATGCCGGCACCCACCACGTCGAGGGGAACGCCGTCGAACGCCCTGGATCCCGACCTGAGCACGCCGGCGCTGGCGACGCTGGCGAACCGTGCCCGGAGTCGGGCGGACGCAACGGAGGAGCCGCGCTCGCCGAGCACGATCCGGTAGAGCTCGGCATTCGTCTCGAAGTGCGCCAGATAGGCCACGAAGTCGGCTGGGGCGTGGAAGGGCAGCGCGCCGGTGAAGGCGGGGATGGGGGCTCCGGCCTCCAGCTCGGCGGCGTCGAGGGCATCGGCCAGCAGGGTCTCCTTGTCGGAGTAGTGCTGGTAGAAGCTGCTGCGGTTCACGCCGGCACGCAGGGCGATGTCGCCGATCGTGATGTCGTCGAGTGCGCTCTCGCGGGCGAGCTCGAGCAGCGCCTGCTGCAGGCTCCTGCGTGTGCGCTCGACCCGGGTGTCCATACCCCCAGTCTGGCAGCGATCCGGTCGCCCCGCTGCTAGTTTGCCGACATTTGTCGGATTTCCGACAAAAGTCGGATACTCTGGCGGCACAAACCCAGAGCTCCGTCCACGATGGCCGGAGCGTACGAAAGGACTCTCAGATGGCAACGGATCCGAAGCCGCTCACCGGCAACAGCACCATCGGCGAATGGCTCGCCCACCCCGCGGGTGGTCCGGCAGTGAAGGGCCTGCTGGCCGCATCCGGAGCCACCGAGGAGTCGCTCGCGCCGGTGCTCGGCCTGCCGCTGCAGCAGCTCGTCGCGCTCAGCCAGGGACAGATGCCGCAATCGGTCATCGACGACCTGGTGAAGTCCGTCAACGGCGGCGTGATCCCCGAGACCGAGGCCACCGGCTGGCAGGAGACGGTCACCTCTGGCCGCTTCTCCGGCAAGACCGTCGTCGTCACCGGCGCGGCCTCCGGCATCGGCCGGGCCACCGCGAGCCGCATCGCTCGGGAAGGCGGCCGTGTCGTGGCCGTCGACATCTCGGCCGAGAAGCTCGCCGAGTTCGCCACATCGATCCCCGGTGCCGAGATCGTGACCGTTGCAGGCGACATCACGAAGCAGGAGTCGGTCGACGCGATCATCGCCGCCGCCGGCGAGCGCATCGACGGCCTCGCCAACGTGGCCGGCATCAACGACGACTTCTCGCCGCTGCACGAGACGAGCGACGCGATGTGGGACCGCGTGATCGGCGTCAACGTCACCGGAACCTTCAAGCTCACGCGCGGCGTGCTGCCCGCGATGATGGCAGCAGGAGCCGGCTCCGTCGTGAACGTCTCCAGCGAGGCCGGCCTACGCGGCAACGCCTCCGGCAACGCGTACACGGCCTCGAAGCACGCGGTCATCGGGCTCACCCGCAGCGCCGCCTTCATGTACGGCCCGCACGGCATCCGCGTCAACGCGGTCGCGCCCGGCGGCGTCGCCACCGGCATCCCGTTCCCCCCGCACGTGTCGGAGGCCGGCCAGGCACGCCTGCAGCCGTTCCAGTCGGCGATCCCGTCGCTGGCGACGGCCGAGCAGCTGGCCGCATCGATCACCTTCCTGCTCAGCGACGACGGCGTGAACATCAACGGTGCGACGCTGCCGTCCGACGGCGGCTGGTCGGTGCAGTAGGCACCGCATCTGGCGTGGCAGATTCCTCGGGCGTACCGTCGAGCTATGAACGGCGAGCAACGAGCCGACGGCGCCGGCACGCGCTGGCGGCCAGGGCGGAGCGGTCGGCGGCAGCCTCCCGCGTGGACGCATGCCCTCGCCGAGGGTGAGGATGCCGGCTTCTTCGGCCCCGGCAGCGCCGTGTGGGCGGTCAACGGCTCCCTGACCACCTTGGTCGCCGGCATCCGCGCCCTGCTCCTGCAGACCTTGCACCCCGGTGCGATGGCCGGCGTGCACGACTGGTCGCGCTACCACGACGACCCGCTCGGGCGGCTCGACGGCACCGTGCGCTGGGTGGCGACCGTGACATTCGGTGACACCCGGAGTGCAACGGCGGCATCCGCGTTCGTCTCCCGTCTGCACGAGCACGTCACCGGCAGCTACGTGGACGCCCACGGCCTCGAACGGCCGTATGCGGCGAACGATGAGGAGCTGCTGCGCTGGGTGCACGACGCATTCACTGAGGCGTTCCTCGGCGCCCACCTGATCTGGGGTGGGCCGATTCCGGGTGGCGGCGATGCCTATGTGCGCGAGTGGGCCCAGGCGGGCAGGCTCATGGGTGTGCGGCAACCGCCGCAGAGCGTCGCCGGGTTGCGCGCCGAGATGGCCGGGTTCCTGGTCGATGCGAAGCCGGACGCGCGGGTGGCGGAGGCCGTCCGCTTCCTCCGCAAGCCCGGGCTGCCCGGGCTCACCGGTCGGCTCTACCCTGTGCTCTTCGGCGGCGCCGTCGCCTCGCTCGATGCCGACAGTCGAGTGCTGCTCGGCCTGCGCCGGCCGTGGTGGCCGGCGATCACGATGACCAGGGCGTTCCTCGTGCTGGGCCGGCGGGTGCTCGGCCCGGTCTCGCCGAGTGAACAGAACGCGCGTGCCCGGATCGCACGGCTCGGTGCGCCTCCTCTCAGCGGAGGTCGAGCCGCATCAGAACGCGAGGAAAGCCATTGAGCACGGAGTCGGTGTCCGCGGCCTTCGTGAAACCGGCCCGCTCGAACAGCGCCCGCGTGCCGACGTAGGCCATCGTCAGGTCGACCTTCTCGCCCCGGTTGTCGACGGGGTAGGCCTCGACCGCCGGAGCCCCGTGTTCCCTGGCGAATGCGACGGCGCCCGCCACGAGCTCGTGGGAGATGCCCGTTCCGCGGTGCCCCGGCCGCACACGCACGCACCAGATCGACCAGACGTCGAGCTCGTCGATGTGCGGAATCTTGCGGTTGCGGGCGAATCCCGTGTCGGCTCGTGGGTGCACACCAGCCCAGCCGACGACCTCGTCGCCGTCATAGGCGAGCACTCCTGGCGGTGGATCCTCCCGGCACAGCTCCCGCACGCGCTCGCCGCGGGCAGGGCCGTGCAGCGCCAGGTTCTCGGTGGACGGAATCCGATAGCTGAGGCACCAGCACACATTCGCATCGGGGCGCTTCGGACCGACCATCGCTCGGACGTCGTCGAACACGGTCGCCGCGCGCACCTCGATCGCCATGGCCAAGCCTGCCGCTAGTCGGGCGCGTGGCCGTCGAAGAGGTGGGTGGGCACCGGGCCGAACGGGGCGGAGCGCACCCGCAGTTGCCGCCGATCATCGGGCTCGAAGCCCGCGGCCGCAAGGAGCTCCGCCGTGTCGCGATCCCAGTGGCAGCCATGGCAGCCATGGCAGAACCGGGCAGAGAACGGTGTCGCAACTCGCTGCACCGCACGCTTCAGCGTGCCGGGCGGGGCGGCGACATGGTCGATGAAGATGACCCGGCCGCCGGGAACGAGCACACGTCGCACCTCGGCGAGGGCGAGTGCCGGATCGCTGACCGAGCAGAGCACGAAGGTGCCGACGACGGCATCCACCGAATCGTCCGGCAGGGGTATCGACTCGCAGCGCGCGTCGAGCGGCACTGCGGAGTGGCCCCACTCCTTGGCGCGGGTGGTGAGTTCGCGGCGGCGCGCGGCATCCGGTTCGAGGCCGATCCAGAGCACATCGGGGTGCAGGGCGCCGAAGTTGACGCCCTCACCCGCTCCGATCTCGAGCACGCGGCCCCGCAGCCGCGAGATGAACTCGCGCTCGAGCTCCTCCAGTTCGTCGTCCCCGACGAGGGCGGGTGCGGGCTCGGCGGCGGGCGTCATGTGTTCGATCGCATCGCGAGAATGGACATGGTCTCCTCTTCTCGAACCCCGGTGACCACTCTGCCACCGTCGCGCGGTCGAGGCAATGCGCTCGGCAGTGGGTATCGTTGGCAATCATGGCAGGCAGACCAGCGAGTTCGAGGGCGAACGGCAGTGTGGTGAACGGCACTGGTGCGACGGATGAGCGCTCGGTGGCCGCGCGCCTGTTCGCGATTCTGGACGCCTTCACTCTGCCGCCGGCCTCCTCATCGCTCAGCCTCACCGCGATCGCCGATCGGGCCGGGCTGCCGCTCTCGACCGCGCACCGCCTCGTCGCCGAGTGGGTGGGCTGGGGCGGTCTCAGCCGTCAGCCCGACGGCCGCTACGCGCTGGGGCTCCGGCTGTGGGAGCTCGGCGTTCAGGCCCCGACGGCACGGGACCTGCGCGCCGTCGCGCTGCCCTACCTCGAGGATCTCTTTGAGGTGTCGAAGGAGCACGTGCACCTCGCGATCCTCGACGGCCACGATGCGCTCTACGTCGAGAAGCTCTCCGGGCACAGCCCGGTGCCGGTGATCTCCCGGGTCGGTGGGCGTCTGCCACTGCACTCGACCGGGGTCGGGCTCGTCTTGTTGGCGACCGCGCCGAGCGAGCTCATCGACTCCTATCTCTCAACATCGCTCACCGGCTACCTCCCGAACACCGTCACATCGCCGGAGCTGCTGCGCGCCCGGCTCGCCGAGATCCGGGCGATGGGCTTCGCGATCATGTCGGAGGAGATGACGCCGGGGTCGAGCTCGGTCGCCGCACCGATCCGCGACCGCGGCGGCCGCGTCGTGGCCGCCGTCTCGATCGTGAGCCGCACGACCGGCACCCGCGACATGGCCGGGGAGCACGCGGTGCGGCTCGCCGCCAACGGCATCAGCCGCGCACTGGGCCACCGCCGTGGGGAGGAGCGGCGCGGCTGAATCGCCCGTGCGGCACACAGGCCATTCACAGCCGGGCGCGGCCGCGGAACGGAATACTCTGGCGCCGCCAGCGTTGAAGTTGAGCGTAAGGCACTCAAGTTTGACCCAAGGAGGTTTCGTGCCCGAGAACTTCACCCCAGAGGGTAGCAACGCCGAGGGCGGCAACTCGTTCGACGAGTTCCTCGCCCGGTACCTCGACGGCGAGCGGGCGCGCTCCGCGCGGTCGATCGACCTGAGCAAATTCCTCACCGCGAGCACCCAGCAGATTCTGGCCGCGGCCGGTCGCTTCGCGCTCGAACGAGGCCAGAACGAGCTCGACGCGCTGCACATCCTGCGCGTCATCATCGATGAGGATGCCGCCCGCGCGGCCGTCTCGCGCCTCGGCGTCGACCCCGGTGCCATCGCCGTCGCCGCCGAGAAGCGCCTGCCGCAGGCCTCAGGCCACGCGGCGACCCGCCCGCCGGCCATCACACCCTCCGCGCAGCGCGCACTCTTCCACGCCTACCAGGTGGCGCGCGCCTCCGGATCGACGTACATCGAGCCGGAGCACCTCTTCTTCGCACTCGTGCTCAACCAGGATTCCCCGGCCGGCCAGGTGCTGGCCCACGCCGGCGTCACCGCGGAGGCGCTGACCCAGGGCATGCGCGAGACCGTCGAGGCCGGCGGCGCAACAAGTGGCGAGCAGCCGGCCCAGCAGCCGGCATCCGACACCCCGATGCTCGACACGTTCGGCACCGACCTCACCGAGCTGGCCAGCCAAGGCCGCCTCGACCCGGTGATCGGGCGTGCAGACGAGATCGAGCAGACCATCGAGATCCTCAGCCGCCGCACCAAGAACAATCCGGTGCTCGTCGGCGAGGCCGGGGTCGGCAAAACGGCGATCGTCGAGGGCCTGGCCCGCGCGATCGTCGACGGCTCTGTTCCCGCTCAGCTGCGGGGCAAGCGCGTCATCGCGCTCGACCTGCCCGGCATGCTCGCCGGCACCCGCTACCGCGGTGACTTCGAGGAACGCCTGACCAAGACCATCGACGAGATCGCCGGCCACAGCTCCGAGATCATCGTGTTCATCGACGAGGTGCACACGGTCGTCGGCGCCGGGGGAGCGGGCGAGGGCGGCATGGACGCCGGAAACATCCTCAAGCCGCGGCTGGCCCGTGGCGAGCTGCACCTCGTCGGCGCCACGACGCTCGCCGAGTACCGCACGATCGAGAAGGATCCGGCGTTGGAGCGCCGTTTCCAGCCGGTGCGCGTCGGCGAGCCGTCGATCGAGGACGCCGTGCTCATCATGCACGGGCTCCGCCCCGCGTATGAGGAACACCACGGCGTGCGCTTCACGGATGCCGCGCTGCGCGCCTCCGTTGAGCTCTCTGCCCGCTACCTCAGCGACCGTGTGCTGCCGGACAAGGCGATCGACCTGATCGACCAGGCCGGAGCCCGGCTTCGACTGCGGCTCGGTGCCAAGCCGGATGTCTCCGCGCTGATCGAGCGCCTCGCGGTGCTCGAGGCCGACAAGAACGCGGCCGTCTCGGCCGAGCACTACGAGCAGGCCTCGCAGCTGCGCGACGAGATCGCCACCGTGCAGCGGCAGCTGGACGACGCGACGGCCCCCGCCGGGCCGGGGATCGACGCGACCGATGCCACCGCGCCGTCTGCCATCGTCGACGAGAAGGAGATCGCAGCGGTGATCGCCCGCGCGACGGGAATCCCCGTCAGTCGTCTCACCGAGGGGGAGCGCGATCGTCTCGCGGCGCTCGAGGGCGAACTGCACGAGCGTGTGATCGGGCAGGAGGACGCGGTGAACGCCGTCGCCAAGGCCGTCCGCCGCAGCCGCACCGGCATGGGGGATGCGAACCGACCCGTCGGCAGCTTCCTCTTCCTCGGTCCGACCGGCGTCGGCAAGACCGAGCTGGCCAAAGCGCTCGCCGGGTCACTGTTCGCCTCCGAGTCTGCCGTCATCCGTTTCGACATGAGCGAGTTCGGCGAACGGCACACGGTGTCGCGCCTCGTCGGTGCCCCTCCCGGCTACGTCGGTTACGACGAGGCCGGCCAGCTCACCGAACGCGTGCGGCGCAACCCGTACTCGATCGTGCTGTTCGATGAGATCGAGAAGGCCCACCCCGATGTCTTCAACCTGCTGCTGCAGGTGCTCGATGACGGCCGTCTGACCGACGGCCAGGGGCGCACCGTCGACTTCCGCAACACCGTCGTCATCATGACGTCCAACATCGGCAGCGAATTCCTCACCTCGCGCTCCGGCGCGATGGGCTTCGTCGGCGGAGATGACCCGACGGGCTTCGGCTCGGCCGAGGCGCTGCGGGACCGCGTGATGGGCAAGCTGCGCGAAGCGATGCGGCCGGAGTTCCTCAACCGCATCGACGAGATCGTGCTATTTGGCAAGCTCGACAAGCCGCAGCTGCGCCAGATCGTCTCTCTGCTTCTCGGTGCGACCTCAGAACGGCTCGCCGCCCGCTCGATGCACATCGAGGTGACGGATGCCGCCATCGACTGGCTCGCGGAACACGGCTACCAGCCCGAATACGGAGCGCGGCCGCTGCGCAGGCTGATCCAGCGCGAGGTCGATGACCGCATCGCCGAGTTGCTGGTGAACGGCGTGGTCGGCGACGGCGGGGCGATCATCGTCGACGCGGTCGACGGTGTGCTGAGCGTGACGGATGCCGCGGCGCACGTGCCGATGGCGGCCTGACCGGCCCTCTGTCCGGAGCGATGCGCGCAGCGCGCACCGCTCCGGACAGAGGCTGGCCGTCTCCGAACGGCCGGCGTAGCATGACTGCCACCACTGCAAGGAGGCATCATGGCGAACCTCGTCGTCCACTTCGAGATCCACGCATCCGAACCGCAGAAGCTCATCGACTTCTACACCGAGTTGTTCGGCTGGACCTTCACGCGCTACGGCGACATGTCGTATTGGTCGATCGACACCGGTGAGGGCGCGATCAACATGACATCTGAGCTCGGCCGCGGCATCAACGGCGGCCTCACGCAACGCATGGGGCCGAGTCCCGATGTGGGAGCGCCGGTGAACGGGGCCAACTTCGTCGTCGGCGTCGACGACGTCGACAGCCTCTTCGCGAAGGGCCTCGCGCTCGGTGCCATCGAGGCGCTTCCGCTCGAAGACATGGAGGGCATCGGCCGCGCCGGCTACCTGCTCGATCCGGACAACAACGTCTTCGGGCTCATCTCGCCGGTGCTCTCCGACGGCACCAATGTGATGGAACGGATGGGCGGCGCGTAGTTAGAGCCGCGCCGCTTGCGAGGCGTTGAGCGCTGCACGGGCGAGGAATGTCGACCCGGCCACGGCCGCCGGCATCGTGAACACCGCTCCGAACGGGATCATGAAGAGCAGCTGCGTCGCCACGCCGAAGCCGAGCAGTTGCCAGCGGATGCCGCGGCGGAGCACGCGCTGCTGAGCGCCAGGGATGGCGCGCGCCTCGAAGGCCCTGGAGCTCAGCTCGACCGCCAGCAGCCGTCCGGAGAACACGACGCCGAGCACAGGAGCGAGAACGCCGCCGATCAGGGGGATGAAACCGCTGAGTGCGACGCACGCGGCGGTGAGCAGGCCTGCTCCGAGCAGCCAGAGTGCGCTGCGCACCCCGCGCCAGAATCCGGCGCCCTCTGTCGGGCTCTCCCCGCCGAGGTCTCGCTCGGCGGCCAGCCAGATCCGTTCGTAGAACGGGTCGCCGACGGCGAGGGTCAGCGCAGTGAAGGTCACCGCGCTCAGCACGATCGCGACCGCGAACAGCACCGTGCCCATCGCCGCGTTCACGATGCTCGGCCATGGCTCTGGCCACGTCTCGTCGAAGGGGGTCAGCCAGTCGACGATCGGCGCCACGTTGAACCCGAGCGCGACGAGGCCGGCCAGGATCAGGGCGAAGACGATCGCGGCCGGAACCAGCCCCAGCAACATGAGACCCGGCCGACGGGTCCAGAAAGCGAAGCCGCGCAGCAGCAGCCCGACCCCGCCGAAGAATGCTCTGACCACGCCATCAGCCTAGGCGCCACCCGCCAATTCCGTTGAGAGCGGTCAAATGGCCGCTTTCGGGCCCCACAAGCGGCCATTTGACCGCTCTCAATGGACTGTGCGGTGGCGGGCGATGCCGATCACGGTGGCGAGGGTGAGCAGTGAAGCGGGTCACGGGGCTGGCAAGCGCCGTGACCGCGCCCGACGGCTACGCGGCGCTGGTGGCAGAGGACTTGGCGATGGCCCAGTCCAGTGCGTACTCGGCCACCTCTTCCCAGCCGTCCTGGCTGACGATCCGGTGGGTGCGGCCGGCGTACTCCTTGTACTCGACGAGCGCTGGGCTGCCGCTCGCGTTGTACTTCTTGACGATGGCCTGGCCGATGGCAGGTGGGACGACGTGGTCGATCTCACCGGTGATCACGAGCAGTGGAGCTCGGTCCGCCTTCGCGAAGTTCACGTGGCTGACGCCGCCCTTCTCGTTGAACGCTGCAGCGACGCCCTCGAAGAACACGCGGTTGTACGAGTTGACGGCGAACTCCTCCCAGAGCGCATCGGACTCTTCGCGGCCGAGGTCGTTGCCGAAGGTGAAGTGGAAGTGCGACTTGGAGAGCGGCTTCGCGCCGTTCTTGCCGAAGGGGTTCGCGAGGATGGGCGTCCCCGTCCACAGCGTCGAGGCCGGCAGGGTGGTGATGCCGGCCGGCTGGCCGGGGGTGACGCCGACGTAGGCGATTCCGAGGTCGCGATCGGCGAGCATCTGGGTGAGCAGGCCACCGAAGGAGTGGCCCATGATGATCGGCTTCCGGGGGAGTGCGCGGATGATGCGCTCGTAGTGGTCTGCGATCTGCTTCAGGCCGATGCCCTTGAGGGCCTCCGGGTTGTTCCGCACATCGGCAACCGAGCGGTCATCGATGCCGGGCCAGCCCGGGATGATGACCTCGTGGCCGCGGTTCCGGAAGTACTCTGCCCAGGTGTCCCAGCTGCGCGGCGTCATCCACAGGCCGTGGATGAGGACGATGGGGGCGTTGTCGGTGGTTGTCATGATTCCTTCTCCTGTGTCGGTGTCGTTCCGAAAGTGGAACGATCGTTCTTTCTGCTTCTGACATGAAAGTTACGCCTCGCCGAACAGGATGTCAAGCAAAAAGAGAAAGATCGTTCTATCATTTTGTCTATGGCTACTCGAACGACTCCCAGCGGCGCCTCCGAAGCACGCGAGCGACTGCTGCGCGCGGCATCCGAACTCTTCTACCGTGAGGGCATCCACTCGGTCGGAGTCGACCGGATCCTGGCGGAAGCCGGTGTGACGCGGGCGACGTTCTACCGTCACTTTCCGAGCAAGGAAGATCTGGTCGAGGCGTACCTCGGCGTCGAGGATGCACAGATTCGCGGCGCGTTCGCCGCGGCAGAGGCATCCGGTGCAGAACCGAAGCAGCTCGTCGAGCTCGTGGTCGCCGGCCTCGCCGACGATGTGGCCCGTCACCACACGCGAGGCTGCCCGTTCATCAACGCGGCGGCCGAGTATCCGGACCCCGACAGCCCGGTTCGACAAGCGGTCGGCGCGCACCGCGCGTGGTTCCGCACCGAGCTCGAGTCCGTGTTGGACGCGGCGGCTGTTCCGGATGCCGCGGGCGCCGCCGCGCAGCTCGTGCTCCTGCGCGATGCGGCCATGGTCGGCGGATACCTCGACGGCTGGGACCGCGTGCGCCCGGCCTTCCTCGAGGCCGCCTCACGAGCAGCCCGGTCCTGACCCGACCCGGTCCTCAGCCGGCCGAGGCATCATTCAACGGGGCCGGGCACATCTCACCCGGCCGCACGGCCAGCTCGAAGTGCCACATCTCGTTGCCGTAGGTCTGACAGAGTCCGTAGTCGCTGCCGTGCTGGCTCAGCCAGCTGTCGGCATCCGTCGGCCCGATGTCAACGGCGAGACCCTGCACGTGCGTCGACTCCTCCGGCGTCTTCACCCACTTGCGCGCCTCGTCCTCGCTGAGATAGTTCCGAATCGCGTTGTCGAGGAGCAGCTGTTGGTAGCGCTCGCTGCGCCAGCCGTCGGTCACGAGCATGTCGACCCCGTCGGCCGCCGCATCGGCGGCGGCCCGCTGCAGGGCGTTGCGCAGATCGAGGTCGAGATTGGCGATGGTCGGCAGATCGTCTGCGTACGGTGAGACGCTCTCCCCATCGGGGATGTAGCCGTCTTCAGCGCCGAGATCCGCTTCGCTCGCCGTGGCCGGCCCGCCATCTGCGAAGCCGCAGGCGCTGAGGGTGAGCGCGCAGAATGCAACGACGATCGCGGATGCGGCGGCGCGCAGGGTGTGGGGGAGTGGCTGAGGCATTGCTTCTCTTCCTGTTGCGGCGCTCCAATAACGTGCGGAGTGCCATGAACGATTGCGGCACCCAGCCCATCAGCTGCCGTGTTGCGTGAGCGTCTGGCGATCACCACACATTTCTGCAACATCCGCCCTGTCTAGACTCGGATTCGTCGCGGGCTGCGGCAGAACCGAGAGGACTGACCGGATGCGCGTGCTCGTCGTCGAGGATGAGGTCTTCCTCGCGGAAGCGCTGCAGGCAGGGCTCAGCCACGAGGGCATCGCCACCGATATCGCGTTCAGCGGTGACGACGCGCTGGAACGCATCGCCGTGAACGAGTACGACGTGGTCGTACTCGACCGCGACCTCCCCGGAATCCATGGCGACGAGCTGTGTGCCGTCATTGTGCGCGAACACGCCCACCTCCGCGTGCTGATGCTCACCGCTGCGGCCTCATTGCGCGACAAGGTCGACGGCTTCCGGCTCGGCGCGGACGACTACCTGACCAAACCATTCGCGCTGGAGGAGCTCATCGTCCGGCTGCGAGCCCTGAGTCGCCGACCGACCGTTGCCAGCGCGCCGGTGCTTGAGTTCGCCGACCTTCGGATGGACACCTTTCGGCAGCAGGTGTATCGCGACGGGCGGTATGTGAAGCTCGCCCGCAAGCAGTTCGCCGTGTTGGAACTGCTGATGCAGGCGGGTGGCGGCATCGTCAGCGCGGAGACACTGCTCGAGAAGGCATGGGACGAGAACGCGGACCCCTTCACGAGCGCGCCACGGGTCACCATGTCGACCCTGCGCAAGGCACTGGGCGGCCCCGAGCTGATCCTCACGGTTCCAGGCGTCGGCTACCGACTGGCCGAGCCCGGGAGCAACGGCGGGGCCAGCACGGACGGCGGGCGACGTTGAGCACCTCCCGAGTCGGCACGTCGCGCGTCAGCGCGCGGCTGCGCCTGGCGCTCAGCTACGCCGCGTTTCTTGTCCTCGCCGGGGGGATCACGCTGTTCGGGGTGTACGTCGTGCTGCGATACGTGCCCAACTACCCGCTCACCGCGGCCAATCCCAGCGACCTCGGCGATCCGATTGCGACACGCGAAGAGATACTCGGCGCCGTCACCGGGGTCTCCGTCGCCATCCTCGTCACCTTGGCCGTCATCGGTGTGATCGGCGGCTGGGTACTGGCAGGGTGGGTGCTGCGCCCGCTGCAGCGCATCAATCAGGCGGCGCGGGATGCCGCAGCCGGCCGGCTCGACCGGCGCATCCGGCTCCAGGGCCGCAACGACGAGTTTCGCCAGCTCGCCGACAGCTTCGATCACATGCTCGAGCAGCTCTCCGACGCCTTCGCCGCACAGGAACGTTTCGCCGCGAACGCCTCCCACGAGCTGCGCACTCCGCTGGCCGTCACCGAGACGCTGCTGGACGTCGCACGGCGCAACCCCGACGGTCAGGACCACGGGGTACTGGTCGAGCGGCTCTCCATCACGAACGCGCGCGCGATCGGTCTCACGGACGCGCTGTTGCGCCTTGCCGACGCCAACGCCGTGAGCGCGAACTCACGGCGACTTGACCTGGCCGCGATCGTCGAAACCGTCGTGGCGGAGAACCGCGCGGAGGCGGCTGCACTGGCCGTGACCGTCCACAGCGACATCGCCGAGGCCACCCTCGTCGGCGACGCCGCCCTGCTCCTGCAGCTGGTGGGGAACCTCCTCCAGAATGCCCTGCGCCACAACGATGTGCGCGGCGTCGTCGACATCTCCAGCCGGCATGATGCGGCGACCGCCCGCTCGGTTCTGCGCGTCGAGAACACGGGCGCCGAGTACACCCCTGGCGACACGGCGCGACTCATCGAACCGTTTCTGCGCGGCGAGGGCCGGGTGAGCACACGGGGTGCGCAGAGGGGATACGGCCTCGGCCTCGCGCTTGTCGCTCGCATCGCCGATGTGCATCAGGCCGATCTCGTCGTCACCCCGCGGCCGGGCGGCGGCCTGATCGTCACGGTGGCGTTCGCGGAGTTCCAGGGGGCGCGTGCACGAGCCGCGACTGCGGAACAATGGAGGCATGACAACTGATCTCACCGACGCCGCGACGCATTTCGTGACCGAGCGGCACCTGGCGATCCTCTCGACACTCGGCCACCGGGGCGGCATCCACGCGGTTCCCGTCGGCTTCACCCTCGACGGCGGGCTTGTGCGCATCATCACCTCTGACGGCACACAGAAGGTGCGCAACGTCGAACGCGGCGGAACGGCGACCGTCGCCCAGGTGCACGAGGGCCAGTGGATCTCCTTCGCGGGCCGGGCGAGCATCAACCGCGATGCGGATGCCGTCGCCCACGCCGTCGCGCTCTACGCGGCGCGCTACCGCCAGCCGCGCGTCAACCCGAGCCGTGTCGTGATCGAGATCACCATCGACAAGCTGATGGGCTCCGCCGAGCTGCTCGGCTGATTCGCCGCCGGCTGCCTCAGAGCCCGCTGACCGCCTCCAGGCGACCGGACTCGACGGCTGCCTGGAACGCCGCGTAGTCGCGGTTGTTCTGTTCCGCGTATGCGCTCGCGAAGTCGGCGATGGCCTGGTCGAACACATCGGAGCCGCCGAGGTAGGCGGCGATCGCGACGCGGTCGCCCGCGCGGGTGTGCGCCCTGGCCAGCGTCTCACCGCAGAGGTGGGCGTAGAGCAGAAGCCCGGTCGGGTTCATGAGCTCGATGTCGGCAGAGCCCTTCCAGTCGTGCATCTGGCGCACATAGAAGTCGCGGTTCTGCCCATCCCAGCCCTGCGTCCGTTGCCAGCCGAGGAAGATGTCGCTCGCCGCCTGCATCATGCGTTGACCGCGTACGACGCGTTCGCCCTGGTGGTCGTATTCGCTGGCAGGCAGGAAACGCTCGAGCACAGAGCGCTGCGCCTCCTTCGCCTGCAGCAGCAGGAGGTCCTCATCGTCGCGACCGCGCAACAGGATGATCCACGCGCGCGTTCCGACACTGCCGACGCCCACGACCTTGCGCGCCATGTGCACGTACTCGTACTCGTGGGCCGGGTGGTGTGGGTTGCTCAGCGTCTCCATGTACGCAGAGATCACCTCGCGCATCTGCGCCACCTCGTCTTCGCGGCTGCGCCCCTCAGGTGCGAGCTCGCCGACGGGCACGATGAGCGGGGGAACAGAGAGGATCCGCAGCTCGCCGTCGACGACGCCGACCAGTTTCTTGGTGGCGCGTGCACTGTCGCGGGTGCGCGCCTTCGCGAAGACCTCCGTCGTGCGCTTGACCTGCCTCTTGTCCGCCCGGCCCTCCGCCTGCTCGTTCTGCAGCCAGGCGAGGGCGTCGTCGGCGTTCAGACGGTCGTACCAGGAACGGAGCACGGGGGAGTCAGCGGCCAGCCGCATCCGCTCGCGATAGGACCGGGCCAGCGCGAGTACGCTGTCGCGCCGTTCGGCTTCGGTGAAGCCGCGGTGTTGCCCGGCCACCTCGAAGCTCGCGGCCAGGCGTTTGAGATCCCACTCCCACGGCCCGGGCAGGGTCTCGTCGAAGTCGTTGATGTCGAAGAGCAGCGAACGCTCTGGAGTGCCGAACACCCCGAAGTTCGACAGGTGTGCATCGCCGCAGAGTTGCACGGTGATGCCGGAGTCCGGGGTGCCGGCAAGGTCGGATGCCATGAGCAGCGCCGCGCCACGGTAGAAGGTGAACGGCGACACCAGCATGCGTCCGTAACGGATGGGCACGAGTTCTGGCGCCCGGCTGACCGCCTGCTCCTCGAGGAGGGAGACGGGGTCTGGCCGGTCGGATGCCGCAGCCCATTCGGACGCGCCGGAGCGCGGTGAGCGCCGGCGGGCGTCACGCCCGGCGGCCGCCCGCAACCGAAATGCTTCGCTGATGCCGCTCTTTGCGTCGCCCGACTCGGCCATCGTCTCGGTCCTGTCTCTTAGAACTCGCCCATGGCTTTCGCCTTGAGCGCGTCGTACTCACGTTGGTTGATGGTGCCGGCATCCAGCAGCGCCTTGGCCTGCGCGATATCCGCTGCCGGTGTCGTCGACGGCGCCGGCTTGGAGTAGTCCTCCGGCACGACGCCGGCGCCGCGTCCGGCCCGCTCATTCATCGACGAACCACGCGCGATCAGGTAGACGAGCGCGGTGAGGAATGGCACGAAGATCAGGAAGATGATCCAGATGGCCTTGAACCATCCGCTGAGAGTGTGGTCTCGGAACAGATCGCTGAGGATCCAGAACAGGATCATCAGGTAGGACACGAAAACCCATGTCCAGAAGAAGAAACCGACTACGTCCCAGAAATCCATAGTTGTGACCATTCTTTCGGGGCACACCCCCACGGTTGCGCCAGTGGCTCACACCCTACCGCTGCGCTTTTGCCGAGCACCACCCCGCGTGTCCGTTGCGCCTCACGCGAATTCGGGTCAATACTGACCCTGAGGCATCCGGAATCGCCCGAGCCGTCAGAGAGAGTCGGCAGTGGAATGAAGAAGTGGTCAGTCGTTCTCATCCTCGGTGCGGCCCAGTTCGTGATGGTGCTCGACGGCACCGTGATGAATGTGTCGATCTCGCAGGTTGTCGCCGACCTCGACACCACCGTGGCAGCGATGCAGGCGGCGATCACCTTCTACACGCTGACCATGGCCTCACTGATGCTGCTCGGCGCGAAGCTCGGTGACGTCTGGGGGCGACGTCGAGCGTTCGTGATCGGATCGATCGTGTACGCCATCGGTTCGCTCACCACGGCGTTCAGCCCCAACGTGCTGGTCCTCTTCCTCGGCTGGTCGATCATCGAGGGGCTCGGCGCCGTTCTCGTGATCCCGGCGATCGCCGCACTCATTGCCGACAACTACACCGGCCGCGACCGCATCACCGCGTATGCGACGATCGGCGCGGTGACCGGTGCCGCGGTGGCGGCAGGACCGCTCATCGGCGGTTTCGTCACCACCTACTTCAGCTGGCGTTACGTCTTCGTTGCGGAGGTCGTGATCATGGCCGTCGTCCTCCTGTTCGCACGGACGATCACCGACTCGACGCCGCCGCAACGGTCGCGCATCGACCTGCTGAGCGTCGTGCTCTCGGCGGTCGGTCTCGTCTTCGTGGTGTTCGGAATGTTGCAGAGCAAGACCTGGGGATGGGTCACGCCCCTGCACTCTCCGGAGATCGGCGGCGTTCCGATCGCGCCGCTCGGTATCTCCCTGACCGCATGGCTGATGCTCGCCGGCGCCGTGCTGATCTACATCTTCGTGCGCAGGCAGAAGGCGCTCGTTGCTGCAGGGCGGCCCCCGCTCGTGCACGTGGAGATGTTCAGCATCACGCAGCTCCGCAGCGGACTGAGCGTGCTCGGAGCCCAGTACGCGATCACGGCCGGACTGTTCTTCATGGTTCCCGTCTACCTGCAGATGACCCTGGGGCTCGATGCGCTCCAGACGGGCATCAAGATCTTCCCGCTCTCGATCTCGCTCATCCTGTTCTCGATCATCGGCACCAGGCTGTCGGCCATCTGGTCGCCGCGCCGCATCGTGCAGTGGGGGCAGTTCGTGCTCGTGCTGAGCGCACTGGTGCTGCTGGCATCCGTCGACATCGACCTGAAGAGTTGGATCTTCGGGCTCGGGATGTTCTGTGCGGGAGCGGCGCTCGGCCTGCTCGCGTCCCAGCTCGGCAATGTGAACATGTCGGCCGTCAGCAGCAAGGAATCGAGCGAGGTCGGCGGCCTGCAGGGCGTCTTCCAGAATCTCGGTTCCTCCCTCGGCACCGCACTGATCGGCTCTGTGCTGATCGGGGCGCTGGCGACGTCATTCTCGACGGGCATCGCAGCCAGTGACCTGCCCGAGTCGACGAAGGCCACGGTGACCGAGCTCACCGCGGGCGGGGTGAACATCATCCCCGCAGCGGATGTCGCGGGGATCGCCGAGGATGCCGGGCTCAGCACGGAGGACGCCGAGACGCTCACCACCGTGTACAGCGAGTCTCAGATCAGTTCGCTGCGCACGGCGTTCTTCGCGCTCATCGCGATCGCGGCTTTCGCGCTATTGTTCTCCCGCGGCATCCCGGCCGAAATCGCCGGGCGCACCAAGGAGGAACAAGCACCATGAACGACCACACTCCGGAACCGCCGGAGAGCGACGCCGACCTCGTGACGCGGGTGCGCACGGGCTTCGTCACCGAGGAGTCCGTCTACGGAATCGTGCTTGTGAGCGGCATGATCGTCGTCGCCGGCACGTATGGCGCCAGCTCCTGGCAGACCTTTCTCAGCGTCATCGGCACCGTCGTGGTGTTCTGGGCCGCCCATGTCTACGCCGGAACCGTCGCGGGCCACGGCGTCGTCCAGGGGGATGACACGACCCTGGGGCTCGCATTCCACCGCTCCGTGCGCCGCTCGATCGGCTTCCTGCTCTCCGCGCTGCTGCCCTCGTTCGTCCTGCTGCTCGGCGCACTGGAGGCGATCCCGGATTACGTGGCGATGTGGACGGCGCTCTGGCTCGGCGTCGTGATCCTCGCCGTGCTCGGCTACAGCGCATTCGCGGTGCGGGGCAGCTCGTGGCCCATTCGCATCGCCGGGGCACTGGGCACTGCGGCCTTCGGGCTCGCCATGATCGTGATGAAGGCGATCATCCACTAGCAGAACACACACATCCATTGGAGCAGAGAGGTGACCGCATAATGAGTCAGTCCAGTTCGATCGTGAGTGTGCTCCGGCATCCAGCAGACAGCAGGCAGTCGCTGGAGTCGGTTGCGCTGATCCTCGGTGCCGCCGTCTTCGTGGTGAGCAGCACCATCGGCCTCTTCGTCTTCTGGGGCAGCTCCGCCCCGATCTCCGGCCCGAACTCACTCGGCCAGTACGTGGCGATCAGCTCCGCCATTGCCGCGGCGATCGTGGTGGTCTGGGCCAGAAGCCTCCGGCGCTCGCGCAGCCTGTGGGAGGGCGACGGGCCGCGGCTGCACTGGTTCGACATCGCGGCGATCGCCCTCGCACACGCCGTCATCGCCATGCTCAGCTGGATCGCGATCGCCGACGTCATGGCGCGGAGCTTCGTCGACGCGCTCGTGTTCCCGCTCTCGGCCGCAGTGCTGGCCGGTGTGGCAACGGCGGTCACCGCCTACGTCGTGTTCCTCTCGGCGGTGCACCTCACGCCCATCCTGCTCTCGCTGGTGCTCGCGGTGTTCCTGTTGGTCGGCGCCGTGACGAGCATGCTCAGCGCATCCGACCCGCACTGGTGGCAGAAGAACCTCAGCACCCTCGGCATGACGGATGATCTCTCCGGGAACGCATTCAACCTCACCCTGATCATCGCCGGCGTGCTCGTGACGACGATCGCGAACTACGCGACGGCCGGGCTGCCTGCCGCCACGGAACTGGAGCGGCGCCACCGCCGTTTCGTGCGCGTCTCACTGATCCTCATCGGGATCCTGCTCGGCTGTGTCGGGCTGTTCTCCCTCGACGTGTCGCTGGCGCTGCACAACCTCTCGGCGACGGGCATGGCCATCGTCTACACGGTCCTGGTGGTGCGCCTGCGCACACTGATCCCGACCACGCCGACGGTGTTCCTCTGGCTGGGATACGTCTTCGTCGCCGTGATCGCGGTGCTCGTCGTGTTCTTCATGACCGGGTACTACAACCTCACCGCGGTCGAGCTGATTCTGGCCGTGCTCGTGTTCAGTTGGCTCATCGTGTTCATGCGCAACCAGGGAGCGAGCACGGCCAGCCAGCCTACGGAGTGACGATGTTGAACCCCCGGTCGCCGCTCTGCAACACGCCGAGCAGCTGAGGCAGCACGGCGGTGTCGCCGCTCGTCTCGATCCCGGGGGACTCAACGTCGCCCGCGAGCAGCGCCAGCATGCGCGCCTTGCTGAGTGACACGGTTGCCGTGGCATCCGGGTCGAGCGACTTCTTCCTGCTGATGAGCACACCGTTGCGCAGCGCGACGCGGTAGTTGGCATCGAGGTCGGTGAAGGTGACGTTGATGCTCAGATCCAGATCCCACGCCTTCGGGCCGTCGACCGAGATGGCCAGCGAAGCGAAGAGCTGCTCCGGCGTGAGCTGGTCGAGGATCGCCGGTGCGCTGGTCACGGTCGGGGTGCCGAAGTTGCCGTCACGCAACTCGGTGGCTCCCGAGAGGAAGAAGTTGCGCCACGTGCCGTTCTCCGAGCCGAAGCCGAGCTGCTCGAGGGTGGCGGCGTAGAGCGTGCGGGCGCCGGTGTGCTCGGTCTCGGCGAACACCGCGTGGTCGAGCAGGGTCGCTGCCCAACGCAGGTCACCCTCGTCGTACGCCGTCTGGGCGAGCTCGACCACGCGGTCGATCCCTCCGAGGGCCTTCACATAACGCTCGGCCTGTGCGGCCGGCGGGTGCGGCCAGAGCCGGGCCGGGTTGCCGTCGAACCAGCCCATGTAGCGCTGGTAGATCGCCTTGACGTTGTGGCTGATCGATCCGTAGTAGCCGTGCGTGTTCCACGAAGAGGCGAGGGCCGGCGGCAACTCGATCATCTCGGCGATCTCTGCCCCGTTGTAGCCCTGGTTCAGCAGTCGCAGGGTCTGATCGTGCAGGTAGGCGTAGAGATCGCGCTGGGCCCCGAGGAATCCGACGATCCTCTCCTTACCCCAGGTCGGCCAGTGGTGCGAGGCGAACACGACGTCGCTGCGGTCACCGAAGCTGTCGATCGCCTCGGTCAGGTACGTCGACCAGATGTGCGGGTCGCGCACGAGGGCTCCGCGCAGGGTGAGCAGATTGTGCAGGGTGTGGGTGGCGTTCTCCGCCATGCAGAGGGCGCGGTGCTGCGGGAAGTAGAAGTGCATCTCGGACGGAGCCTCGGTGCCCGGCGCCATCTGGAACTCGATCTCCACGCCGTCGATGGTGTGGGTCTCTCCCGTGGTGCTGATGTCCAGCGTCGGGACGATGAGTCCGACCTCACCGGAGGACGTCGTCTGGCCGAGCCCGGCACCGACGGCGCCTTCCGGGCCCCGGTCGAGGACGGCGCCGTACATGTAGCCGGCGCGGCGCGCCATGGCGGTTCCCGCGTAGACGTTCTCTTCGACGGCGTGGTGGACGAAGCCGACCGGGGCGATGACCTGCACGCGCCCGGCGTCGACATCCGCCTGGGACGTGACGCCGAAGACACCACCGAAGTGGTCGACGTGGCTGTGCGAGAAGATCACCGCGACGACGGGGCGCTCGCCGCGGTGGGCGCGGTAGAGGCCGAGGGCAGCTGCTGCGGTCTCGCTCGAGATCAACGGGTCGATCACGATCACACCGGTCTCACCCTCGACGAAGGTGACGTTGGAGAGGTCGAGCCCGCGCACCTGGTAGATGCCTTCGACGACCTCGAACAGTCCCTGTTTGGCGACGAGCTGGGATTGCCGCCACAGGCTGGGGTTGACGGTCGTCGGTGCCTCGCCGGCGAGGAAGTCGTAACTGTCGTTGTCCCACACCGTGCGGCCGTCGGCCGCGCGCACGATGCCGGGGTCGAGCTTGGCGATGAAGCCACGATCGGCGTCGTCGAAGTCGGCCGTGTCCTCGAACGGCATCGAGTCGAGCACGGAGCGGTTCGCCGCCTCCACGGTAGGAATGACGTTCTTTTCTAGCATGTTCTGTCCCCTTTCAGAGCGCGAAAAGCGGCCGCCGCCCGGAGTGGGCAGCAGCCGGTGGAGTTACTGCTTGAGCATCGCGACGCTGGCCGTCGACCCTCAATTCCCCGCTTCGCTCGACCGTTGTTCACATCGCGGCCCCTCCGGGTGGAGACGCCGGTGTTCGAGCGGACGAGCACCTCAACCACTGTCACTTCATTCGCAGTCTATGGGGGCGGTCCGTGGCAGCGACAGGCTCGGTTTCACCACGCGTCTCAGCGAGGCCGTCCGACCGGCGCGCTGGCCGAGCAGAATGCCGGCGAGGGTGAGCAGGACTCCGACGAGCTGTTGTGGAGTGAAGCTCTCGCCGGCGATGGCGAGGCCGAGGAGCACACCGGTGATCGGGTTGAGCAGCCCGATCAGGCCCACCGTGCCGGCGTCTAGATGCTTGAGCCCGGTGAACCAGGCGACGTAGGCGAGCGCCGTGGCGATGATCGACACATAAGCGAATGCGAGCAGCTCTGTGGTGTCGAGCGCCGGCGGGGCGCCCTCGACGAGCGCCGCGAGTGGGATGAGGCTGAGACCGCCGGCGATCAGCTGCCACGAGGTCATCGACAGCACATCGACGCCGCTTCCCCAGCGTTTGGTGAGCACGAAGCCGATCGATGACAGCACCATCGCGGCGAGTGATGCGAGGACGCCGCCGGGGTTGATCGCGGCGGCGCCAGAGAACAGCATCGCTGCGACGCCGACGATGCCGAGTGCGGCGCCCAGTAGCGACAGCCACCGCGGGCGCTCGCCGATGAGCGGCCACGCCAACAGCATCATCACGAGCGGGCCGGTGGCCATGATCGTTGCGGCGACACTCGTGGGCAGCAGCTGGGCGGCAACGTAGACCAGCGCGAGGAATGCACCCATGTTGAGTGTGCCGAGAACGAGGGACTTGAGCCACCACGATCCCTGTGGGAGCCGGCGGCGGAGCGCGAACAGGAGCAGTCCGGCCGGCAGCGCCCGGATCGCGGCGCCCCAGAGCGGGGTGTCGGCCGGGAGGAATTGCTGGGTCACGAAGTACGTCGTGCCCCAGCTGATCGGCGCGATCGTCGTGATGAGCACATATCGCCATTTATCTTCCATGGAAACTATTATAGTTGCCACGGAAGATAACATGGCGGGATGGTGGAAAACCCTCGAGACCTCCCGCTCGACCGCGTCGCGCGCATCCAGGCGGAGTGGCGGCGCGAGCGCCCGGACGTCGATCCGTCGCCGCAGGGCGTCATCGGGCGGATGCACCGCATCGCCGACTACCTTCGCGAATCCATCGTCGAGGTGTACCAGCGGCATGGACTCGGCGAGGGGGAGTTCGATGTGCTCGCGACGCTGCGCCGGGCCGGGGCGCCCTTCGAGCGCGCGGCGGGGGAGCTGGCCGATCACACCATGGTGACCTCGGGCGGTGTGACGAAGCGCGTCGATAGGCTCGAGAAGCGTGGCCTCGTCACGCGTCGGGTGAGCGAGCTGGACGCCCGGGCCCGCGTGGTCGCACTCACCACGGCCGGGCTCGAGCTCGTCGACCGGGTGTTCACCGAGCATATGGAGAACGAGCGCCGGCTGCTCAGTGTTCTGGACTCCGCCGATCTCGCGAGCATTGAGGGCGTGCTGACGCGCTGGCTGGCGGCCGTCGAGGAGGGCTGAGCGCGTCATCCGGGGCGGGGTCGATGTCAGCGGAAACGCCCGCGTGGAATAAGGTTTTAGCTATGTCTAAGGTGCTCAGCTCTCTTCCTGTCGGCGAACGCGTCGGCATCGCCTTCTCCGGTGGTCTCGATACCTCCGTCGCCGTTGCCTGGATGCGAGAGAAGGGCGCGGTGCCCTGCACCTACACCGCAGACATCGGCCAGCCCGATGAGCCGGACATCGACGCCGTCCCCGGTCGCGCGCTCGAGTACGGCGCCGAGATCGCCCGCCTCGTCGACGCGAAGTCTGCACTGGTCGAGGAGGGCCTCGTCGCCCTGGCCTGTGGCGCGTTCCACATCCGTTCCGGCGGCAAGACCTACTTCAACACCACGCCGCTCGGCCGTGCCGTCACCGGCACCATGCTCGTGCGCGCCATGAAGGAGGACGGCGTCCACATCTGGGGCGACGGTTCCACCTACAAGGGCAACGACATCGAGCGCTTCTACCGCTACGGCCTGCTCGCCAACCCGCGCCTGCGGATCTACAAGCCGTGGCTCGACAGCACCTTCGTGCAGGAGCTCGGCGGCCGCACCGAGATGAGCGAGTGGCTCGTCGCCCGCGGCTACCCGTACCGCGACTCGGCAGAGAAGGCGTACTCGACCGACGCCAACATCTGGGGTGCCACCCACGAGGCCAAGCTGCTCGAGGAACTCTCCAGCGGCATCGAGCTCGTCACCCCGATCATGGGTGTCGCCAGCTGGCGCGACGACGTCGAGATCGCCACCGAGGTCGTCTCCGTGCGCTTCGAGGCCGGCCGCCCGGTCGCCATCAACGGTGTCGAGTACAGCGACCCCGTCGCTCTCGTCCTCGAGGCGAACAAGATCGGTGGCCGTCACGGCCTCGGCATGTCCGACCAGATCGAGAACCGCATCATCGAGGCCAAGAGCCGCGGCATCTACGAGGCGCCGGGCATGGCGCTGCTCCACATCACCTACGAGCGCCTGCTGAACGCGATCCACAACGAAGACACCGTCGCCAACTACCACGAGCAGGGCCGCCGCCTCGGCCGCCTCATGTACGAGGGTCGTTGGCTCGACCCGCAGTCGCTCATGCTGCGCGAGTCCATTCAGAAGTGGGTCGGCTCGGCCGTGACCGGTGAGGTCACCGTGAAGCTCCGCCGCGGCGACGACTACACGATCCTCAACACCACGGGCCCGCACCTCAGCTACCACCCGGACAAGCTCTCGATGGAGCGCGTCGGCGACTCGGCCTTCGGCCCGGACGACCGCATCGGCCAGCTGACCATGCGCAACCTCGACATCGCCGACTCGCGTTCGCGCCTCGAGCAGTACGCATCCGCCGGCATCATCGGTGGAGCGACCGCCGAGCTCGTCGGCGAGCTCGAGTCCGGTGCCGCCAGCGAGATCCTCGAGGTCGGTCACCCGGACGCCGCGACCGACGCCCTGGAGCGGGCAACCGACGTGGCATCCGAGGGCGCAGCCTTCGACTCCGGCACCGACTAGGCACCTCAGCGGTAACGGGAGGCGATTCCCGCGAAGGGAGGCCAGATTCGTCGAATCTGGCCTCCCTTCGTCGTTTCCGCCTCCGCACGGATGCCCGGTTTCGCGTGTGGCGAACCTCCACGGGTGCTGTGTACCCCTGTGCAGAAGCCAGTGGCGGGGTTAGCCTCGAAGGAGCGCCCGGGGCTCTGCCCAACAGGCAGCGCCGACCGGGCGGCACGACGGAAGGAAGGCACCATGACCGACACTCTGGAACGCCCAACCACGGCGAAGTCCTCGCGCAAGAAGTCGACGGCGAGCGCATTCACGGCCCCCAAGAAGCTCAGCGACGCGCTGCAGAAGGTGCTCGTCGAGCTGCTCGAGCTTCAGCTGCAGGGCAAGCAGGCGCACTGGAACGTCGTCGGCAAGAATTTCCGCGACCTGCACCTGCAGCTCGACGAGATCATCGACTCGGCACGGGAGTTCGCCGATGTCATCGCCGAACGCATGCGTGCGTTGCACTCGGTGCCGGACGGCCGCAGCGACACGATCGCGGCCACCACGACGTTGCCCGCCTACCCGGCAGGGGAGACGGACACCGCGGAGACCGTTGATCTGATCACCGCCCGGCTGCAGGCTGTTGCCCACACCGCCCGTTCGGTGCACGACACCGTCGACGACGCGGACCCGACGAGCGCCGACATCCTGCACGCGATCATCGAGAAGATCGAGCAGTACGCCTGGATGGTCGGCGCGGAGAACCGCACGCCGTAGCAGATCCGAGCCGCCGGCTCAGGGGCGCGCTCAGAGACCGTCGAGCACGGCCTCGATGTCGCTGAGGTCGAGGCCGGTCGCATTCGCGAGATCGCCGTTCATCAGCCCGTGCAGATGAGCGGCGGTCGCGCGGTGCAGGGGGATACTCGATCCGCGCAGGCAATCGTCGCAATTGCACCCGGCCGGATCGATCGTCGTGCCGATCAGTGTCAGATCACTCATAGCGTGCCCCCTCAAGCTCGTAGGCAGAGCATACGCGGTGAAGGACTGACCCGCGAATGGGGGATGTCCCTGAGATGACCCTGAAGGGTCGGCGCGAGTTCGAAAACGCTCAAGCGCGGTGACCGTTAATCAGCGGCAACATTTGAGTTTAGTCGAAGACGCGCAGAGGCGTGCCTTGGTACTCTGTAGCCACACGACGACTGGCGGGGGAGATTGATGATCTTCTCCCTTGTGGCGGTCGGAGTTCTCGCAATTCTCACCCCGCTGCTGACGAGGTGGCTCAAGGCCCGCGTCTTCTGGGTGATCGCGCTGGCGCCTGCCGCACTGTTCGCGGTGACGCTCGCGCAGGCCCCTGGCATTCTGGCCGGAACCCCCGTCACGGAGTCCGTCCCGTGGATCCCGCAGCTCGGCATCTCGCTCAGCTTCCGCATCGACGCGCTGTCGCTGCTGCTCGCGCTCATCGTCACGGGTGTCGGGGCGCTCGTGCTGGCCTACTGCGCGCGGTACTTCACCGATGACGAGCCGGGCCTCGGCCGCTTCGCCGCGCTACTGCTCGCCTTCGCCGGGGTGATGTACGGCCTCGTCACGAGCGACGACGTGATCGTCATGTTCGTGTTCTGGGAGGCCACGAGCGTGCTCTCCTATCTGCTGATCGGGCACCACACCGGCCGCCGATCCAGCCGCGGTGCCGCGCTGCAGGCGCTGACCGTGACCACCTTCGGCGGGCTCGCGATGCTCGTCGGCATCATCATGCTCTCGGTGGCGACCGGTTCGACCTCGCTCACCGAGATCGTGGCGAACCCGGTCGGCGGGGCGTTCGGCCAGGTCGCGATCGTGCTCGTGCTGCTCGGCGCGCTGAGCAAGAGCGCTCTCGTGCCGTTCCACTTCTGGCTGCCGGCCGCGATGGCCGCGCCCACCCCGGTCAGCGCCTACCTGCACGCCGCGGCCATGGTCAAGGCCGGCATCTACGTCATCGCCCGCTTTGCCCCCGGCTACGCCGATCAGCCAGTCTGGCAGCCGATCCTCGTGACGGTCGGCGTTCTCACCATGCTCGTCGGCGGCTGGCGCGCAATGCGCCAGTACGACCTCAAGCTGCTGCTCGCCTACGGCACCGTCAGCCAGCTCGGCTTCCTCACGATCATGCTCGGCTTCGGCACCCGGGATGCGGCGCTTGCCGGCGCCGCCCTGCTGCTCGCGCACGCGCTCTACAAGGCAACGCTGTTCCTCGTCGTCGGCATCATCGACCACGCGACGGGCACCAGGGACTGGCGCAAGCTCTCGGGGCTCGGCCGACGGATGCCGCTGCTCGCGACGACGGCCGGCATCGCCGTTGCCTCGATGGCCGGCCTGCCCCCGTTGCTCGGCTTCGTGGCGAAGGAGAGCGTGTTCGGCTCTCTGCTGGAATCCACATCCGGGCAGGACGCGTTCTGGGCCTGGGTCGCCCTCTCCGGCGTCATCGTCGGCTCGGTGCTGACCGTCGCGTACAGCCTGCGCTTCTTCTGGGGTGCGTTCTTCACCAAACCCGATGTCGGCGCAATGGAGCTGCACGCGAC